>CASKJV010000005.1 GCA_949388605.1 uncultured Clostridia bacterium
CTTTCAATATTTTATTTTCAATTTACATGTGACATATCTATTTTAAACCTATAATTTGCTATTATAGAACAAACGTAGATTATATGATAATTACAAAATACAAAAATTTACTAAATCGTCCACGTATTTGTTCGAAGTGCCGATTTTGTTGTACAAAATCGTGTGCAAAAATTAGCGAAGCTGTTATTTAATAGGAACTGCTAAGCACTTTCCTACTAAATAACAAAAATGGATAATTCAGTAAACATGAATTTTACTAAATTATCCACATATTTTATTTAAATATTTCGTAAAAGTTCTTAAATGTATACCCCTCATTTTTATAATATTGAATTATATCTGGAAGAGTTTCTACTGTTTGTTGTTTATCATTTGCGTCATGCATAAGTAAAACTATACTGTTTTGATTTCTCTTTGTTTCTAACATCTCTTGCATACAGGCTTCTTTTGTTTTCTTGTTTTCAGCATCTCCTGTTAAACAATTCCAATTTGTATATGCAATACCATAGTTTCTAAAAAGCTCTCTTGCTTCTGCTTTTATATTTTCATAATGTCCTCCACTAGATCCTCCTGGAAATCTAAATAGATATGAGTTATAATCTGGATTTCCTAAAGCATTTTTTATACTATTTTCACACTCTATAAATTCTTGAAAAACTGTGTCTTTACTTTCATATATTTGAGAATATTTATGTGAATATCCATGATTGGCTATATAGTGTCCCTCTTCAAATTCTCTTTTTAAAGTATTTGGATATAGTTGGACTCTTGCTCCAAGAACAAAAAATGTTGCTTTTACATCATTTTCTTTTAATATATCTAAAATTTGTGGTGTTACATCTTTGGATGGTCCATCATCAAAAGTTAAATATACTTGTTTTTCTTCAGAATAATATATATCTTTTATTAAATTGGGAGCATTTTCATTAAAAACAGGCATAGTAGTTTTATTTATACTTTCCATATCATGTATAGGAATTTGCATATGTGTTCCATTATATTCTATTTCATTTTTACTGCTCTTTTTAATATTTTTTTCTGAAATTGTTTCCACATTATTTTCATTAATATTTTGAGTATTCTCTTTATCTAAGCTTGCTTCTTTTTTATAGCTTTTTATGATACTACCAGTAGACAATACTACAATAAATAAAATAACTATAATTAGTATAACAAGACTTACTTTTTTTATATTTAATTTATTTTTTTTTGCAAGATTAAATTCTTCTTCATAATCTTCCATTCCATATAGCATAATCTATCTCTCCTAACAATATTATTATATAATATTTTGTCAAAAATTCAATACTTTAATAGATTTTTGACAATTAGAATTAATTTTTATGCATATTTTTCTATTATATAACAATAAATTACAAATAATAAAATGCCTTCAAGTAAACTTGAAGACATTTTATATATCTATAAAAATTGTAATTATAAAGTATATTAAATAAAGTTTATTAAATAAAATATTCACAATATTTTCAACTTCTTCTATTCATCTTTTGTTCCATTTATTTTTAAAAGTTTAAATATTTCAACAATTACTAATGGAGCAAATACTAGTAATATTGTTTCTTCTAATTTGTGTAATGGTAATACTACTATTCCAAATATTCCTCTTAATGCAGGAACAAATAAAACTGTAAGCATCAATAATGCTGATACAAATATTGCAAGAATCAATTTACTATTATTAAAAGGATTTGATTTAAATACTGACTCTTTATTATTTCTAATATTAAATACATGAACTAGTTCTGAAAGTGCTAGTACTGTAAATGCCATTGTTTGAGCAACTTCTATTTTGGTTTCAACTAAAGTTAATCCTTCTATTGGCTCTGTTGTAGCTAATCCTAATATAAATGCTGATAATGTAAGTAAACCTATCATAACACCTTGATAAATAATTCTCCATGTCATACCTTTTGTAAATATACCTTTGTTTTTTAATGGTTTCCTTTTCATAATTCCTTTTTCAGCTGGATCAACAGCTAATGCTAATGCTGGAAGCGAATCTGTAACTAAATTTATCCATAAAATTTGCACTGGTAATAAAACATCTAACGAATTTATATATTCATTTGATATTCCAAAATGACTTGCAAATACTGGTGTTAATAGAATTGCTAAAAATAATACTACTATTTCCCCAACATTACTTGATAGTAAAAATGCTATAGCTTTTAGAATATTGTTATATATTCTTCTTCCTTCTTCAACTGCAGAAACTACTGTTGCAAAATTGTCATCTGTTAAAATAACATCTGCTGCTTCTTTAGCAACATCTGTACCTACAACACCCATTGCACAACCAATATCTGCTTTCTTTAATGCTGGTGCATCATTTACACCATCACCTGTCATAGCAACTATTTCTCCATTTGCTTGCCAAGCTTTTACTATACGTACTTTATGTTCTGGAGAAACTCTAGCATAAACTGAAATATTTTTAACTTTTTTAGTTAATTCTTCATCTGTCATTTTTTCAAGTTCACTACCAGTTATAGCTTCTTTTTCATTTTTCAAAATTCCTAATTCTTTTGCTATAGCTGTTGCTGTTATTTTATGATCACCTGTAATCATAACAGTTTTTATTCCTGCTGAAATACATTTTTTAACAGCTTCTTTTGCTTCTTCTCTTGGTGGATCTATCATTCCAACCATACCAACAAAAGTTAGTCCTGTTTCTAATTTTTGAATATCTTCATCTGTTAAAGGATGATTTATAACTTTGTATGCTGCAGCTAATACTCTTAATGCATTTTGAGCCATTGTTTTATTAGCTTCTTGAATTCTTTCTTTGTAATTGCTTAAATCTGATAAAACTTCTCCTTTTTTTTGATAAGAAGTACAACATGTAAGTAATTCATCAACTCCACCTTTTGTGAAAACATAGAATTGTTCACCAATTTTGTGTACAGTTGTCATTAATTTTCTGTCTGAATCAAATGGTAATTCAGCAACTCTTGGATAATTTTCAAGTTTAAATCCTACTTTATTCCCCATATCTATTAAAGCTGTTTCTGTTGGATCACCTGTTAATGTTCCATCTTCTGCAACTTTAGTATCATTACAAAGCATTTCTGCTTGGAATAACAATGTATTTTCTTCATTAAATTCTGTAACTTTTTCTAAGTCTACTAATTCAGCATTTGTAAATATTTTTTTAACAGTCATTTTATTTTGTGTTAATGTTCCTGTTTTATCAGAACAAATAACTGATGCACTTCCTAAAGTTTCAACAGCTGGTAATTTTTTTACAATAGCATTTCTTTTTACCATTCTTTGAACTCCAATAGCAAGAACTATTGTAGATACTGCTGCTAACCCTTCTGGTATGGCTGCAACAGCAAGTGAAACAGCTGTCATAAACATATTAAGTGGTGCTTTTCCATAAAGCATACCAACAATAAATATTACTACACATATTGCAAGTGCTGCAATACCAAGTGTTTTTCCTAACCCATTTAATTTTTTTTGAAGTGGTGTTTCAGAATCTTCAACTTCACTTATCATTTCAGCAATTTTACCAACTTCAGTTTTCATTCCAGTTTCAACAACAATACCTTTTCCTCTACCATATGTTAATAAGCTAGAAGAAAATAACATATTTTTTCTATCTCCTATTCCCACACTTTCATCTTCAATTGTATCTGAAATCTTGTCTACAGGAACAGATTCTCCTGTTAAAGCTGATTCTTGAGATTTTAAATTTATTGCTTCCACAATTCTTAAATCTGCTGGAATGAAATCACCAGTATCTAATACAACAATATCTCCTGGTACTAAGTCTGCTGATTGTACAACTTGTAGTTTTCCAGCTCTCATTACTTTAGCAACATGACTACTCAATTTTTGTAATGCCTCTAAAGATTTTTCAGCCTTATTTTCTTGAGCAACACCAATTATGGCATTTACAACAACAACTATTAAAATAATAATTGTATCTGTAATTCCTTCTCCTTGTTGTATGCCAACAATTCCAGATACTACAGCAGCAATAATTAAAACAATAATCATAAAATCTTTAAATTGTTCTAAAAATTTAACTAATAAAGATTTTTTTTGTTTTGCCTTTAATTCATTACGTCCATATTTCTCATAACGTTTATTTACTTCGTCTTGAGATAATCCATTTTGAACATCGGTTTTAAGTTCTTTTGCAGTTTCTTTTACTGACTTATTAAACCACTTTTCTTCCATTTTAATTCCTCTCCTTTTTATTTAATATATTTTTAAAATATTGTTAATATCTTCAGAAGTTCTTTCATTTGTAATAACAATATTAAAATTCTTGTTAAATCATATTTAAACTCCTTTATTTAGGAAGTTTATTATTTCATTTGCTAAGATTTCTTCTTTTCCTTTATAACCATGATCTGCACCATCAATAAAATTTATATCCTTATTTTTATTAATTATTTTTTTATTTAGAATTTCAACTAATTCGTCTGCTTGTTGTTCTATCATTTCATTATTGTTTCCCCATCTCATAAATAATGGAATATCTATATTATTTAATTCTTCAAAATTGTAATCTTTATTACTATATTGCGCAAAATTAATTTCTTTATTATATTTAGCGTATCTTAAAAAAGTTTTTACACTTACTGGATGGATAAAGCTTTCTTTTGGCATTAAATCTAAAATTTCTTTTTTGGCTTCTTTGTTTTCTGCAAATGATAAGATTTTTTCAAAATTTGTAGTTAAGAATATTTTTAAAGTTCTTGGTATATCTATTAATGATAATAATATAATTCCTTTTACATATTTAATTAATTCTGAATTTTCATTTTTTAATTTGTTATATGTGTAAACAATTTTTGTAGTTCCTAAACTATGACCTTGCAAATAAATTTCTTCATATCCAAGTTCAATAGCTTTTAATATAGCTCCTTTTATATCATGATAAGATTCTATAGGATCTTCATAAGTTGCTCCCCCCAAAAGCTTTATTTGCTTTTCATCTATATTTTTTCTGATATATTTTACTAGTTCGCTTCCACGATTATTAAATGCAAAATAGTCAAATCCATTTTCATAAGCTTTTTTAGCAATCGATTTATCTCTATCTTTAAAGCAATTACTACTCATTCCATGGATTGAAATTATGATTTTTTTAAAATTATTTTTTATTATATATCCATCATTTAGAACTCCGTCTGTAGCTCTAAAATTAATAATTTCTGTACTCAATATTTTATTTCCTTTCTAACTTTTTAACAAAATTTCCCAAAGACTTTATAATATAGAAATCTCCTATAATATAACACAAGTAGTCATACCAAAGTTTGTATAATTCTTTATTTATTAAGAAGTTCAGAGGAGTTTTCTACTAAATAAAATAAGACTCTTAAAGAAATAAGCTTCAAAAATAGTTTATTTCTTTAAAAGTCTCACTCCTTTACAGGTTACTAACCAGATATAAATCGAGATTGTTGATTAGTAATTTTCAAGTTACTCCCTCTTAAATTTTCTATTAAAATTATACTAAATAGTAAAATTTTTTTCAAGTATTTTCCAAAATTTTATTTAAAATCTGACGTGTTGCATTTCACAGCTTAGGTGATATTATATTAATACATTAATATATTTTACTTTTCCAATAATCTTAACTCAAAAACCCCACTGCAAATTAATGCAATGGGGCTTATATTATTCAAACATACTAATTGCTTTAATACAATCTGATGTTTTCATAAAAATAATCATTTCAGAAATATCTGTTATTGTAACTGTTGGAATCCATGGATTCTTTTCACTTAAAACACATTTTAAAGGAATATTAACTGTTACAAATCCTCTTTTCTTTTTCAATGCTGACTGCCATATTAATGATGTCTTTCCAAATTTTTTGGCATCGTTTCCAGTCATATTCCATTTGTAATAAAGTTCAAGTATTTTCTTACTCTCACTAAAAGTTGGCAAATATGCAACAGCATTAGCTTTAGTCAAAATTTCAGTTGTAACCCCATTTGGGCTATCAATTCCAGGTGCAACAATACAATTAAAAACTTTGAAACCTAATTTTTCAAACTGTACTATAGCTTCAAGTCCTCTTCTATCCTGATCTGGAGTTGTTTCTGCATTTGTTTCATCTTTTTCGATAGGATATAAGCAATCTCCACCTGTATCTACACCTAAAATAGTATCAATAACATCATCTGTATTTTTACTAATATGCTCAATAACAGTCTGAATTTTAGAAAATAATTTCCCATCTTCTTTATCAATAATCAAATAGGAGTTTATTCCAATTTCAGAAGGTACATTTTCGAAAAATCTACCTTCTCCATTAGTTTCTTCATTACAAAGATAAACTTCATCTTCTAAAATTTCTTTAGGATTTGAAATTTTTCTTTCTTCATTCATTTCACCTTTTTCATTTTGAGATTGTGTCTTTTCAGTGCGAATAGAAATTACATTTTTACATCCTTTAAGTAAAAATTTTCCTACCATTGTTGCCTGAATAATATCAGAACCACCGCCAATAGCTACTGCAACTACATTGCTTCCAGAAACAATTGATTTATCTGTAATTTTCACATTAATTTTTTCAAGAAATTCACATTTTACATTGTAATCATTGTTTACACCTTTAAAAACGAATTTATAATTTTCTAATTCTAAAGGTTTTTTTGCCTTTTCTGCAATATCTGCAATAAATACTGTACATACACCAAACTCATTTTCATTTTTATTGATTTTGGCTTTTGCTAATCCATAAACATTAGCAAAAATTGGAAGTACAATCTTTATAGCATCATCTATAGGCTTCATACTTCCAGTCTTCTTAAAAAAGTTAACTGCATTTGATAATGATGCAGGAGCATAATAAAGCAGTATTCCTTTATTACTAATCCCATCTTTTGTTAGTTCTTTTGTTAACATTTCTTTAACTTGAACTGGAAGATTAATATAACTTTTTTTAACTTCCTTTGCATCTGTTGGCGAATAAATCCTTATAAGATTGCATATTTTTACAATTGCAAAATCTTCTTTACTTACACAATCTAATTTAAGTATTTTAGCTCTTTCAATTAGATATGTATTATATGCATTTAGTGCTGTTTCATTTTTGCGTATCAGAGAGTTAATAGCATTATTAGCTAATTTAAAATTTTTCCAATAATTTTCAGTAATAATAATACTTCCATTACTTACATTATGGCCTGCTGCTCCAGCAATATCATAAAATACATGAAGCATATAAAAATTTAAGCTTTTAGGATCAATTCCCTGTAAAGGTAACAAATTTGCAGGTAGGTTTTCAGATTGAATAAATTGTCCCATATTGAATTTTGTTTTTAGTCCTTCCAAAATAATCTGCTGGTATTCAGCGGAAAGAGCTAAAAATGTTGGAGATAATACCGGCCTTTTCTTTAATCCTTCATATAAGATTTCATCATGATCTACTGATTGTAATTTTAATTCTCTTTCAATTTGTTCTACAAAAGAAACAATCTTTCCTAAATCATTAATGACTAAATATGCTTGCATAGCATATTCATCAGCATTAGTTTTCAATGTGCCACGAGTATACTGCTGAATTTCAGCAAAACTTTTTTTAGTAAGTTTTACGTCATCAGACTGACATTCTGTGAAATGTTCATAATCTCCTTCAAGTACCCATTTAAGTAAATCTAAACTTAATTTTGTACGTTTGAATTCCATTTCAGAAACACTTTCACCTTCTGGAGTTCCATTTACATTTCCTTTGAGCCATTCTAACTCTGGAGCATTCATTATTGCATACATTTTTTGTACCTCCATGATTATAATGTTATAAAAAGCTTAGGTGATTATTATATTACATCCTTAAATTTATGTCAACTTTTCATTAAAATTATTATACTATAATGTTACAACTATTAAATATATAATATAATGGCGTTATCGTTAATACAAATTACTATTATTTTAAAGAAAATTATGGCAAATAAATTTGACAATAAAATAAATTCATTATATAATATTATTGTTTTATGTTAACAACAATGTTATAGATGAGTATTCTCATTTTCAATTCAGCTAAGACAACGGGAGGAATATTTATGCTATTCAATCAAAACATCAACACTGCAAAAGAACTTTTATCTTTAGGACATCAAACCGAATATGATCATCATATTCACACAAAATATTCAGATGGTTCTTTTACTTTAAGAGAAATCATTAAATTTGCACAAAATTCAAATTTGAAACGAATTGTCATTACAGATCATAATAAAATCTTAGAATGTTCAAATGAATTGAAATCAATTTCAAAAGAGGATTTAGGAGATTTAAAAGTTTTTGTAGGTTCTGAAATTGGTTGTAAAATTTTAGACCAAACAACTGGTGTATACATTCCAATCGAACTTATTTACTATGGTCCTAACCCAGAAAATGTACAATCATTTATTAATCAATATCATTATGAAATGGTTCCACAAGATGAACAACTTCAATTCTTAATTAAGCAATGTGACAAACACCATCTAAAACATTCTGAAAATTTGAAAACGCCAAAAGGAATATTTGCTACTGAATACTTATGTAAAGATTTAATAAAGTATCCTGAAAACAAAGCTTTTTTTGATGCAACACATCCAATCGTTTATACTTCCCCAAAATTATTTTTCAAAAAGTTTTGTATTCATCCTAGTAGTGATTTTTATATTGATACTACAAAAAAATTGCCACTAGTAACTGATGTAGCAAATATGGCTCTTGAAAATGGTGGCACTACAATTGTTGCACATCCTTGCTTATATATTTATGAGAATAAAGATAATGTTTTATCGTTTTTAAACTATGTTTTAACAACGTCAAAAACCGCTGGTATAGAAGTATTTCATTCTGCTCATACATTTGAACAAAGAGCTTATCTGTACGAATTTGCAAAACAACATAACCTTTTGATAGGTGGCGGTAGTGATTTTCATTCTGGCCCAGATACAATTATTGGATTTGGTAGAAGAAATCAAGTTCTTTCTTTATCTGGTAATGACTTTGATTGGATTGAAAATATTTATACTGATAATTCTGATAAGAAATAATTCTTTAGAAAATGCTAATTTTCTATAAAAACAAACAGTCAACTAAAAAAAGTTGACTGTTTGTTTTTTTTATTATCTTATTTTTTCAATTCCAATTTGTTATTTCAACTTTATTTTTCTACTGTCCAAATTCCATCTGCATAAGTACATGAAATATTTGATGGTATAGAAACTACAGGACGTATTCCTAAGCCTGGATGATATGTTGAATAATATTCATAAATATGGTTTATCTCGCCATCTGAACCATAAATATGCCATAACGTTCTTGAATCAGTAGTAGGCGGAGTTGAAGTCAACCAATATGCATAGCAGCTATCTATTCCATTTAGCTCTGGATGTGGTACATATAAGTCATAATCTTCTGTTTGGCTATCTAATTTTGGCTTATCTGTATATACTAATTCTGTTTTATTTTTTGTATTATAACTGCTCATTAATAATTCTGCTGTTGGTGAGCCTATTGCTGTTGCTCCTGCTATTCCATTTGCAAAACTACTCCATGCTGTTTCATTTTTTAATCCATTTATTAAAGTGTTTCTATCTGTATCTGACCATACACTATATGTATAACTTGTTGGATTTGTATTTAATCCTGCTGATTCTGGAACTTGGCTTGCTGGTAAATAATCTGCCAAAATTGCATATACTGTATTTCCTTCTTTATATAGAATTCTCCAATCATCTGTTGTGCTTTCTGTTCCTATTATGTTATTCCCTAAATCTATATATTCTCCAATATTATTATTTGTTATATCTCCTATTGATGGTTCTGTTACTTCTGGTGTTTGTGATGAGTCATTTATTCCTTCACTTGTTCCTTCTTTTCCTGGTTCTACTGGCATTGCTGTTAACCTAACTCCTATTGTTGAACTTACACTTCCTGCTATTGGTGTTTTTGTTAATTCTACTGTTACTTTTACTGTTGTTGCTTCTCCTGCTGTTAAACTTGTTTTCGCAAGTTCTGATTTTAATGTAAAATATTCTGTATTACTATTTGTTGTTGCTACAGATAAATCTGCTGATATATCTGTACTTACGTTTTGTACTGTATATTCTGCATTTACTGTTTGTCCTTTTTGAGTTAATCCACTTACACTTATTGTTGCATTTATATCATCTGTTATTCCTGCTGTTACATATGTGTTATCAGATACTTTTGGTTCTCCTGTAAACATTACTTTAAAATTTGATTGACTTGGATCTGCTGTAGCTGTACCTTCAATATTTAATGTTATATTTTGGATTGCTGCATATCCTACTCCTAATAATAACATTGCTACTATTATTACTGTTACTATTATTTTGTTTGTTTTTTTCATTTTTTCCTCCTTTTGTTTTTGTATTTCTTTATATAAAAAATTGTCCTAACTTATATTAAAACAATATTTTAACAAGATAAATAAAGATATTTTTTTCCACTTAATGTTAGTAAATCTTAGAAAACAAAACTTTTCAGTAAGTTTTTTAATACTAAATTATAGAATAAAAGTGGACGATATAATAATTACAAAATACAAAAATTTACTAAATCATCCACGTATTTGTTTGGGCGCCGATTTTACAAAGTAAAATTGTGTGCAAATATTGCCGAAGGTTTTGTATTATAGGAATTTCAAAGAAATTTTCTATAATACAAAAAGACTCATATTAACTACATATTTTTGCATAACACAAAAACGCATAGTTTATATAAGCCTTTTTATATTCTATACTTGATTTTATTTTTCTATTTAATTTCTTAATACAAATGTTGATATATATATATATATATATATATATACTGGCACAAGGGTTTCAGCCTTTATCATAATTCTAGTACTTCCTATCACTTTTTTTATAATATATCATAATTGTTTCTATTTGTATACAGTTTTTAGTTTTTGTAACAAAATTGTAAATAGCAATTCTAATTTCCAATTCTCTGCTTAAAATTTAATTCTCCAAATTGTTCTGTAGGAACATATCCTGGCTTAGCAGAAATCACATCAGGAATTCTATTTACAATAGTACCACAAGTAAGTTCTACTGTATTTGGTCTTTCAACAGTAATAGTCGTAGTAGGTTCACCTTCAACAGTCCAAACATTTTTATCATATTCATCTGGTCCATATACTTTCCCAATACATTCAGTTTCAATTGTAATGCCTTCTTCGGTTTCTGTACTAACAACAGCACTCATACCTGTTGCATCTCCAGATTTAACAGTCATATTTAAAGTTGAAGAATAAATGTCATCACTATATGTTTGTGGCACACATTTTTGAGTTTGTTTTTTTACAGTTAAGCCTAATTTTTCACAAAGCCAACCATTAACATTCCACATATATGATGGTGCATATTCTCCCTTTTCTATTACATCTTGTCTTTCTTCATCTGATATTCTATCAATAGATGCTATTTTTTCATCAAATTCAGCAATTGTTAATCCTGCTCCATGTGCTTCAGCTAAAGCAATTCCATATTCCTCAACATTATAACTAGAACTTCCTTTAATTTTTGTTATTTTATGAGTTGAACCAGCTATTGATGTAACAAGTTGTCCCCAATAAATATCTTGATAACCGCTACCTGTAATTGTACAATTATTTTTCTTTGCTAACTCATCTATTTTTTGTGTTAATTTTGGATTTGAATTCATTGGGAAAAATGCTTCTTCACAAGTTGTAATAGCATTTATTCCAAGTTCTGCACATAACATTAACGGTTTCTCAACTTCTGAAAAAAGACTTCTTGTTGTTACAACACAAATATCTGGTTTTGTATTTTGAAGTACTTCTTTAGCTTGTGTATCATTTGCTACAATTACTCCCATGTTTTCTCTACCAATAATTTCACCAATATCTTTTCCTATAATTGAAGGATCTACATCAATCGCACCAACAATCTCAATCCCTTTCTCAATCATATAACGCATGGTATACACAGACATCTTGCCACAACCATACTGAACAGCTTTTAAGTTTTCCATAATAAAATTCTCCTTTCTATTTATTATATTATATCCATTAATTTCCTTTTTACTCTATTTAAAATAATTCGTCCACATATTGGTTCGAAGCGCCGATTTTGTTGTACAAAATCGTGTGCAAAAATTAGCGAAGCACTTTCCTACTAAATAAAAAAACTCAAAATATTAAATAAATTTTATTTTAATATTTTGAGTTCTTTTTTTAACATACGTATAACAATGATGAAAAATGTCCATTAACTTACGTTCTTAATTGATCAGAAATTTTTGAAAATTTCTTTAATTTTTCATAAGCTAAATAATTTATTGTTCCAAGTGGAAATTTTCCATTTTTATCTTTCTTTCCTGCTGGAACGCCTGTTAAAATTTCAATTCCTTCATCTATTGTTCCTACTGCATAAATATGGAATTTTCCTTTTCTTACAGAATCTATAACTTCATCATTTAAAGATAAATTTCTAACATTTTGTTTTGGAATTATAACCCCTTGTTCTCCATTAAATCCTCTCAATTTGCATATTTGATAAAATCCTTCTATTTTTTCATTAACACCACCTATAGGTTGAATATATCCTTTTTGATTAATAGAACCTGTTACTGCAATTGATTGATTAATTGGAATTCCAGATAAACTAGAAAGAATTGCATAAGCTTCTGTACTTGAAGCACTATCTCCATCAACACCACCATATAATTGTTCAAAACATAAGTTGGCAGTTACTGAAAGTGGCATATCTTGCGCAAATTGTTCACCTAAATATCCTGTGAGAATTAATACGCCTTTTGAATGTGAAGATCCAGACATTTCTACTTCTCTTTCAATATTTACAATACCATTTTTTCCAACATATGTGCTAGCTGTTATTCTTGCTGGTTTCCCGAATGAATAATCTCCAACACTAATTACTGTTAATCCATTTATTTGACCCACTTCAAATCCTTCTGTATCAATAAGAAGGGATTCTTCTTTAATCATTTGTAAATATTTTGAATCATATTTTCTTATTCTTTCAATTCTTTCGTCAAGAGCTTTTTGAATATACTTTGGTGTAACTATTTTTTGTCTATCTTTTTTAGCCCATACAGAAGCTTCTCCAACAATTTCTCCTATTTCACCAAATTGTGTAGATAGTTTTTCTCTATCTCCAGCTAATTTAGAAGTGAATTCTACTACTTTTCCCATTGCTTCTCTGTCTAAATCTAATAAATTTTCTTGTACACAAAAGCTTCTAACAAAATTACTTAGCCTTTCAATATTTTCATTATCTTTTGGTGCATCTTCTTCAAATTCTACTTTTATTTTAAATAGTTTTCTAAAATCATCATCCATAGATAATAATGTATGGTAAATATTAGAACTCCCTACTATTAATACTTTTATATCTAATGGTATTGGTTCTGGTTTTAATGAAATTAAAACCATACCTGCTTTTTGTTCTGACGAATTTTCAATAGATAGTTCTTTTATTTTTAAAGCTTTTTTTAATGCTTCATAACAAATTCCATTTGCTAAAAGATCTTTTGCTTGAAAAATAATATATCCACCATTTGCTTGGTGTAGTAATCCTGGTTTTATCATCATATAATCAGTTTTTAAAGCACCAAATTGATTTTCATATTCTAATCCGCCAAAAATATTAAAATATGAATAATTAGTGTCCATTATTACTGGTGTGCCTTCTAACTTACTATTATCTATAAATAAATTTACTCTATAATTTAACCATGGTTCTTTAACTTCAGGTTTTTGAACTGTAGGTTGTGGATTCTTCGTATCTGTTTCTGGTGCTAAAAAGCAACTAATATTTCTTAAAATATCTTTTTTTACATTATCCAAATAATTTCCTATTTTTTTATTTCTTTTATAATTCGCTTTTATTGAATTTATATGAACATTAATTGTCATTAATGCTATATTAGCTTGCCACTCATCAACTTTCTTTTCTGATTCTCTTTCAATACTTTTTATTTCAGCTAAAGCTTGAAAAATTTGTTCTTGCACTAAAACAGATCTTTCTTCAAATTCCTTTTTTATTGTTTCATCTAATTCTTCGAATTCTTCTTCTGCCAAAGTTTTTCCATCTAGCACTGGCATCATATAAACACCATTATCAGTTGATTTTACTTGAAATCCTTGTATTAATGTTTTTTGATTTAACTTTTCAAGTAAGTTCTCTCTTTTTTCTTCATATTCTTGTTTTATAATTTGCTTTTCTTTTTCAAAATCATCATTGTTAAAGGTTTTTTTAATATCTCTTCTAACATCTTTAACAAAATTTTCCATTGTTTGAGCAAATACTTTACCTTGGCCAGCAGGGAAAGAAACTGCTACTGGTTCATTAGGATTATCAAAATTATATATATATACCCAATCGTGAGGAACTTTCCCTTTTTGTGCTTTTTCGTCCAAAAATCTTTTTGTATACATGGTTTTTCCAACACCAACAGGTCCTTCTAGATATAAATTATATCCTTTCATTTTTACATCTGTACCAAATTCTAGTGCTTTTATTGCTCTATCTTGTCCATAAATTAATTCATTTTCTTCTAATAATTCTTTTGTTGTTTCAAATTTAAATAAATTTGGATTACAAATATCTTTCAAATCCTTTGGCGTTAGTTCATTTCTTTTTCTCATTAGTACTTTCCTCCGAATAAAAACTTCTATTGTGATTTTATATCAAATAAAATAAAATATCAATTACTATTTCACAAAATTTTACATTATTTTAAAACCTTTGTCATAATAATTGCATTATCTACCCCATTATAGTATTTTTTTCTTACTCC
Organism: uncultured Clostridia bacterium; assembly: GCA_949388605.1. Classification (GTDB taxonomy): domain Bacteria; phylum Bacillota; class Clostridia; order TANB77; family CAG-508; genus Scatovivens. Next base: position 14,809 of record CASKJV010000005.1, read on the forward strand.
AATTTTTTTAAAATCATATTTTTCATATAAATTAATTGCTATACAATTTTTTTCATTTACTTCTAAACTTATTGTTTCTAAATTTGTTTGTTTTGCCATTTCTATTAGTTTACCTAAAAGTAACTTTCCTATTCCTTTTTTTCTTTGACTTTTTTTAGTAACAATATTCGTAATTTCAACATCCATTGGAGTTATTATTATTCCAGCAAACCCGAGAATTTCGTCATTTTCCTTTGCTATAATATATTTAGAGTTTTTACTTTCTAATTCACTTTTTAATATTGATGGATTCCAAAAATCATCAAAATCAATTTGTAAATTTTCTTTTATTCTCTCAAAATCAGTTAAAGTCATTTCTTCAATTATCATATTTATTTTTTCTTTAACCTTTCTGCTTGTGACTTTCTTAAATAAATTGGAACTATAGTATCACTAGTATATAAATCGTTTTCTATCATTTTTTTATATCCAATTTTTCCACAATTTTGGGCTGATTGATCATTTTGGCTACAAAAATCCACTTTTTTTAGAATATCTGTTAATAATTCTTTATGTAATATAGCACCATTTCCAACACAAACAATATTTTTATATTTTTTTAATATTTCAATTATATTATTTATATCATCAGCAATATAATCTTCTTTCTTATTATATTCTTTATCAAAAATTCCACAATATACTTGATTATTTCTTGCATCTATTAAAGATACTATTGTTTCTGCATTTTCTACATTTTTCGCTAAAATTTCTAAAGAAGTAACCGAAGCAATTTTTATATTTAAAACTTCAGATATTGGTTTTATTGTAGCAACTCCAATTCTAATCCCAGTAAAAGACCCTGGACCTGTACAACATGAAATCATTTCAATATTTTTTATATCTAAAGAATTTCTTTTTAAAAGTTCTTCCATTAATGGCATTAAATTTTCTGAATGAGTTCTACCATCATTTAAATTTATTTCGTCTATTAATATATCATTTTCTAAAACTGCAACTGAGCATATTGAACTTGAAGTATCTATTGCTAAATTTTTCATAAATTTTCCTTTCCAACATATTCTATTTCTATATTTCTTAAATTTTCGTTTGATAAATCTCTTGTAAATTTAATTTTTATATATTCTTTTGGAAGCACCTCTTCTATCATTTCTCCCCATTCAATTATGCAAGCTCCTCTTTCAAAATATTCTTCGCCTCCAATTGCATAAAATTCATCTACTTCTTCTAATCTATATACATCAAAATGATATATATTTAAATCTTTTGTATTATATTCATTAACAATAGTAAATGTTGGACTAGAAATTTCATTTTCTAAGCCAAAATAAGTTAGTATTCCTTGTGTTAATTTTGTTTTTCCAGACCCTAAGTCACCTGTTAAAACAATAATCATTCCTTTTTTTAATTTACTACCAATTTTTTTACCTAATTCAATTGTTTCTGCTTCAGAGTTTGTTTTTATAATCATATTTGTTATCATTCCTTTCATTAGATACACATTTGATTAAAAAATTTTCTTACTTGTTTTTAATTTTTTACTATTTTATAATTTCTATAATCTCTTGTGGTAAATATTTTGAAACATCTTTGCCATTATTAATTAAATCCATTATCAAACTAGAGCTAATACCTCCTAATCTTCCAGATCTAATATAAATAGTATCTAAACCTGAAATTTCTTCGTTTACTAAAGCTATATTTTCTTCATATTGATAATCCATACCATTTCTAATTCCTCTTATTAAGTATGTTGCCTCATTTTCAATAGCAACATCTACAGAAAGATTATTATAAGTTATTACTGATACATTATTTAAATTTTCATTAATAAAAACTTTTTCTATAGCATTTTTCATTTCTTCTTGATTAAAACTTCTCTTTTTCTTTGAATTTACACCTATTCCAACTATAACTTTATCAAAAAGCTTAGCTGATTTTTTTATAATATATAAATGTCCATTTGTAAATGGATCAAAACTTCCAGCATAAAATCCTATTTTCATATTAAAATCTCCTTATATTTTATTTAACTATCTATATTCAAAATATCTTTCTGTACAAATTTTCTAAAAGTTTATATTATAAGAAATACAAAGAGTTTTCAAATAATATTTTATTTTTTGCTTTTTACCAATTTTACCTTTTTTACCTTTTGAGTATAACATAATTTTTTAAAAAAATGTACTATTTTATCAAAAATATAAAAGTTATTTTTAAGTAAATAGTAAAATTTTTATTATGTGATATTAATCTTCTTTTAAACATTAAACAATTTATTTTCTAACAATATTTTTTATATAAATTTTTTCTTGTAGTTTTCCCAAAAAAGTTGATTTGTATAAAACTTCATGATATACTTTATGTAAATTAAAATAGAATTATAGGAGTTTATATATGAAATTAACTATTTTGGGAAGTCAATCACCATATAATACAACAGGTCACAATTGTCCTGGTTTTTTTATTCAAGATAATCAAACTAGATTAATGTTAGATTGTGGAAGTGGTAGTCATAGTTTATTAAACTATCCAAATGATTTGCAAAATTTATCAATCATTTTAACACATTTACATAGAGATCATTATAATGATATTTATAATTTGCAATATTCTTCTTTTGTATTCCATAATCAAAAAAGAATAGAAAAACCTATTAATATATTTTTACCTTCTACACCTGCAAAAATATATGAAGATATTTTAAGTGAACAAAATTCTTTTGCAAAATATCAAATAATAGATGAAAACTCTAGTTTTAAAATTGGTAATATGAATATTAGTTTTTGCCCTACAGATCATCCTGTTGAAACTTACTCTATAAAAGTTCAAAATGGAAACAGAACAATTGTATATACTTCTGACTCTTCTTTTTCTGCTAAAAATAGATTAGTGGAATTTGCAAAAGGAGCTGATTTATTAATTTGCGAATCTAGTTTATTAAAAGAACATGGTTTTCCAGAAATTAATTCTCATTTAACATCTGAACAAGCAGGTATTATTGCAAAAGAAGCAGGAGTTAAAGGATTAATTTTAAATCATTTTTGGCCAGAAGAACCTGTACAAAAATATGTTGACGAAGCAAAAAAAGTATTTCAAAATGTAATCCCTGCAATTGAAGGATTAACTATTAATATTCCTTCTATAGAAAAAGAACTAGATGAAAGAAGTTAATTTTTTTATAACATTTTAAAAATATTATCATATTTTAAATTTATACTTGTTGAATTTAATATTATTTTATAACTGTAAAAAAGGCGTAGATCTCCTACGCCTTTTTATTTGTTTTTAACTTATTAATTTTAATACTTCGTCAGGTAAATACTTAGAAACATCTTTTCCATGTTTTCTAAGTTCCATTACCATGCTTGAGCTCAAATATCCCATTCTGCCAGCTCTTATAAAAATTGTATCCAGTCCAGAAATTTCTTCATTAGTTAAAGCAATGTTTTCTTCTTCTGCATAATCCCAGCCATTTCTTACACCCCTTACAAGAATATCTGCACCATTAGCTAATGCAGCATCCACTGTCAGATCTTCATAGCAAATAACTGTTACATTACTCAGCTTATTCTGTACCATAACTTCTTCAATAGCTCTTTTCATTTTTTGTGCATCAAAGCGCCGCTTTTTAGTACTATTAATTCCAATACCGACAATAACTTTGTCAAAAATCTTTGAAGCCCTTTGTACTACATTAAAATGTCCCATAGTAAATGGATCAAAACTTCCCGCATAAAAAGCTGTTTTCATTTCTTTTCCTCCTTTTACTTGGAGGAATACCCTCCAAGCATTTGCATGTTTTAGGGTATCTCATATTTATAACTTTTGGTATTATATCACAATTTTATGTAAAACTCAAGCTTTCAATATATTTTCGAAAGCAAAATTGATAGATAATTAAAAATATATGTTATAATATTTGTATTAGAATTTTAAGGAGGTTATTTAATGACGACAACTGGTATAATATTAGTAGCAGGAAATAGTACTAGATATAGAAAAAATATTAATAAAAATTTTGAAATTTTAGGTACTAAAATGGTATTTGAATATAGTTTAGATGCTTTTAATGAAAATGCCAATATAAACAATATAATTATTGTTGCAAAAAAAGAAGAATCTAATATTATAGAAAATATAATAAAAAACAAGATTCTTAACAAAAACATCAAAATTGTTATTGGAGGTAATTCAAGAATCGAATCTGTATGCAATGCACTTAATCAAACAACTTCAGATTTAGTTATTATTCAAGATGGAGCAAGACCTTTAATAAAGCAATCCTTTATAAATAATTTATTGGAAACTATATTATTAGATAATGTATCTGGTGTATCGGTTGCAGTCAAAAGTAAAGATACTATAAAAATAACCAACAACAATAATTTTGTTCTATCTACCACTAATAGAAAAGCATCGTGGATTGTTCAAACACCTCAATGTTTTAATAGAAAGATTTTAGCTGATTGTTATAAAAAACTTTCTAATATTGATTCTATAACTGATGATTGTACTATATTAGAAAATAATAATTATAAAGTAAAATTAATAGAGGGAGATTATACAAATATAAAAATCACCACACCTGAAGATATTTATATTGTATCAAACTTTATAAAATAAATAACTTTCAATGTATATCTTAAAAAACAAATCAGAACTCTTTAAATTTATACAATATTTTAAATTTTATCTACATATTTTTATAAATTATACTATTACATTGCAAGTGCTTTATATAAGGGAAAGAACCTTATTCAGGATATGAACAAGGTTCTTTTTTGGCTAATTATTTAATTACAATATATAATTGAAAACATAATCTTTATGAATTTAAATTAATAATGACCTGCAAATTTCTTTATTGCTTCCATATCCATATCCTGAACAGCCTGCAGATATTCCTTTTCGTTATCATCAGCATATTTATCTATATACTGGTTTTGATACCATTTCGGATGAGCAGTATATACATAATCAATTATTTTATCAATTGCTTCTTCAAGCATATTTCCTTCTCCTGCTCTTTTCATGCCAGCCATTAAAATATGATTAATTACCATAAATTCTAACTCAGCTTCATTCTGCTCATACAAATCATTTGTCTTAGCAAAATCTTCCATATCTGATACAGCATTTAACAAGTCAAACTGTGATTCGTCTGAAGTACCTACTAAAGATCCTGGCCGAATAAAATAATGGTATGTTGGTATAGTAGTTCTTACAAATTCTGGATACAACAACTGCATTTTTCCTGAGAAATTTAAATCTTCCCCAATCTTATAATTTCCAAAACTTAGTTCATGTTTTCTTAATGCTTCTAAGTCAAACATTCTAAGCCATACTGCTGGTGCTTTCATTAACTTTAGTTTCTCATCTGAAATAAGTTTTGTTTTTGTTGATTTTCCATCGATAGTTATATAATAGCCCGCAGATATTGAATGCTTATATCCATGCATCATCTTTACATGGCTTTCAACAAAATCTGCATATACCAAGTCATCACTATCCATAAATGTTACATATTTTCCAGTCGCAACCGCTAATCCTGTATTTCTTGCTGCAGAAACTCCATTATTTTTCTGAAAGATATATTTTACCCTTCTATCTTTCTCCGCCAAATTGCGAATAATTTCTCCACTATTGTCAACTGATCCATCGTCAACAAAAATAAATTCGCAATCTTTGTAAATCTGTACCCTTAAGGACCGTATAACGTTTTCCAAATACTTACTTGCATTATAAACAGGTACAATTACAGATACTTTTGACATAAGATTTCCTCCTTAAAATTGTTTATTAACATTGTTAGTTGCATCTTACTTCATAAAATATTATATTTCGTTTTTTCCCCTTTCTAAAATTAACAATATAATTTCTATATTGTTAATTTTAGAAATATAACTAGTACAAATTCCTTTCTATTATATATTAATTTACATAAAAAATCAACCATTTTACTGATTGTTATTCATATCTATTCTGTTCTATTATTTTGAACATAAACGTCGTTGGAGCGAATAACCAGAAGTATAGTTTCTAGTTACTCGCTGTTTATTTAGTTTTGTTTATGTTTTTATGTAAGGTGTTGACAGGTTTGTTGACAAAAATGTAAATTAACTACTTACAAACTTTAATTTTTCATTTAAATTATCTATTAAATATTCAAAATTTAATTTTTGTGTTTTTCTCTGTTCTGTTTTTACTAAATCTTCTAATTCTGTAATCAATAACTTAACTATTTCAACTTCATCTTTTGAAATATCCATATTATAAATTACTTTTCTAAAGGCAACTATATCTTTGGTTTTAGAAATTCTAAATACATCTATTAAATTATTTATATTTAATTCCAAAAATAATTTTATATTATTTCTATAAGAATTTCTAGATAAAAAATATGATTTAAAATTTTGCCCCCAATTTTCTTCTCCATTTATTATGTCATTAAGATTTTTTCTTATTTTTATACTCACAGTAGTATTTAAAGTTTCCTCTAACTCTTTTATAATTTGATTATATTCTTTTCTAATTTCTGCATTTTGAATATTAAATCCACTATAAAACAAATCATCTTGTAAAGTATGCTCTTGATTTATCTCTTTTAAATTTATTTTCATTAAATTGATACATTTACTTATTTCTAATTCTGTTATACCTAAATTTTTAATTATTAGTAATACATATACAATTTTAGGGTAATCAACTTTATTGTATTCCTTATTTTTTAACTTATTATATACTTCATCAATATATTTTATTATTTCATCATCTTCGAGCTCAAAATAATGATTTTTAAGTATATATACAGGCTCATCAATATTAGTTTCAATTTTGGAATTTATTTCTTTTGAATACTCTTTTAAACACCTATTAACACTTTCATAATCTACTCTTTCTGTAAGTATCATATCGTCAATAAACCTAAATTTATGCTGTTCATATTGCAAATCATACTCCGCATTTCCAGTCCAATTATATATTTCATCTTCTTTCTTTTTTTTAATATACGCTTCCAATAAGTAAAGCAATATCGATGTTAATATTTTTTCATAATTATTATCTGTTTTTATATCATATTCTTCTAATTTATTTGTAATTTCTTCAAACTTCTCTATAACCAATTTTAATGTTCTAACATTATTATGATTTTCATAGTTCATCTTTCTAGCAATTTCTTTTGCATTATTATCTAATATTGTTTTAGATAACTTGCATTCTAACTTTCTACTAAGCTCCCTACTTATTTGTTCTATATTAGGTAAATAGTATATTTCCTTGCCTATTACTTTTTCTTTAATTTCCTTATACATAATATCTTCTGAAAACAATTCTAAAACTCTGTTATCTAATATATTTTTTTCTATACTATCATCTTGTGTATTTTTCACTTTCCCAAAAGTACTGGCATATTGTGCAAAATCTTTTTCATATTGTGAATATATTTGTTTATTATACGGTTTTACTGCTAAATATTTCAACTCCAAATTATTCATTTTTTTACTTTTAGAAATCTCTTTTTGATTAGCAATTATAATAACTTTATTATTTTTATTTTCTATATATTCATTAATATAACCTAATATAACATTAATTTCTAAATTACATCTTTCTAAATCATCAAATATTATAATATGATTATCTACATCTTGTAATTTACATAATAGTTTTTTTACATCAATAGTTCCAACAATTTCATTTATAGACTTAGGAATAGCTTTATTAATTAAACTACTAATACTATCTATATTATTAAATGTATTTGCTAATAATTTTCCATATTTTGGATGTGCTTTTTCCAATATACTTTCTGTTATTTTATTATCAATTTCTTTTTTCTTTGTAATTCCATACAAGGAAACTTTTGAAAACGCCTTGTTATCTTGTTCCAAATATTTAATAAATACATTGTTTATAAAATATGTTTTACCAGTTCCCCAGTCTCCATCAATTAAAATAGCATATTCTGTTTTTGCCATATTTATATATTTTTTTAAAATTGTCATTATTTCTTCATCATTTAAATAATTTATCACAATTTTGCTCCTCACTTATTAATACAAATAAAATTGAACATCATTTACTTTTGTTTATTTTTACACTATTTAAATACTTCTTTCATTATTCCATTTTTCATATCATTAATATTATATAAATTTTCCATAACATCAAAAGTTTCCTTTAAATTATTTTTTGCTGAAAACCAACCAATTCCGTCAGTGAACCAAGCAAATTCAAATCCCTCAACTTTTTTCGCTTCTTCTGAAATCATTTTATAGTAAGTATTGATTTATTTGTACTATAAGCTGTGTTTTTCCTCCAGCCCATTTTACAAAAGGTTTTATCTTTTCCAAATTTTACCCCCATAAAGTTATATTTTGACAAATTATTTATATCACATTTTTGTCTATAATTAAATAGAAATATTAATTTAATCAAAAATTATATGTAGGTTAGTCAAACATATGTCACACTTTTTTGAAATTTATATACTTTGAGTACCTTATATTGTTACTGACGATTCTTCTTGACTTTTATATCTTTTTAGGAACTCGTTGGGGCTCAGCCATCCCAACGGTCTCATTGGAAAATTATTATATTCTTTTCTCCAATCTTTCCCTCGATTTCTTAAATCTTCTAAACTATAAAATATTTTTTTATAATAAAATCTTTCTTGATCTTTTCTATGACTTCTTTCTACTTTTCCATTTTCTTTTGGTGTATATGGTTTTATTTTTCTATGTTTTATATCTAATTTCTCTAATGTCGTTTCAAACATTGTTTTTTGTTTTCTACTTGATTTATTCCAACTTAATCGATTTGTAAATTCAAATCCATTATCTGTTTGTATTGTTTTTATTTTAAATGGGTAATACTTTACTACTTTTTTTGCAAATTCACTAGACATATATGTACTATGCTCATTTGTAAACCATGTATATCTTATTCTTGTATATTCATCTATTGCTGTATATTGATAAAATTTTTCTCCTTTTTCTTGTAATTATTTTGTTAAACATGCTGTTGGTACGTATTTTACATCTATTTGTACTTTTTCTCCTGGATATGTTACTGGTATTATTTCTATTTTTTCTTGCTCTTTTGCTTTACTTGGTGCCTTTTCATATATTCCTAATCTTTGTAATACATGGTACAATCCTTGTATTGTTCTTGTATATCCTACTTCTCGTAATTTTACCCATAATACTACTAACCCTGTTTCTTTATTATTTCTTTTATTATTTCTTTTATAATTTCTTTTATAATTTCTTATAAGTTCTATTTCTTTATCTGTGTGTTGATTTGGATGGCTATGCGGTCGTCTTGATTTATCCTTTAAACTTTCTATATTTCCATCATATCTTTCTCTCCACCTATATATCGTTTTCGGCCATTCATTAAATTGAATTGATGCTTTTTTTACTCCATATTTATAAGAATATTTCACTACAGACTGTTTATATTTCATTTTTTGTGTTATACTTTTATTCATAAGAGAGTGCCTCCTTGATACGTTTATTTTTGGTCATTTAAACAATATCATTTCTGGTACTCTCTTTCAATATTTTATTTTCAATTTACTTGTGACATATCTATTTTAAACCTATAAATATTAATTTAATCAAAAATTATATTACAAAATTTTTCTCCTAAAGAACTTACTGTCCTACAAGTATTAATGGTACCTTCCTTTAAATCTCTATAAGTTGGTGGTTTAAAAGCTATACCTATTAAGCCAAGAGAATATAATCTTTCTATTCTAAAATTATCATCTCTATTTTTTAAAATATCTACATTTTCAATTCTTACTTTTTTTAATAACATTAAATCTTGAATAAATAGTCTATTTAAAATTTCTGAAAATTCACAAAATTCATTCCAACTAATTTTACTGTAAACATATGATTTAAAAATTTTCGATAACAATATTGATTTTTCTCTATCAATATTATTATTTAATATAGTCAAAACTCTTCCTAATTCTTCTTCACATTTCTTCTCATCTTTTCTTATTTTTTCAATATATTCATTTACTAATTTTTCATTTATTTCTCCGTTATTAAATTCATTTATAAATGTTAATGTCTGCTTTAATAAATTTCTATCATAAATATTTTTGCCAATCTTTAATACACTAGTTATTGAACTTACAATTGGAAGTTCTTTTAAAACGCCATCATTTATAAAAGCATCTATTCCCAATTCTGAATAGTCCATTAAAGGTTCTTTTATATTATTAACTAATGATTTACTAAAATCTTCTGTTAATTTATCCATTTTTTGGCTCCTACATAAATCTTTTTTATTAGTTTATATCACAAAATCGTAGAGCTTTCAATTATCATTTTCACTTAAAACTCTCAATTTATATATCAAATTCAATACTTTATAAAAATTTTTATCTTAATTTTTTCTTTATATTTCAATACTTTTCAGTCAAATGTTGCGTCAGACGCACAATTTTGTGATTTTGGGCATTTTTCTTCGATTTTTACTGTTTTTCTATCAAAAAGTGCCTCAAAAATCGTGTTTTTTACTTAAAAATGTGCGTACAGTGCACATTTTGTTGCGTAGGACGCACATTTGACCTTTTTGCATTGGTTACATAAAAATGTTATTCTTGTATTGTAATCGCAAATAATTCAAATTTATATAGATTTCTTATAAGAAAATATAAAAGATATAATATATGCGTGATTATTAGATAACTTATAAAGAGATACTTAAAAGAAAAATTGTTTAGTCAATTTTTCACTTTCATTTTGAAAAATGCTTATTTTATGCGGTTTACAGTGACACAGCAAAACAAAAAAATAAAGGCTAAAACGCCTTTATTGGAGCGGGTAGTGGGAATCGAACCCACGAGGCCAGGTCGGAAGCATGGAATTTTACCACTAAATTATACCCGCAAATTTATATTTATATTATACACAATAGAAAAAATTTTTTCAAGTATTAAAAAATTAACTCCACACTTGTGTATGGAGCTTTCTCTGGAGCAGGTAGCGGGAATCGAACCCGCATAGCCAGCTTGGAAGGCTGGAATTCTACCATTGAACTACACCTGCGTTATTTATTTGGAAATTGTAAGTTGAAATATTATTGGAGCAGGTAGCGGGAATCGAACCCGCATAGCCAGCTTGGAAGGCTGGAATTCTACCATTGAACTACACCTGCATTATTTCCTCTGACAAGTATAAATTATAATGTATTTAAGAATGTTTGTCAAGTATTTTTAAAATTTTTTTTATACTATTTTTGAACTGAATTCTATTTCTTGTGTTACTATTTTGTTGGGACATAATTAAAACATTAAATATTTAATGAAATAAGCCATATAAAGACAATGTCCTTATATGGCTCTATGTTTTATCAGTTACTATTTACAACTTCAAAAATCCAATGATTACCACCTAGTAAATTAAAAAAAACTCATTTTTCGGTACATTTACGGACATATTAAATTCATAAATTTTTGAAAAATAAGCTTATGGTGGAGCGGGTAATCGGAAGTAAGTTTTCTGGTCACTCGCTGTTTGTTTTGTTTTCTTTGTATTTTTAGGTAAGTTGTTGACTGGTCTGTTTACAAAATTATAGATATTTTTAAAACATACATTCATCTTTTACAATAAATCTTTTGTCTCATCATAATTTATATTTTTTCCTTCAATACTTTCAATTTTATATACCCTGCATTGTCCATTATTAATTTTTAATTTATTGAAAAGTTCAAAAAAATACTCATTATTACATTTCGTATATTTTTTCATTAAATTTCCAATTTGTTTCCCACTTTCTGTTATTGTATAAATCTGAAAAGAAATTTTTCCTTGAATAACAAAAACTATTTCATCAGTAACCAACTTTTCATCCTCTAATATTTGTTGCACAAAATCATTTAATCTAATTAGTCCACAATCATCTAACTTTAATAAATCATCAAAAGAAATGTTATATTTTTCAAGTAAATCTACATCGTTATAAATTGATGGTCCCTCTAATGAGAAAATCATAAAAGGAACTAATTTAGAATATAAGTTTGCCTCATATGTTGTAATATTTTTTATGGTATTTAAAGTTCTCAATGTATATGTATTAGGTTGTTTTATTTCTCCTGCTAATATCTTAGCCCAAAGCTTTTGCATATATTCATCACTAATTTCTCCTGCCATATCGAAAAATTGATAAATCCAATCTACGTTAACTGGCTCTGCAGTTACTTTTTCTTCTTTTTCTAACAAACTGTAAGTTTCACCAATAATAGTTTCAATATTTTGTTGCTTTCTAAATTCTCTATAAAGCACCCTGTTCCCAGTCCTTTTTATTAGTTCATCAATATCTGTTGATTCGATAGAAATTTTACCATTATCATATTTAATTGGCAAATCTATATTATCTGTAATACTTTCACCTATTATTTTTATTTCATCTCTTTTAGCTTTTGCCATTCTTTTTATATGAATAGGCTCATATACTTTACCTATACCATTACTTACAGTTTCTATTAGCTTAGTTGCTGGTTCTTCTAGCCCAAATATATCTGTAATTTCTAATTCTTTAATATCACTCATAATTATACTCCTAATAATTATTTAAAAATTTCTTTCATTATTTCATTTTTCATATCATTAATATTATATAAATTCTTCATAACATCAAATGTTTCTTTTAAATTATTTTTTGCTGAAAACCAAACAATTCCATCAGTAAACCAAACAAATTCAAATCCTTCAACTTGTTTTGCCTCTTCTGAAATCATTTTATAACTTCTAGCAGTTTCATTTAATTTTGAACCACCTGAAACATAAAAATTTGTTTCTATTCCATAAATACATTTATCGGTTTTTATAACAAAATCAAACCTTTTGGTTGATTGATTTGGATTACTAATAAAAGACATATCTAATTTCCATTTTTCTTCTATTGTTTGTAAGTACATTTCTTTAAAATATGTTTCATTTTTCTTAAATCCTGCTTTTTGAATAAAATTTTCAACTAAATCTTCCATTAAATGTCCACCACGATTTTTTGTAAGCTAATTTTCAGCTAATTTTTCAGTAGCCTCGTTAAAACATCCCATTTTACTTTATATTTATACCATATCTGGTATATTTTCATATAATCTTTTAGCATTTGTATGTGCTAAAACTCTTCCAATCGAATTAATTACTAGAACTGGTTTTAAATTTTGATTCCACCATTCTATTACTTTATTTAAATATGTAAATTCCTTTATTTTATTGCAAAATGCTTCTTTAATAATCTGTTCACAAGAATTGTCATTTTGATAACAATTCCAAATTTCTTCTAAAATATTTTTTTGCTTTTCACTAATTGGTATATAATCATTTATATTATTTTTAAAATAAAAATTTTTAATACTTTCTTTATTTGCAACTGCAATTCTCATATGATTAGGATTTAATTCATGTTCTACAAAAATATTCATAGGTATTTTATTTGCAGTTAACTTTTCTATTGTTTCTTCAAAAAATTTAGAATTTTTTTCAATACCTTTAGAAAAATATCCTTTTAATTTGATAAACAATATATCTTCAAACTTTTTCATCTTACTTGTACTTTCAATCCTTGCAACTCCTAATATTTCAATATTATCAATCCAGTCATCATCAACTGGCAATTCATTTCCCGATAAAATTTTTTTATACATATCATCTAAGGTCTTTAAGCCTTCTTGTATCTTTCCACTTAATGGTATAAAATTATTACAATATTTTATAGTTAATGCTAATAAAGCTGCATCTGAAATCTTATCTATTATTTCAGCAGCTTTAGTTATACTTGCCTTTTTAGATATATTTCCCTTATTATTAATCCTATAAACTAATAATTCAGACAATACATCATAGTCAATATCTCTTTCACTACATATTGCTGTTTGTTGTGCTGTTCTATAAAACATTTGTATAGTAGGGTCACTAAATGCATCTAGCATCTCAGATTTTACTAATTTGGGTAACACTTTATCTGAAAAATTAGAAAGCTTTTCTCTTGCTTTATCCTCAGCTAATATCTGCTGTTGTTTCAAAGCTAATTCAGTTTCTGTACGAATAATCTCTTTTAATTGTTGTTCTGAAGGCCCTTGATTAATTGTAAAGTTAAATTCTTGCTTTTCAATTGTATTTCCTACATTTAAATCACCTTCTGCTTGTATATTTCCTTCTATATCTAATTCATTATTAATTTTCTTTGTCATCTGATACACTTCCTATATTCATATTATTTTTTGCAGTTACATTTCCATTAAAATTTATGGAATTTTGAACTTGATTTGAGTTATTAACACCTTTTTGTTTTTGCTTACTTGAAACTCCAATTCTATATCCTACAACTCCACCTATAATTGCACTTAAAAATATGTTTAAAATAACTCCAATAATTTCTGTTCCTATTCCTTGAAATATATTTTCCATCTTTACCTCCATTTTTTTCTACATTCTATAACGAAATTTTTCAAATTTCAATATTATTCTATAAATGATGGTAATTATTTGGACCTCAGACTTTCTTACCAAAGTCAGCTTCCGATTTTATAAAACTAAACATATGTTGCCAACTTTCCTCTCTGTACTCCACATCTCTTTACATAACATTTTCAAATTTGTTTAATTCTTCTTGCAATTTTTTAATCTTAAAATTCAACTTTTCAATCTATTTCTCTAATAAAGTGAATTTTTCGATCTTTTCATCATATAAATTTTAGCTATATTTGAAATAAATTCTAAATTAATAAAACTTATCCATATCATCAATAAAAAATATATCCAACTGAAAGTCACTTTTTTGTGTACTTTCCTTTGGATATATTTTATTTTAAGATTTCTCTTATTTTTTACTATTCTTTGTTTTCTTCTGCATTTGTTGTTGCTTCTTTAGCTACTGTTTCAGCTGCTTCAACTTTAGCTGCTTCTACAGCTTCTGCAACTGCTTCTTCTGTTACAGTTTCTTCTGCTATAGATTCACCTGGAACAACTTCTTCTTTAATAATAATTTCTCTGTTTTCGATTCTTGCTCCAATTTTTTCTTTAGTTTTAGCTGCTTTACCAACTCTATCTCTTAAATAATAAAGTTTAGCACGTCTTGCTTTACCAACTCTAACTAATTCTACTTTTTCAATCATTGGAGAATGTACTAAGAATGTTTTTTCAACACCAACACCATAAGAAATTCTTCTTACTGTAAATGTTGCATTTACTCCTCCACCTTGTTTCTTTATTATAATTCCTTCGAAAACTTGGATTCTTTCTTTGTTTCCTTCTTTTATTCTAACATGAACTCTTACTGTATTACCAATACGTAGCTCTGGTATTTTATTTTTTAATTGTTCATGTTCAATAGATTTTAAAATATCCATTTTCTTTCCTCCTTCTTTCAATAATGGATGTGATTTTCATCACTTTCTATCTTTCAATTCTTTTATAAATTTCAATTCTTCATCAGTTAATTCAACTTTTTCTAAAAGTTCTGGTCTTTTTATGTAAGTTGTTTCTATAGCTTTCATTCTACGCCATTTATCAATATTTTCATGATGACCTGATTGCAAAACTTCAGGAACTCTAATTCCTTCAAATTCTACTGGTCTTGTATATTGAGGATACTCTAAAAGTCCGACTTGAAAAGCTTTCTTCATGAGTAGATCCAGCTGTTAAAACACCATCTACATATCTTGACACACTATCTATTAATACCATAGCTGGTATCTCTCCTCCAGTTAAAACATAATCACCAATTGAAATTTCTTCATCAACGATTTTGTCTATAACTCGTTGGTCTATCCCTTCATAGTGCCCACATAATAAGATTAAATGTTCTTCTTTTGCTAATTCTTCAACTTTACTTTGACAAAGTTTTGTACCTTGTGGTGATAAATAAATAACTTTAGCATTTTCATCTTTTACTGAATTATAGCTATCTAATACAACGTCTGGTCTGATTAACATTCCTGCTCCTCCACCATAAACTGTATCATCAACTTTTTTATGCTTGTCTTTTGAGAAATCTCTAATATTTATTAAATTTATTTCTAATAAATCTTTTCTTGTTGCTCTACCTATAACACTTTGCTTTACAGGTTCAAACATTTCAGGAAAAAGAGTTAAAACATCAAATTTCATAATATTTAAAGTCCTTCTATTAGGTTTACTATTATTTTACCTGTTTCAATATCAATAACTTTAATTACTTCATCTATTCCAGGTAATAATTTTTGTTTTCCAAGTTCATCTTTTACAACATAAACATCATTACTACCAGTTGAAAAAATATCATCTACTTTTCCTAAATACTCGTTAGTTTCTGTAAATACATCTAAACCAATTAAATCTGCAATATAGTATACTCCTTCTGGAAGCGGATCTAGAGTCTCTCTATCTATTACAATATAAGAATTTCTAAGTTTTTCTGCTTCTTCAATAGTATTTATATTTTTAAATTTTATAATAACTTGATTTTTATTGTATCCTACTTTTTCTATTTCATATTCTTTTAAAGTATCTTTTTGTTTTATAAAAACTTTAGGTATTCTTTCAAATTTAGTATTATCATCTGTAAAAGAATTAACTTTTACTTCACCTTTTAGACCTTTACTATTTACAATTTGACCTAATTCTAAATATTTATTCATATATCAACACCTAATCAAGAAATTCAACATTAACTTTTTTATGTTCTTTTGTAGCTACTGCTTTTATTATTGATCTTATAGCTTTAGCCATTTTTCCTTGTTTTCCTATAACTTTGCCCATATCATTTTTTGAAACTTTTACTTCATAGCAAATAGCTTTAGATTCTGTTTTTTCTGTAATAGATACTTCATCAGGATTATCTACTAAATTTTTAATTAATACTTCTAGTATATCTTTCATTTTATCAAATCCTTTCTACGTTTCACTTCGAATCTATAATCCTATAATTACTAAGTAATTATTAAATTTGAGATATCGTTGGACACGCCAATTTCTTTTAAAAATATCTTTTACTTAAATTATTTAGCTGCTTTTTCTATTAAAGCTTTTACTGTATCTGTTGGTTTTGCACCATTTTTAATCCATTGTGCAACTTTTTCATTATCTAAAACTATTGTTGCTGGATCTGTCATAGGATTATATGTTCCTATTTTTTCAACGATTTTACCATCTCTTGGAGATCTAGAATCAGCTACTACTATATGATAGAAAGGAGCCTTTTTCTTTCCAACTCTTTGTAATCTTATTTTTACCATTATAAATTCACCCCCTGAATATTTTTATTTATATATAAATTTAAAAACGAATTTAAGAAAATGTAAATCATTTTCATTCTAACATTTTCTAGAAATTCCTGTTTATATTATATAAAATTTTCTAAAAAAGAATTTTTATATAATATAAAAAATTTAAAAACTAATTAATTAAAACTTCAAATTATTTAAGTCATCCATATTCATGTTTTTCATCATTCTTTTCATCATGCCTTTATTTGAAGTCATTTCTTTCATCATTTTTTGAGTCATTTCAAAAGATTTCATAAATTTGTTTATTTGTTCAACAGTAGTACCACTACCTTTAGCAATTCTTAATCTTCTGCTTCCATTTAAAACTTTAGGATTTCTTCTTTCTTCTTTAGTCATTGAACAAATAATTGCTTCTATTTTTACAAATTCTTTATCATCTACTTCAACATCTTTTAATTTACTTCCTAAGCCTGGTATCATTTTTAATATTGATGAAAAAGAGCCCATCTTTTTCATTTGTCTTAATTGTGCCAAGTAGTCTTCTAAATCAAAGTTTTGCTTTCTTAATTTTTGTTCTAATTTTTGTGCTTCTTCTAAATCAAATGATTCTTCTGCTTTTTCAATAATTGAAAGTACATCACCCATTCCTAAAATTCTTGAAGCCATTCTTTCTGGATGAAAAACTTCTATGTCTGATAATTTTTCACCAGTTGCAGCAAATTTTATTGGTCTACCTGTAACCTTTTTAACAGATAATGCTGCACCACCTCTTGTATCACCATCAAGTTTTGTAAGTACTATACCATCAATTCCAAGCTGTTGATTAAATGTATCTGCAATATTGACTGCATCTTGACCTGTCATTGAGTCTACTACTAATAATATTTCATGTGGTTTAACATTTGATTTTAAATCTTTTAATTCTTGCATTAATGCTTCATCAATTTGAAGACGTCCTGCAGTATCTATAATAATAACATCATTTAACTTTGATATTGCAAAATTTATAGCCTGTTTAGCAATTACATTTACATCTTTAGTATTTTCATTACTATATACTGGAATATCTAATTGCTTACCAACAACTTCTAATTGCTTAATAGCTGCTGGTCTATAAACGTCGCAAGCTACTAATAATGGTTTTTTACCTTGTTTTCTTATAATATTAGCTAATTTTCCAGCAGTTGTTGTTTTACCAGAACCTTGAAGACCAACTAACATTATTATTGTAGGTGGATTTGGAGTAAAATTAATTTTTGATTCTTCTCCTCCAAGTAATGAAACCATTTCATCTTTTACAATTTTAATAACCTGTTGCCCTGGTGTAAGAGATTTTAGTACATCTTGCCCTAAAGCTTTTTCTTGAATTGTAGATACAAATTCTTTAACTATTTTATAGTTAACATCGGCTTCAAGTAATGCAAGTTTAACTTCTCTTAAAACTTCTTTTAAGTCGTCTTCAGTTATTCTAGCTTTTCCTTTTAGCTTTCTTGTTATTTCTTGTAATCTAGATGAAAGTCCTTCAAAAGCCATTACTTTTCCTCCTATTCTTGATATTTAGTATTACAAAATAATACTTTCATATGTACATTACTTTATTAACTTATTTTCAATATTTTGTAGAAGTTTTTTTACTTCTTTATCTGATATTTTGCTTTTTGCTATTTTAATATCTTCTAATACTGAATTAATTTGATTTTCTGTTATCAAATTTTTTTCCATAATCTTTAATTTTTCTTCATATTCTAATAGATTATTTTCGCCTTTTTTTAGATTATCCCTAACTGCTTGCCTTGTTATTTCTTCGTTTTCAGCAATTTCTGATTGAGAAAAATCATTATTATAGTAGTCATTTAAAAGATTGTATTGTTTTTCTGTTAAAAGCTTACCATATATGTCTAAAAGAATACTCATCTTAATATTTTTTTCCATTTGACCACCTCTATATTTGTAATGCTAATATACTTTACAATATTTTAGAGGATTTGTCAATACTTTTTCCCTTAAAAAAGCAAAAAATGGATTTATTAAAAGTCCATTTTTTAAATTATTAATTATTTTGATTTTATTTTTCTTAATTAGTAATATACTTACTATTACCAATATAATTACAGACAATATTAATCCTATGCTATATTTTATTTTAAGACTATATATAAAAATATCATTTATACTAGTAATTAATACAATTAATACAAATATAAATACGTGTAAATTTATTTTCATAATTACCTCTTTATTACCATTCTATATCTTCCAATTTCCATTTCTTCGACAAATTTTTTCAATTCAAATTTGTTATTTATATTTACAATAGAAAAAGAGCATAAAAATGCTATGCTCAAAAAAATTATAACAATTAATATTAAATTATAAATTTTTATTTCTATTCTTTTCATTTTTTATTGATTTCCATAATATGAACTCATTAAATTATATATATATGATTCATAATCAAAAGCTTCTTCTATAGTTGGATCTCCAAAATTAACTCCCTTAGTATCTACTGTAGCAGAAGTAATTACTGGATAATTTGCAAATTTTTGAATTGATTCTGTTTCTGCATCAGCAGTTGTTGCTCCTTCAGCTGATGCATTATCTGTAGATTCTGATACACTTATTTCAGAGTTATTATAGATATTTTCTAAAATATCTAATCCTTCAGTAACTTTACCAAAAGCTGCATATGAACCATTTAAGTTACTAGCATCTGCTCCCATAATTATTCCTAATTGTGCATTTCCTGAATTATAGCTTTCTTTTGATAGTGAAGGTACATACTGTGTATAATCATTTCTAATTAAAGTTATAATACCTTTTTCATGCTTTAAAGTATTATCTTCATATCCATTTGCAATAAATTCTCCTGGAATTTGATATTCATAATCATATTCATTTCCAGCATCTATTCCATCAAAAATTAAACTTGTTTTCGGATTTTCAGCTTGTCCTTCAGAATTTCTTCCTGCATATAATGATATTTCATCTTTTCCATAAAAAACTTTATTATCATAGTATCCTTTTTCAACTAATCTAATAAAATTTGTAACAGTATTTGGAGCATATTCTGGATAAAGTTCCATTTTTATTTTTCCATAATCTTGTATTTCAAAAGTAACTTCTGGGTGAACATTTCCTTTTATGATTCTATCTATATTAATATATATATATCCACCTATTAATATACATACTATAACAAGTATTATAGACCATAAAATCATTTGTGTTTTTTTATTCATTTTATCCTACCTTTCCTATGTAAAATTTATTTGATACCAACACATCTCATAGCATCATTTATATTTTTCACACCTATTATATCTAATTTAAAATTCTCTTTCAATAGTTTTTTATTACTTTCAGGAATTATACAAGTTTTATATCCTAATTTTTCAGCTTCTTTTATACGTTTTTCTATCATATTAACACTTCTTACTTCACCGAGTAAGTCCAACTTCACCAATTATTGCTACATCTTCTTTTATACTAATATTTTTAAAAGTTGATGCTGTAGCTAAAATAATTCCTAAATCTAAAGCTGGTTCATTAACTCTTAATCCCCCAACTAAATTAATATATACATCTTGAGAACTTAAATTCATTCCTCCTCGTTTTTCTAAAACTGCCATAAGTAATGTTAATCTATTATAATCTATTCCACTTGCATTTCTTCTTGGCATTCCAAAAACAGTTGGTGTAGCTAAAGCTTGTAGTTCTATTACTAAAGCTCGTGTTCCTTCTAAGCTTACAACAATTGCTGACCCTGGAGGATTTCCATCTCTTTCGGAAATCAATAATTGAGATGGATTTGTAATTTCTACTAATCCTTCATTTTGCATTTCAAACATACCAATTTCGTTTGTTGAACCAAATCTATTTTTTACACCTCTTAATATTCTATAGGAAAAATATCTTTCACCCTCTAAATATAATACTGTATCTACCATATGTTCTAAAACTCTTGGACCAGCAATATTACCATCTTTAGTAACATGTCCAATTATAATAGTAGTAATACCTGTTTGTTTACACATTTTCATTATTCTTGCTGTAATTTCTCTTACTTGACTTACACTCCCTGGTGCAGATGTAATATCATCTGAATACATTGTTTGAACAGAGTCTATTATTACAAATTTTGCTCCTGTATTTTCTAATGCAACTTCAACATTATCTATATCAGTTTCTGCTAAGAAAAGTAAATTATCATTTTTTATTCCTAATCTATCTGCTCTAATTTTTATTTGTTCAGCTGATTCTTCTCCTGAAACATATAATATTTTTCCATTTACTTTCACATTATCACATATTTGAAGAATTAAAGTAGATTTTCCAATTCCAGGTTCTCCTCCTAAAAGAGTTAATGATCCATTTACAAATCCTCCGCCTAAAACTCTATCTAATTCTTCAACACCAGTGGCAATTCTAGTAGTTGTTTTTTTCTCTACTTCATTTAATTTTACAATTTCACCTTTAGGTTTATTTTTTTCTTTAGTATTACCTTTTGTACCAGTTATAGCTTTTTCTTCAACAAATGTATTCCATTCATTGCAAGCTGGACATTTACCAAGCCATTTACCTGATTCAAATCCACAGCTATTACAAACAAATACTGTTGTAGTTTTCTTTGCCATTTTACTTCCTTTCTATGACCAATTGGGGACGTTAGTTTTTGGACATTTTTGTCCACTTTTATACGTATGTTAATCTCTGAACTAATTTTACGCTCTTTCTATAATCTTTCTATCTAAATTTAATATTCTGGAAATTTGACTTTTGGAAATTCCATTTAACTTTTTTATAGATTTAATATATTGATTTCTAATCTTTATGTTATAATTAGTAATTTCTTTTAAATCTGATATATTCAATTCATTTTTAATAATTTTTATTGCTTCATCATCATTAAATCTATTAATAAATTCGTATTCCAATTCATCATTGTAATTATAAATTTTAGTTAAATTGAACTCTTTGAATTTCTTTCTTGAAATAAATAAATCTTTATCAAATAAATTCAAAACATTTTCAGTACTAACTAAATTCGAATAATATAAATAATCTTTAAAACTACTCCACTTATATTCTTCCGTAGAACATATATTAGCATTTTCTGGATTTCTATGTATATATCTTATTACATTTAAAAAATATATTTCATTTTCAACACATTTACTATTATATCTATTTTGAAATAAATGACCTACTCTATCATATTTCTTATTAAAATACAATGCATAAGTTATTCCAATACTTTGAATTATATTTGATATTTTTTTATTAGGAATCTCAACTAACAAATGTACATGATTCCCCATTAAACAATAGGCATATATTATATATTCATAATTTTCTTTTGTATTTTTTAATGTTTTTAAAAATTTGTTTCTATCAATATCATCATAAAATATTCTTTCTTTATTAATTCCACGCAACATTATATGATAAATATTTGTATTACTAATTAATCTAAAATGTCTAGGCACTAACTTCTCCTTTCATTTATTTTAAGTATCAGTGCCCCTTTTTAACATACGTTAGTTTTTGGACAAAAATGTCCAAAAACTAACGTCCCCAATTGGTCATTTTTCCATAAGTTTTTTTAATGTAATTAAAAACATTGCATGACTCCATGTAAGTCCTATTACCCAACATGGTTCCATTGTTTCATTATTTACTTGTTCACCTAAAAATCCGTGAGATGATGCAGAATTTGCAACAAATTCAAAGCATTCTAGCGCTTTTTCTTTATCACCTATTTCTAGATAATACCATGATATCCATAAAGTTACAATAGGCCATGGATTTTTTCCGCCTATATATTCATCTCCTTCAAATCTTATATATCCACCTGT
Organism: uncultured Clostridia bacterium; assembly: GCA_949388605.1. Classification (GTDB taxonomy): domain Bacteria; phylum Bacillota; class Clostridia; order TANB77; family CAG-508; genus Scatovivens. The sequence continues at coordinate 37,900 of CASKJV010000005.1, forward strand.
ATATGTTCTTAATGTTTTATTTATTTCTTCTATTGTTTTTTCTACTTTTAAATCTTTAGCAGGAAACATTTCAAATGGTACTATAGAGCCTATAATACTCATGTCTATTCTTCTATCTTTTACATTTCTTACATATGTATCTCTATTATTATCGTAAAATTCTTTTTCACAATATTCTTTTATTTCTTTTGATTTTTGTTTTAAATTTTCTATTTGTTTAGAAATAAATTCAAATTTTGATACATCATCTTGATATAAATCTTTAACTTCTAAATATATATTTATCATAGCTTTAAATGCACCATATATTGATGATATAGAATATAAAGAAATTCCTTCAAACATTTCCCATAAATCATAACTTTCTCCCATTTGATTTATATTTTGTAGTATATCATCTATATATTTTTCTAAAAACATAATTGCATTTTCAAGCATATGTAAATTTTCTTTTAGAAAGATTTTGTCTTTTGTAAATTTATAATGAGTATATGCTCCAAATACTACACTTGCGGTTTCATCAATTTGATACCCCCATGAAGAAGCTAAATTTCCATCTGTAAAAAAACGTTGCTCCCACATTCCACTTTCATATTGTGTCATTTTGCAAAATTTTGAGTAAAATTTATCTGAATATTCCTTCATTCCTACAATATCAAGTGCTTCCGTTATAAAAACAGCGTCTCTTGGCCAACAATATGAATATCTTCCGCATTTTGTTTTATATTCATCGATTTCCATTCCTGCTGAAATTCCACCAGTTTTTTTATTTATTAATAAAGGAAATAAAAGTATACTCCTATTATAAATCCTTTTTACTTTTTCATTAACATCTCTTTGATTTATATTAAAAATATCATGTTCTTTCAAAAAATTAGTCCAATATTCTATTGTTTCATTTTCTAAATTTTCTGTATTTAATTTTTTTATTCTTATTATTTCATCATCAATAGTAAGAGTATTAATTTCCTCATTTTTATTTACATATACAAATAAAGTAATTTCGACTTCATTACCAGGAGTTAATACATTTAAATCATAATTAATTCCAGAATCATTAGACATTCCAATATAATCTTTACCATTAATTACACCTGTATGAAAATTATTAGAAATTCCATTTATTTGTCTTCTAAATATTCTATTTTTTGAAAATGTACATACAGAATAGTCATGATTATACTGTATTAAAGTATCGTTCTTGCAATATCCACTTGTATCATTGTTTAAATCAGTTAATATTTTGGAATATACTAAAAAATTCATTTTCAAATCTATTTCATTTTCATTCTTAAAGACATATTTTCTTATTAAAATATTTTCATTAATTGGAACAAAATCTGTTTGTGCAATTCTTACTTTAAAATACGAATTATAAATTTCTGTCTTTAAAACATTTGTATTTTCTATATATTCTTGAGAATATGTATTGTTTATATCATCATGTAAATAGATTATTGCTGAATCATTTATTTTCATACCAGTATGAAAAGTATCTATAAATTGTCTATAGTCAATTGCTCCATATACTAATCTAATTAATTCACCATTTTTTGTGAAACTAGCTTTAACTTTTTCATTTCCAATTATTGCATCATTAAGATATTTAGTTCTCATTTTTTCTCCTATCTGAAATTTAGGGACATAAAATATTTTATTACATCTATATGACATGTAAGTCAACAAAGTATTGCAGTTATTATTGTTTTTGAAGTCTTTTGAATTTATTTACATTTTAATAATATAGCTATTTCAACATACGTATAAAATTGGACAAAAATGTCCAAAAACTAACGTCCCCAATTGGTCATTATTTCATTAAATTTTGAATTTGATTTTGTATCTCTTTAACTCTATCTTCTAAAGCTTTCAAATCATTGTCTTTTGTTTCAATATTATTTTTCATAATTACATTTTCAAAATCAGAAATATCTTCTTTTAATGATTCTATTCTTTCAAGTATATCTAGACGTTTAAAGTCTCTCTTATATCTTTTTACTTCTTTTGTTTCTGATAATAATATTGGTTCTTCTCCAACTAATTCATAAGTCTCACCAAACTCAGGAATTGTAACATTGCATTCTGAACCTTCTTCTATCTTTTGTTTTAAAACTTCTTGCCCTTCTGGCTCTCCATGTACTAAGAAAATATGTTTTGGTGGATTTGTAAAGGAATAAACAAAATTTAAAAGCCAAGTTTGATCTGCATGACCTGAATATCCTTCAATATATTCTATTCTAGCATTTACTGCTATTTCTTCTCCAAATATTTTTACTTTATCGGCTCCTTCTACTATTGTTCTCCCCAAGGTTCCTGGTGCTTGATATCCAACAAATAAAATTGTGCTATTGGGATTCCATAAATTATGTTTTAAATGATGTTTTATTCTACCAACTTCACACATTCCACTTGCTGATAAAATAATTGCTGGTCTCATATCTTCGTTCAATGCTTTTGATTCTTCTGCAGTTTGTGTAAATTGTAATCCATTAAATTCTAAGGGATTATCTCCTCTTTTTATCTTTTCTTTAATTTCATCTTCAAATAATTCTGTATTTTTCTTAAATACTTCTGTAGCAGAAATTGCTAAAGGACTATCTACATATACTGGAATATTCATTATTTTTTCATATTTTTTTGCAAATTCTTCATCTTGCCCATAGTCATCTTTCAATTTATCTAGTTCATATAATATTTCTTGTGTTCTTCCTACAGCAAAAGATGGTATTATAACTCTTCCTCCATTATCTAATGTTTCAGAAACTATGTCTAAAAACATTTTGGCTTTATTGTCATTTTGCATATGCAATCTATTTCCATATGTAGATTCCATTATTAAATAATCTGCATTACTTATCATTGTTGGAGAATCTAATAAAGGTAAATCATTATTACCTAAATCTCCTGTAAATACAGCTTTTGTTGTTTTTCCATCTTCTGTAGCCCAAATTTCAATAATCGCTGATCCTAACATATGTCCTGCATCATTGAATCTTACACTTATATTGTCATCAATTTCTACAATGTCATCATATTCTACAGGAGAAAATATTTCTAAACATTTATATGCTTCTTCAGCTGTGTAAAGTGGTGGAAGTGGTTCTAAAGCTTCTCTCATTCTTTTTTTATTTTTCCATCCAATTTCAGTTTCTTGTATATGTCCACTATCTGGTAACATTATTTCACATAAATCACATGTGGCTTTTGTTGCATAAACTTTACCTCTAAACCCTTCATTATAAAGTTTTGGAATCCTTCCTGAATGATCTATATGTGCATGAGTTAATAACATAAAATCAATTTTACTTACATCAAAAGCAAATGGATCAGAATTTTCTAATTCATCTGTAATCTTTCCCTGATACATTCCACAATCAACTAAAAAGTTTTTTCCAGCTGCTTCTACTAAAAAGTTAGATCCTGTTACAGTTTTAGCTGCACCTAAAAAAGTTATTTTCATAATTTCTCCTCCAATTTAATTAAAAATTTTTATCTTTCGATTTTTTGCAACTTCAAAAATATTTTTTGAGAGTTCTAATTTCTTTTTACCTTGTTTTTCAAAAACATCTTTATCATAAACTTTTATTACTAAATCTTCTTTGTCTAATATTAAACATATTTTTATTTCTTCAAGATTTATTATTTTTGTATCTAAAGCATATTTTATAATTTCGAAATTCAAATTAATGTCCATACTAATAATTTTCATTGCACCTATTTTGCACAATTTAGTAATTGCTTTTTTTAATATTTTGTCAATGTATTCTTGTAATATCTCAATATCACTAATATTTATATCTTTTGAAAGCTTTAATTTACTATAATATCTTAATTCATACACAATATCTACTATTTCGTCTCTTGTTTTCATTTTACTTAATTTTTTTTCAATAAAATATAAATATTCTTTTTGTAAATCGATTAATACGTCTTGAAGATTTTCTTTACAATTATAAAGTTCAGTTGTTTCTTCTAAAATACTCTTTTCTTTTATAAAATTAGATGGCTTTAATAAAATTGCAATTTCTGATATTTCTTTTAAATATTTTTCTTTTTCTTTTATTAACAAATTCTTATATTTTCTTAATGTTTCTATTTTTTTATCAGCTTCTAATTTCAAATTTACTTTTACAAATCTTTTTGCTAGTAATTCTTTATCATTCAATAATAAATCAATTTTATCAATTTTTTTAGTTAAATTAATTTTTCTTGTTTTGCAATCTTCTAAAAATTTAACTTTATTTTCCATCTTCTTGAGTTTTTGTTTTCTAAGTTTTAAATTCTTATCAATATTTTCTTTTTCTTTTCCTGATGAATTTAAATACAAAACTTTATATAAACATTTTAAGAATTTATCATTTGATGTAAATATTTTTATAAATTTTTGTGCGTCTTCCACAAAATTCTTATCAGTAGAATTATATGTTCTCCATTCGTATAAAAACCTTTCACCTAGCATTACTAATAAATTTTGATAAATTAAATTGTCTATATAATTGTCTTGTTCCACTTCTGATATATCCCATGACCACCCATTAAAGTCTTTTAAAATTTCTATATTATTCATATTATATCCATTTACTAATGAGTTTTGGATTAGTTCTCTATAAATATTTTTGGAATCTATATAAAAATATTTTGGTGATATATCAGAAATAGCATATAAAAGTGCTATTTCTGTAGGATATGTTAATATACTTCTTTCCCTTTCATTTGTTAATGCTTTTAATTTATGTCTTATAAGCACTTTAGCCTGATCGGAATCAGGCTCTACAGTTTTTATATTATCACAATACAATTTAATTGTTTCAATAATTTCTCTTAATATTTCATCTTTGGTTCTTACACATCTTTTTACTTCATAAAAATCTCGATATGATATTTCTATTTTGTAAATCATATTTAATAGGAGATTTTTTGTATTTGAAGAAAAATACTTATTATCTAAGATTTCTTCTAATTCTATATTATAATCTTTCAATTTAGAAAATAAATTCAAATTTTAAACCTCCTATTTATATTACAAATATTTTTTTATTTATGTATATTATTAGTCAATTAGAATTATATAACATTAATATATATGTACCAATTTACATCTAAAAAACTAACTAACAATTCTTATTTGATATATCAACAAAATTGTAACTTTCGAATATTTATTCAATAAAATTTTAACATTCATATAAATTGGTAAAATGTCTATTAATTTATGTCCCCGCTTGATCACCGATTGGTCATTTTTAATTCGTTTAATCTTTCAGGAGTAATTAACACTTGCCTTGGTTTACTACCTTCATAACCTGAAATTATCCCTCTAGCTTCCATTTGATCAATAATTCTACCAGCTCTTGCATATCCTACTTTAAATCTTCTTTGAATAAATGAAGTTGATGCTTGACCAATTTCAACAACAGTATCTATTGCTTCCATTAATAATGGATCTGTATCATCATCTTCTGCTTCTTTTTCAATTTGCCCTTCTGATTTATTTGACTTTTCTATTTCTTCTAATATATCTTCATTATATGTTGCAACACCATTTGATTTTATAAAATCAACAACTTTCTCAACTTCATTATCAGAAACAAAAGCTCCTTGTACTCTAATTGGTTTAGATGCACTGGCAGGATAGAAAAGCATATCACCTTTTCCTAAAAGCTTTTCTGCACCAACTTGATCTAATATTGTTCTTGAATCTATTTGAGAAGAAACAGCAAATGCAATTCTTGATGGTACATTTGCTTTAATTAGTCCTGTAATAACATCTACAGATGGTCTTTGAGTAGCTATTACTAAATGCATTCCAGCAGCTCTAGCTTTTTGAGCTAATCTACAAATTGAATCTTCAACCTCTTTAGATGCAACCATCATTAAATCAGCAAGTTCGTCTACTATTATTACAATTTGTGGTAATTTTCCTGTTGTTCCATCTTCTGTTTCACGTTCTAGAGAAGCATTATATCCTTTTAAATCTCTAACACCCTTTTCTGCAAATAAATTATATCTGTGATCCATTTCTTGTACAGCCCATGCAAGAGCACCTGCTGCTTTTCTAGGATCTGTTACAACTGGAATTAATAAATGTGGTATTCCATTATAAACAGATAATTCAACAACTTTTGGATCAACCATAACAAGTTTTACTTCACTTGGTTTACTATTAAAAATGATACTTGTAATTATAGTATTTATACAAACAGATTTACCTGAACCTGTTGAACCTGCAATCAAAACGTGAGGCATTTTGGCAATATCTGCTAAAACAACTTTACCTGCAACATCTTTTCCTAATGCAACAGATAATTTAGAATTATTATCTTCAAATTCTTCACTTTCTATTACATCTCTTAAAGGAACTGATTCTTTTTCTTTGTTTGGAATTTCAATTCCTACTGCTTGTTTTCCTGGTATTGGAGCCTCAATTCTTATTGTTTCTGCTGCTAAATTAAGAGCAATATCATCTGCAAGATTTGCAATTTTGTTTACTCTAACACCTTCGGCAGGTTTTAATTCAAATCTTGTAATAGCTGGTCCCACTGAGTAATCAACAACTTTTGCTGCAACTCCAAAACTATGTAAAGTTTTTTGTAATTGTTGAGCTTTTTCTGTTACAGCTTTTGCTCCTCCTCTTACTCCTTTTTTGTTACTTTTTCCTAGTAATGTAACTGGTGGATATTCATAATTTTCATCTTCTATAGAAATTGTATGTTCCAATTGTAAAACTGCTTTTGTTTTACTTTCTTTTTGTTCTTCTTCAACTGTAAATAAACTATCTTCATTATCTTGATTTTTTATACTTTCTGCTTCATTGGCTTTAGCTGTATTTTTATAAATATTTACATCTATAACATCTGGATTAAATTCTTCTTTTTCTTCTGTACTATTTGATTTTTTACCAAATAATTTTATATTTCTTCCTTTTGTTCTTTCTTCTTCAGGCTCTTCGTCTGATTGATTATCTAAATTAATTGTTATTTCATCTTCATCAAAAATTGCTGTTTGTAAGTTCTTTCTACTATTTCTTCTTTTTAAATTTTCTTCTACTTCTAAAGGTTCACAAGTTTTTACTTTTTCTCTTCTTCTAGCTTTTCTCTCTTCTCTTCTTGCAAGCAATTCTTCTTCTCTTTCTTCTCTCCTTGCATACATTTCATCAATTATATCAAGCATAATTTCTGATGGATGCAATCCAAAAGTAAATACACAAAGTACTAGTACAATTCCTATTGTTGCAATTGCAGCTCCAAACATACCTAATAATTTAATTAATGGATATGCAATAACTGCTCCAACAGTTCCTCCACCTATATTTTTAACTCCTAAATCATATGCTACTTCTATAATATCATCAAATTCTAAATCAGCATTTATATTTCCTTTAGAAATATGATATATTGATAAAGTTGCAGCAATACAAGCTAATAAAACAGCATATTGTATCAATTTTGAAGTAATATAATTTCTATCGTCCTTAGCAATACAAACTGTAAGTACTAAAAAACCTATAGGAATTATATATTTTATAACTCCTACAATTCCTCCAAGTGCAGGACTTAGAATTTCTCCTATTACACCTTTTTCTCCATATATTAAAACAAATAATAATATACTTACTATAAACATTATTATTACTGCTAAATCTATATTAATTCCATTTTTTCTTTTTTTTGAATTACTATTTTTTGAACTACTATTAGTTCTTTTCTTTTTTCTTCCCAATGATACATCCTCCTACTTTAGAACAAAAGTGGATATATGAACAAATCTGAAAAATCAAAGATTTTTTGGTAAATTTGTTCGCGTGCCAAATTTATGCAATAAATTTGTGTGCAAAATTTAGCGAAGCTTTTATATAATAGGAAAGTATTACTTTCCTATTATATAAATAAAGCCACAATCAGAATCAATGTTAATTGATTTTGATTCTGGCTTTTTAGGCTACTTAAGTTCTTTTCTATTATTTTGAATTGTTTCAATTGCATTTTGAATTGTCATTTCAACACCATTTAAACTTTTTCCTAGTTCAAGCATATTGTTTTCGATATTAGCTAAAATTCCATCAACATAATCATTTGTACCTTGCGTAATCTCTCTATACATCTCATTTGCATCAGCTATAATCTCTGTTTTTTTATCATAAGCCTTTTTTGTAATTTCATGTTCATCTATCATAGAAATAATTCTGTTTTCTGCCTCTTTAACAATATCATTAGCATCTTTTTGTGCTTCATTAATTATTCTTTCTCTTTCTTCTTTTATCCATTTTGCTTGTTTTAATTCATCTGGTAATTTTAGTCTTATTTCTTTAATTATATCTAACAGTTGATCCTTTTCTACAATACTTTTTTCAGTAAAAGGTACTGTTTTACTGTTCTCTAATATATCTTCTAATGTTTCTAGTAATGTAAAGATTTCCATCTTTTACTCCATTCCTTTCCTAGAAGTGAATTTCAAAAAACAGAATTAATATCTTCTAACAACTTAGAATTTACTATTTCAGTTTATTCACTAACGTGTTTATTAAATATTAAGGTAACTTAAAAATAATAAGTATACTCTTCCATATTTTTTTACATCTGTTATTTCTAAAATTCCTGTATCTAAATTTTTTATTACCTTTTCTTTATCATCAGTTTCTAAAATTATAATTCCATTTTCTTTTATTAGCTTATTTTGACTTATAATTTTAGTAGCTTCTTCTGCAAAGTTAGTCTTATAGGGTGGATCTAAAAAAATCACATCAAATTGTTCTTTATTTATATGTAATTGTTCTAATGCCTTTTTATAATCACAATTAAGTAATAAAATTTTATCTTTTGTTTTTGTTTTTTCAATATTTTGATTAATTATTTTTATTGCGTCTCGTGAAGAATCACATAATACTGCTCTATTAGCTCCTCTACTTAAAGCTTCAAGTCCTAAAGCACCACTTCCAGAAAATAAATCTAAAACATTTGCTTCTTGTAATCTAAAATTAATTTTGCTAAAGAGAGCCTCTTTAACTCTGTCTAATGTTGGTCTAGTATTTATTCCTTCTAACGTATATAGTTTTGTTCCTCTCATAGTTCCGCTAATAATTCTCATATGCCACCTTATATACAATAAATAATTTCAAAAACACAAAAATCCATTTTTTGTTCTATATAATATATTTTATTCTAAAATATATATAAGTCAATATGATTAACACAATTGTAATACAGTCTTAATTTTTTTGTAAAGAATACTTTATTTAATAATAAATACACAAATTTTTCAGAATAGAATCTATTATAAAAAATTGCTATGTTTTTTACTATAATAGAACCAAAAAAACTTTTAAAGTACTCGAACATTTTAAATAATTTTAAGTGTCTCGCCTTTTCTCTTTATAATTTAAAGTTTTCTATTAGAACAAAAGTGGACGATACGATAATTACAAAATACAAAAATTTACTAAATCGTCCACGTATTTGTTCGAAGCGCCGATTTTGTTGTACAAAATCGTGTGCAAAAATTAGTGAAGCTTTTATTTAGTAGGAAAGTTCAGAGCACTTTCCTACTAAATAAAAAAAGGACTAAATAAACTTTAGTCCTCACATTTATTACATTTTATACTTCACTCTCTTTATTATCTTGTAACATTTCTAATTGTGAAATTAATAAAGCTTCCATTTTGGCTTTATAAACACCAAATTGTCTTTTTAACTCTTCAGTTCTTTTTCTTATTTCAAATTCTTCTTTTGTTATTTCATCTGTTGCTCTTCTTGCTTCGCTTTGAGCATCCCTTATAATTTGGTCAGCTCTTGTTTGTGCATTTGCCTTTATATCATCTGCTGTTGATTGAGCCATAATTAAAGTATTTTGCAAAGTTTGTTCTACATTTTTATAATGTTCCAAATCTTTTTTACTATCCTCAAGCTGATTTTTTAATTCATTATTTTCTTTATACAATTTTTCATAGTCAATAGTAAGTTGATCTAAGAAATCATCTACTTCATCCAAATTATATCCTTTGATACTTTTTGAAAATCTTTTATTTTCAATATCTAAAGGTGTTAACATACTGTTACCTCCTAATATTCTACTTTATCCAAGAACCTGAAAATCTATTTTCAATTTTTTCTTTAGAAATTTCATTTACAATATCATAATTATAAGGTGCAATAACAAATATAGAATTAGATACTTTTTCAATGTTTCCATCTAAAGCTTTTACGGCACCACTAACAACATCAACAATTCTTCTAGCAACATCTTTACTTACATACTCTAAATTTAAAACAACTGCATTTTTGGCTTTTAATTGAGTTACAACTTCATCTGCTTGTTCAAAATTAGTTGGTTTTGATATTTTCATTCTTATTTGTTGTGGTTGAGGCATTGATACAACTTTATTTTTTCTTTTGAAAATGCTTAAAGCTTCTCCTTCATTTTCCTCTTCATTTTCATAGTCTTCTTGATAATCAGAATTATATTCTTCCTCATCATATTCGTCTTGAATGTCTTCATCTCCTAATATATAATTCATTAATTTTTTTAATGATGCTCCTGCCATTATTTTTAGACCTCCTAATTTTTTCTCTTCATTCGTAGCTTAACATACATATAGTATCTATCTATTTTTTGTTGTTGTCAAGTTTTTTTTCCAAATTATACTATTTGTTATACAAAAATAATTTTTTTGTAATTTTTTTGTAATTTTTATGTTATTTAATGTAATACTATTTCATCATATAAACTTATTGTTTCCATCTTTGAAATTTCTTCATCACTATATCCTAAAGCTTTTAATTCTTCTTTTTCATAATTTTCAACAATTGAATAAGTATCATTTTGCCTTAAAACTTTTACTAAAACTTTTTCTGTAAATCCTGCTTTATTTCTCTCTACATACACTCTATCATTTTCTTCTATTAATGCTGAATTGCTTACTTTTAGTCCTGAATAATTCCACCATACTATATCCATTGATATTTTTCTATATTCTAATAGTTCATCTACATCGTCCATTATTCTAAAAACAATAATTCTACTTTTTTCTTCGTCTTTTAAATAAATTATTTCTGCTTCTATTTCATCAGAATTTGATAATCTTAATAATACTTTGTCTCCAATATTAGCTGACATAGATTTTTCTGTATTCATTGATGTTACAATATATGATTCAAAATTATTGACAACTTTTCCTTTTTCATTACTTAATGGAATTGTTGCACCAACTTTTAATTCAAAACTATCTAACAATTCTTTTGTTAAATAATCAAAATTATCAGTTTTTAATATTTCTTCTAAACCATCTACCCTATATGAAGCAAGTCCACTTCTAGGTGCATAAATTACCTCTGATCCTGCTTCTAATTGAGCTTCTAATTCATTTCTTTTTTCAGCTAAAACTCTAACATATGAATCAGATGGACTAATCACTCCTGTAATTTGTGCCTTCTTAGATATATATGCTTCAATTTTATTTTTATGCTCCTGAATTTTTTGTAAGTAGTTTACTTTATACATTAAATCAATAGTATTCTCTATTTGATTTTCCAAACTTAATATATCACTAGAAGGCAAACTCAAATTATCAGTTTCAATTAATTCATTAATTTCTTCATCAAGTTCTGCTATTTGATTTAAAATATTTTCTTCACTATTTGAATAATATCTAAAAAAGGCTTCATCTTTTGCAACACGCTCTCCATCAGATAAAATCTGAACCATTCCATTTTTGTAATTATCACCTTGTAATACAACTTCATCTCTTATAACATAACCTTCTGTCATTTCTTCATACGATAAAGATCCATTTGCCACAATAAAAAAATCTGTAGGTTTTTTCAATATTTTTGTACCATTTGTAACTAGTATAATAAAAAATATCATAAAAACCAGAGTAATTATTATTTTTATAAAGTTACTTTTTTTCTTTATCTCTTTCACTATAACTCCCCTAATATAGTACTAATATTTTGTTCTACTCCATTTTCAGTATCTAGCCATATTATTTCTTTATTTTTTCTAAACCAAGTTAATTGTCTTTTAGCATATCTTCTCGATTCTTGTTTTATTTTTTCAATCATTTCTACTCGAGACAATTCTCCATTAAAGTATTGCACTACTTCTTTATATCCAAGTCCTTGCATTGATGTAGGAAATTCTGAATATTTCGAAATTAGTTTTCGCACTTCATCTTCTAATCCTTGCTCTATCATAACATCTACTCTATGGTTTATTCTTTCATAAAGTTTACCTCTTTCCATTGTTATTCCAAAAACTTTGAAATCATAGTCCACACCTTTCTGTCTAGATAAAATTTCTTGTTCTGTTTTGGTTTTTCCCGTAGATTTATATATTTCAAGAATTCTTATAATCCTTTTTTTATCATTTTGACTTATTTTCTCTGTTGCCTCTGGATCTATTTTATATGCTTGTTCATAAAGTTTTTTTAATCCTTCTTCTGTTTCTGCTATTTGAATTAATTTGTTTCTATATTGTTCATCAAATTTCATATCTTGATATTCAATGCCATATATTAAAGAATTAATATATAATCCTGTTCCTCCAACTACTATTGGAATTTTACCTTTTGAAATAATCTCTTTTATAGATTTTTCGCTATCTTTTTTAAAATCAGATACAGTATATCTTGCATCTGGAGATACAAAATCTACTAAATAATGATTTATTCCTTGCATCTCTTCTTTTGTAACTTTAGCAGTACCAATATCCATCTCTTTGTAAATTTGCATTGAGTCAGATGAAATTATTTCACCATCAATTTTTTTTGCCAATTCAATAGATAATTTTGTTTTTCCTGATGCAGTAGGTCCTACTATAACTACAACTTTAGGTTTCATTCATCTAGCTCCTTTTAAATTTTCTTTCTAAATCATAATTTGTCATTTTGATTGCTGTTGGTCTTCCATGTGGACAAGTAAATGGATTTGGTAAAATTAACAGTTTTTTCATCAAAGATTTTACTTCTTTTTCGTCTAATTTCATTTTACCTTTAACTGCTGCTTTACAAGCAACTGTAGCAATAAATTTATCTTCTTTTTCTTGTCTAGCTGTAACAGCAACTGTATCAATTTCATCTAATATGTCTAAAAATAATTGTTTTGTATTCATATCTTCACACATACTAGGTACTGAAATTAATTTTATTGTATTATCACCAAATTCTTCAAATGAAAATCCTGCTTTAGCAAACATTTCAATATTCTCTTTTGCTATATTCATTTCTTTGTGTGTTAAAGAAATAACATCTGGTAATAACAGCATTTGCTCGTCTTTTTGTTCTTCACTATAATAATTATTTTTTACTTTCTCATATAATATTCTTTCATGTGCAGCGTGTTGATCTATTATGTACATTTCATCTTTTATTTCTATAACTATATATGTATTAAATACAATTCCAATAAATTTATATGGAATTTCTGAAAGTTCTTCTTTGTCCTCAAATACAGTCATATTTTCTTCTATTCCAGCATAAGAAAATTCATTAGAAGCATTCATTTTTTCTTTTTCCATTTTTTCTAATGCTTTTTCTTTTCTAACAGAAAATGGATCAACTCCAAAAGTCTTTTTATACATTTTGTCAAATTCTGGATTACTTTCAAATTCTTCTTTTAATGTTTCTCTAACTTTAACTGTATCTATAGTTTGAGTATTATCAAGTTCTATTTTAGACTCAATCAATTTTTCTGCCAACTTGGAAAAATCAGTCTCATTTACAACTTTTTTTTCAGCATTATATTCTTTATTATCTATATTGACACTATTTTCTTCATCATTTATTACAATTGTATTTTGTGAAACTTCTGTACCTATAGTTGAACTATTAGAATTTGTATCTATTTTTTGAGTATTATCAATGTTATTATCTGAATCTTTATTTAAAGCATTTTCATTTATATTTATTGCTTGAGTAACTTCTTTTGGTTCTAATTTTGTAGAATTCATAATAGTTGTTTCATCTTTTATTAAATTGTTTACATTATTAACATCTAATTCCTTTGTTTCACTAGATATCAATGTGCTACCTAAAGAAACTGCTTTATCTACTATTTCATTATTAATTGTCTTTTCTGTATCTATAATATTGTTAGTATTTGTATCTATATTTTCATTAGTGTTTATATCTATATTTTCATTATTTTTTTCACTTTTATATTTACTAATATATTCTTTTGCTTTTCTACTATTTTCATCTACATTTATATTAGAAATATCAGATTTACTTTTTAAAGCTTGTCTGTATTTAAAAATTTCTTCTAAATGATTATTATTTAATTCTTCATCAGTTTCTTCTGGTTCTTTTATAATTTTAGAAAATAATCCTGTAATTCCTTTTTTATTTTTATGAGTATCATAACTTTCTGTTGGTTCAGAAATCTCTAAAGTTCTATTTAATACTTCATTTTGATTTTCCTTTTTTTCTAAAGTTTCTCTTTCAATATTTTCCACAAGTTCTGATTGTGCTAAACTAGATTTTATAGCATGATAAACAGCTTTAAACACTTTAGATTCTTCCTCAAATCTAACTTCAAGTTTTGCTGGATGAACATTAATATCTACTAATTTTGGATCCATATCTAAATTTAAAATAAGAAATCCATATCTTCCTACTGGTATTATTCCCTTATAGGCTTGATCTGCTGCTGCTGTTAAATTTCTATCTTTTATATATCTTCCATTTAAGAAAAATAATTGATTACTTCTATTTGCTCTTGCTACAACTGGCTTTCCAACAACACCTACAACTTTAATTCCTTCATATTCATATTCTATTTCATTTACTTCTGTAGCAATATCTTTTCCATAAATACTGTAAATTACAGTTTTTAAATCACCATTACCATTTGTTTGAATTATAGTTTTTCCATTACTAATTAATTTTATTGCAACACTTTTATTTACTAATGCAATTCTAGTAACAGTATCTTCAATGTATCCAGCTTCTGTATAATCCTTTTTTAAGAATTTGTATCTTACTGGTGTATTATAAAATAAATTTTGAACAGTTATTGTTGTTCCTACACTTCTTGCTGCTTCTATAAATTCTATAGTCTTTCCGCCTTCTACAACAATTTTGTGAGCTACTTTATCAGCTTCTTTTTTTGAAATCATTTCAACTTTTGCAATAGCCGCTATACTAGCTAAAGCTTCACCTCTAAATCCCATAGATTTAACAGTTTCTAAGTCATCAGCTGATCTTATTTTACTTGTAGCATGACGCTCAAAGGCAATTTCCATATCATCTTCTGAAATTCCACAACCATCATCTGTTATTTTTATTAATGAAATACCACCATTTTTTATTTCAACAGTAATATTTTTTGCTCCAGCATCAATTGAATTTTCTACCATTTCTTTTACTACAGATGCTGGTCTTTCTATAACTTCTCCTGCAGCAATTTTATTTATTGTTAAATCGTCTAAGAGAACTATATTTCCCATATTTATTCTTCCTTTCCTCGCTTCACTCGTCATACGCACTTCAACGATTTTTTTCAAAAATCTTTAAACCGCTATGACAACGAATAAGACATTAATTAGTACCCGCTTCGCTCGCCATTCATACTTCAACGATTTCTTCAAAAATCTTTAGACCTCTGCGACAACAAATAAGACACTTTTTAGCACCCGCATTTCTTTATATGCGTACTTTAATGCATAAAATTTTGTTTGTTCTTTAATTTTATGCAAACATAATGTCTATTTATCTCATTTTATACTTTTTGAAAATTATATCATTAAATTATTTTTTTGTACACTTTTTTAAAATTTTATTTTTATAATAATTATAATTTATACTTTAATTTATTTAAAATTTTATTTAATTTAATTCTATATTTAATTTTATTTTATTCTATATTTAATTTTACTTTATTTAATTCTATATTTAATTTAATTTAATTTTATATTTAATTTAATTTTATTTAATTTTATTTTATATTCTTTCATTTTAAAATTTATTTTTGGCTAGATTTCTTTTAGAATTTTATCTTACACAAAATTTTATTTCATATTTTTAAATTTTATTTTGTAACAGTTTTTCTTATATTTCATAGTATATAACATACAAAAGATTTTACAAATCAAAAAAAACATAAAAAGGAGGAATTTTGTTATGCCAGAAAATAGAGGTTGTGGTTGTGGATTATTCGGAGGAGATTGTGATTGTTTATGGATAATCATCCTTTTAATAATTCTTTTCTGTTGTTGTGGAAATAACAACAATAGAGGTTGTTGCTAATAATACTAAAAAAACGTGGAGTATTTTCTCCACGTTTTTTTATTTATTAGTAAAGTTCTCTGAACTTTACTAATAAATAAAGACTTACACAAATTTCTGCTCACAAAATTTATTTCACAATTTTATTAATACATTCCGCCCATATCTGGTATAGCTTGATTATTTCCGCATCCACAATTTTTTTCTTTCTTTTCAGAAACTATGCTTTCTGTAGTTAATATCATAGATGCTACACTTTCTGCATTTTGAAGGGCTGAACGTGTAACTTTAGTAGGATCAACAATTCCTTCTTGTTTCATATCAACATATTGTTCACGACTAGCATCAAATCCAACTCCTGGTTTACTATTTTTTACTTTATCTAATATAACAGAACCTTCTAATCCAGCATTTGTAGCAATTTGTTTTACTGGCTCTTCTAATGCTTTTAATATTATTTTTACACCTATTTTTTCATCTTCTGAAACTTCATCTAATACTTTCTCAACTTTAGGAATTACATTAACATATGCTGTTCCACCACCTGGTAAAATTCCTTCTTCTACAGCTGCTTTTGTAGCTGATAATGCATCTTCTATTCTTAGTTTCTTTTCTTTCATTTCTATTTCTGTAGCTGCACCAACTTCAATTACTGCAACACCTCCAGCAAGTTTGGCTAAACGTTCTTGAAGATTTTCTTTATCATAACTTGATTTTGTTTCATCTATATTATGTCTTATTTGAGAAATTCTACTTTCTAATGCTTTTTTATCTCCCATTCCGTCAACAATAATTGTATCTTCTTTTGTACATTTAACTTGTTTTGCTCTACCTAATTGTGCTAAAGTTGTTTCTTTTAATTCTAATCCTAATTCTGAAGTAATAACTTCTCCACCTGTTAAAATAGCTAAATCTTCAAGCATTTCTTTTCTTTTATCCCCAAATCCTGGAGCTTTAATACCTACAATATTTAAAATTCCTCTTAATTTATTTAAAATTAAAGTTGATAATGCTTCATTTTCAAAATCATCTGCTATTATAACTAATTTTCCACCTTGACTACTTAACTCTTCTAATAATGGTAAAATTTCTTGGATATTAGATATTTTTTTATCTGTTATTAAAATATAAGGATTATCCATTATTGCTTCCATTTTTTCTGTATCTGTTACCATGTATGGAGAAACATATCCTTTATCAAATTGCATTCCTTCTACAACATTAACTTCTGTTAAAGATGTTTTTGATTCTTCTATTGTAATAACTCCATCTTTAGAAACTTTTTCCATTGCATCTGCTATTAAATCACCAATTTCTTTACTGTTTGCTGAAATACTTGCTACTCTGGCAATATCTTCTTTTCCGCTAATTGGAGAACTTATTTTCTTTAATTCTTCTACAGCTATATTTGTTGCTTTATCCATACCTCTTTTTATTGATATAACATCTCCTCCAGCTGCAACATTTTTTATTCCTTCTTTTAACATAATTTGAGCTAAAACTGTTGCTGTTGTTGTTCCGTCTCCTGCAACATCATTTGTTTTTGTAGAAACTTCTTTTACAAGTGATGCTCCCATATTTTCAAAACTGTCTTCTAATTCTATTTCTTTTGCTATTGTAACTCCGTCGTTTGTAATTAGTGGAATTCCAAAATTTTTGTCTAATACAACATTTCTTCCTTTTGGTCCTAATGTTACTTTTACAGTATCTGCTAATTTATTAACTCCTTCTAATAATTTTTTTCTGGCGTCTTCGCCGTATATTATTTCTTTACTCATACTCTCTCCTCCTAAAAAGAATTTATAACTTCGTATTGCTTCGTTAAAATTTTTTCAAAAGCAGTCACATACATAAGTATGCTCCTTTGCTTTTTTCAAAATTTTGCCTTGCAATTCTCGTTCTAAATCCTTTTTCCTTTTATTTTTACAGTACTAAAACTTACATATCTGCAACATACTTACTCAACCACTGCAAGAATATCCGCATGTCTAACTATTATATAGTCTACTCCTTCATATTTAACTTCTGTTCCAGAATATTTACTTGTAATTACTTTATCTCCTTTTTTTACTTGCATTTCTACTTTTATTCCATTTTCGTCTTTTCCTCCAGGTCCAACTTCTACTACTTCAGCAATTTGTGGTTTTTCTTGTGAAGCTGATGTTAAAATTATCCCACTTTTTGTTGTTTCTTCAGCTTCTACCATTTTAATTAAAACTCTATCATTTAATGGTTTTATCATATATAATCCTCCTTTACATTCGCTTTCTCATAATTAATTCCTGATTAATTAATGAAAAAAATATTACTTTCTAAAAATTAGCAGTCATATTTAATGACTGCTAATAATTTATACCCTATTTACTAAATTGTCAATACAATATTTAAAAAAACTTAAATTTTTTATTAGTAACTTCCAACTTTGTAATATCAAAGTATGTTAATTTAACTCCATATTCAGCAAGTTTTTCATCATATTTATTTTGCTTTAACTTTACTTCTAGATTTTTTGAATATTCAGATAAATAGTTTACATCTAATTTATATTCTTTAGAAATTTCATTTATTCCTTCTTCTATAGAATTTAAAATATAATTTCTTATTCTTTCTATCAATTCTTGTTTTGTGTAAATATTTCTTAATCCTATTACTTGACTAATAAATCTCTTTGGATTTTCAATTTTAAAATCGTATAATCCTTCTAATTTTATATATATTTCTGATGATTCTCCATTTCTCCAATTAACATATTTTATTGGATTATTAAATATATATTTATTATTTTTTAATATTCCTACATTTATAAATAGTACACATAACTTTTCATTTTCTGATTTTCTAATTTTTATTTTTTTTAATTCTTGAACTGTTTTTTTATCAATAACAATAGGATTATCTACATAGTATTCTCCAATATCTTCTTTTACATCGAAAAGTTTTCCTTCTTTTATTAATAAAGCAATTTCGTTCTCTTTTATTCTTACAATGTCCCCTTCAAAAACATTATATTTTTTAAATATTGTATCATTTCCTAAATGTTTAGATTCAATCACTTTTTTATCTGATTTTTCTTTTTGAATAAAAACTAATCTCATCATAATCTGTATCTTCCCTCGTTTTTATCTATTTTTACTTTCTTTTTCGGCCTTTATTAAAATTTTGAATAATAATTCTATTTATCAGGTCTTGAATTCCGTATTAAATTGTCTTATAACTCTTTAATTATTCTTTTTTCTATTCTTCATACCCTAATAATTTTGGTTCACAAGTTAAATTTATACCTAAACTTTTTAATACTTTTTGCTCTGTTGTAGAAATAATATATGAACTATGAGCTTCTAATCCTCTTAATTTATCAAAAACTTCAAATGTTTTTTCTATAATTGGATTGGTTTTAGAACATATACTTAATGCTATTAAAACTTCTGGTAAATTTAATGAATAATTCCTTTTATATGATGTTTTTTGTTTTAAACTTAAAATAGATTCCAAAACTGATGGTGATAGTAAATATACATCATCAGGTATTCCAGAAATTTCTTTTATAGTATTTATTAATAATGCACTTGAAGCACTTAATAATTCTGATTCTTTACCTGTTATTATTTTTCCATTTTCTAACATTATAGCTACTGTATTTACATTTTCTTTTTCTGACTTTTCTAAAGCATACTTTACAATTTCTCTATCATAAATTGTAATTCCAATATTATTCATTAACTTTTTGATGGTTTCTACTGTTTCTCCATTTCCTATTCCTTTTTTATAATCACATAAACTTGCATAATATCTTCTTATTATTTCCATCTTAGCAGCCTTTCCGAGCCACTTCATCATTAATTATACATTTACTAATCATATTTACTCCCATATCAGTAGGAGATTTGTATATGTCCATTCCTGTTATTTTATTTAAGATGTTTTTTAAAATTGGAAATGCTGAAATATCTCTATTATAATTTACGGCCTTTATATTATATTCTTCTAGATGAAAAGAATCTATCATATTTATATCACCTAAATCTGCTGTTGCAGCTTCATATGATATATTTACTGGATGCATAAGTGGTAAATCCCAAACAGGAAATGTTTCAAATTTGGCATATCCAGATTTTATCCCTCTTTTATATTCATGATACAATTGTGACAAACAAGTTCCAAGTTTTCCACTATTTGGTCCTGGAGCTGTAACAACAACTAGTTTTTTTGTTGTCTCTATATATGGATTTTTACCATATCCTTCTTCACTTGCAATTGTTTGAACATCATCTGGATATCCTTTTGTAGGAGCATGTAAATATACTTTTATATTTTTGCTTTCTAAAGTTTGTTTTAATTTTTCAACACCTTCTTGACCAGTATACATTGTAATTACAACACTATTAATTGAAATTTTTAGTTTTGAAATATTTTCAATTAGTCTCAAAAGTTCAACATCATATCCAATTCCATAGTCTGCTCTTATCTTATTTTTTTGTATGTTATTTGCATTTATACAGAAAATTATTTCCAAATTTTCATTAAATTCTTGCAAAAGTTTTATTTTAGCATCTGGATTAAATCCTGGTAATACTCTACTTGCATTATAATCATCAAAAATTTTCCCTCCAAATTCCAAATACAATTTATTGTCAAACATTTGTATTCTTTCTTCGATTTTCTCTTTTTGAATTTTTAAATATTTTTCATTATCAAAAGCTAATTCCATTTCTTCTCCTACTTTCTAAATTAATTATTTCAAAAGAACAAAAAAGCCTGTTTTAAAGTACTCAAATATTTTAAAATTTAATTGACTCATCTTTGTTCACGTGCCAAATTTTACTTTGTTTTTTCTCTTTTTAAGAGAAAATTATTACAAAAAACAAAAAAGCAGATTTAAAAAAAGGGTTTTTTTTTAATCTGCTTCGATTTATTTCTTTTGATGTAAATATTTTAACATTTACGAAATTTAAATGCAAGTACTTTTTTACATTCTTTGTTTTACTGCTTCATAAATTACTATTCCTGCTGATACAGATGCATTTAGTGAAGTAATATTTCCTTTCATTGGTATTTTTATTAATAAATCAGAGTTTTCTTTTACAAGTTTACTCATTCCATATCCTTCACTACCAATAATTATAGCTAATGGTCCTTTTAAATCTTGATTATAATATAAAGTATCTGCATTTCCATCAGTTCCAATTATCCAAACTCCTGATTCTTTTAATTTTCTTATAGTTTCATTTAAATTATTTACTCTAGCAATCTTCATATAAGTAGTTGCACCAGTAGAAACTTTTGTTACTGTACTATTTACTGCAACATTTCTTCTTTTGGGAATTATTATACCATGAATTCCTGCTGTCTCTGCAGTTCTTATTATTGATCCAAAATTATGTGGATCTTCTATACCATCTAATATTAAAATAAATGGATCTTCATTTTTACTTCTTGCGTCATCTAAAATATCTTCAATTTCACAATAATTAAATGGAGGAACAACAGCAACAATTCCTTGATGATTTTCTGCCATTTGATCTAATTTAGATTTATCAACTTCTACTAATACAATTCTAGTTTCTTTTGCTTTAGCAATAATTTCATTTATTGAACCATGCTTTTCACCACGTTCAACATAAATTTTATTTATATCTTTTTCTGATTTTAATAATTCAAGAACTGCATTTCTTCCAGCAACAATGTCATCATAAGAATTTTCATCTGATTGATCTCTGTTTTGTCTTCTATCTTCAGCATTCTGTCTTCTATCTTCTGGAAGTCTTCTTTCAATAAATCTTCTATCTGTTATAGAGCGTCTTTCTCCAATTCTTCTATCAAATTCTGCTCTTTCAGCCCCTCTTCTATCAATTTTTCTTCTATCTTCAATTCTTCGTTCATCTTGTCTTCTTTCATCTTCTCTTCTTTGCTTTTTTCTTCTGTCTTCATTATTATTTGCTTTTTCTCTAGAAATTCTTGCTTGTCTACTTCTTTTATCTCTATAACTTTCTCTCATTTTATTTCTCCTTTTATATATTATATAAAATTAAATTATTTAATTTAACATACGTACAAAAATGGTCAATAATGTCTATTAACTAACATATGCGATTAATAATTGATTATTCTTCATCATCCAATTTTAATACTGCTAAAAATGCTTCTTGTGGTACTTCTACATTTCCTATTTGACGCATCTTCTTTTTACCTTTTTTCTGTTTTTCTAATAATTTTTTCTTTCTTGTAATATCTCCACCATAACATTTAGCTAAAACATCTTTTCTCATTGCAGAAATTGTTTCTCTTGCAATTATCTTTCCTGCTACTACTGCTTGAATTGGTATTTCAAATAATTGCCTTGGTATAACTTTTTTTAGTTTTTCTGCCATCTTTCTTCCTCTATCATAAGCTGAATCTTTATGCACAATAAATGAAAGCGCATCTACTGGTTCATTATTTATATGTAAATCTAATTTTACTAAATCTGCTCTCCTATTTTCTTTAAATTCATAATCAACTGATGCATATCCTTTAGTCTTTGATTTTATTGTATCAAAAAAATCATATATAATCTCATTTAATGGCATATCATATTTTAATGTTACTCTTGTTTCATCAAGATATTTCATATCTATATAAGTACCTCTACGTTCTTGACAAACTTTCATAACATTTCCTACAAAATCTTTTGGTATCATTATTTCAACATCCATTATAGGTTCTTCCATATAACTAATCTCTGTTGTAGGTGGTAAATCTGTAGGATTATATAGTTCAATAACTTCTCCATCTGTTTTATGAATTTGGTAAATAACTGAAGGTGATGTTGTAATTAATCCAATATCAAATTCTCTTTCTAATCTTTCAATTACTATTTCTAAATGCAGTAGTCCTAAGAATCCACATCTAAATCCAAATCCAAGTGCTGCTGAAGTTTCAGGTTCATAATTTAAAGCAGCATCATTTAATTTCAATTTTTCTAAAGCTTCTTTTAATGGTTCATATTCACTACCATCTATTGGGTACATTCCACAATAAACCATCGAATTAGCTGTTTTATATCCAGGAAGTGCTTCTTTTGCTGGTTTATTTTTTAATGTGATTGTATCACCAACATGTAAATCTGATACAGTTTTTACGCTTGCTGCAATATATCCAACTTCTCCTGCTCCTAAACAATCTGTAGGAATATAAGCACCTGCTCCAAAATATCCTACTTCTGTAACTGTAAATACTTTTCCAGTAGCCATAAATAAAATTTCATCATTAGCTTTTACAACTCCATTTTTTATTCTTACATAACTTAAAGCACCTTTATAATTATCATAATATGAATCAAATATTAATGCTTGAAGTTCGCTATCTATACTACCATTTGGAGCTGGAATATCTGTAACAATTCTTTCTAGAACTTCTTCTACATTTAAACCTGTTTTAGCTGAAATACATGGAGCATCCATTGCAGGAATTCCTATTATATCTTCAATTTCTTTTTTTACTTCATCTGGTCTTGCATTTGGTAAATCAACTTTATTTATAACAGGTAAGATTTCTAAATTATCATCTAAAGCTAAGTATACATTTGCCAAAGTTTGTGCTTCAACTCCTTGTGTACTATCTACTACTAGTATTGCACCTTCACATGCTGCTAAACTTCTAGATACTTCATAGTTAAAATCAACATGTCCAGGAGTATCAATTAAATTAAATTCATATATTTCTCCATTTTTAGCAGTATAATTCATTTTTACAGCTTGAGATTTTATTGTAATTCCTCTTTCTTTTTCTATATCCATATTATCTAAAACTTGTGATTCCATTTCTCTTTTAGATAATACTCCTGTCATCTCAATTATTCTGTCTGCTAATGTAGATTTTCCATGATCTATATGTGCAATTATACTAAAATTTCTAATGTTTTTTTGCTTATCTTGCATATTGTCTCCTTATTTTTTATATAATTTATAAATATTTTTTATTTAGAGATTACACTTTCAAAATATATATTATCTTGAAGTATCATCCTCTCCTTTATTTTGGGATTTATTCGTTCCTGCTTTCAAATTTTCTATTTGTAAAATTTGAGAACTTACATCTTCTTTATACTTATCTAAATTGTTTTGTATTTTTACTTCTTTTCTTCCTTGTTTTATTTTGTTAATTGCTAAATTAGTATAATAATCAGTTTTTGTATACTTTCCATTTTCTCCAAAATCTAATTTAGTTGAATTTCTATTTTTAAATTTAGTAATAATATTTCTAAATGGATTTGTAAATTTATTCACAAATTCTTTTATTATATTTAATTTATTTTTTTGTAACGCTTTTTGCTCTATTAATTTATTTATTACTGGTAGTTCTACTGTTGACAGTTCATCATCTATCATTGGTGATTCTGATACCTTTTTGGGATTCTCCACAATTACTAATTCTTCTGTTTGTTTTGTATCATACAATCCATTTTCTTTCATATAATTTGTAAATATTCTATCTAAAACAATTACAACAGATTCGTTATCCCAAGTTTTTCCATTATCAAAGTCCTCTTTCATTACATAATTGCTAATTGTCATATCAAGAGTTCTGTCAGATATATTACTATCAACAATGTTTTCTACTTCAATTCCATATTCTTTTAATAATGGAATATATTCTAATAAATCTCCTTTTTTAGCAATATTAGTAAATTCTTTTATTCTTTCACTATCTTTTATTTTGTAACCTTGTTTTGCTAATATTTCTAATCCTACAATTTGATTCATCATTTTAGTTTTAATTATTTCTGTTTTGCTAATTATTCTTTTGGCTACTCCATGTTCAATATCTCCATACCATTCAAATTCTGATAAAGAATCTTGCATTATTTTATCGATTTTTTTATATCTATATACTAAATGGGAAATATCTTTCAAAGATACTTCTGTTTCAATATTGGCAATTTGCATTTCAGCAAGACAAAAAATATTCTTGTATAAATTTATTAAACTTTCTTCAATTAATTCTTTGTCCATTTCTATTTGAATTGCGGTTTTTCCCTCACCAGAATAATATGATATATTATATACAACATCTAAGCATGATTCTATATTTTCTAGTATATCATGACTTTCTTGTTTTTCTATAATAGTGTCTGGAAATTGAGAATAAAAAACAGTCATTAACTCATCTCTATTTTGAATACCTGCTCGCAAAAGTTCTTTTTCAGTAGTTCCTATACTTGCAGATAGCATATTAGTTAAAAATGTTAAATTTGGATATCCATTAGTATTTCTTCTATATTTTTGAGCATCTTCAGAAGTTCTTGATGTAGATGCTCTATCAGCTGCTGTTTCTACAAAAATTTCATCTAATGCTGTTCCTTTCCATTCATCTTCTATTGGATCATAATATGATAATCCTTGATAAGGATGTCTATACTCAATAGCATGATAACATTCATGAGTTAATGTTTGAAAAATTCTTTCTCCAAAATCCTGTATTGATGCTGTTTTTTTTAATTCATTAAAATAATCTTGATTAATTCTTATACAACATTCTGCTGGTATATATACTCCCATAATCCTTGATGTTTTACCTACCTTTAAGTTTGAAGCAAATTCAATCTTTTTAATATTATTACAAAAATACGATAATTCTTCTGCAATATGTTCATTAGAAAAATTAAATTCATATGCTCTTCTTTGAAATATTTCCTCTAATATTATCGCAAAATTTCCATATTGTTCTTTTGTTATGTATTGTTTTATAATTTCTTCCAAGTCTTTATTATAATAGTTTTTTTCATTATTAATAGATTTTTTCATAATTTCTTTCCTTGTTTTAAATTTATTAATTATCTATCTATATCTAAACTTTTTGGTGGCTGTGCATATTTTCTTAATAAATTAATTTCAGGATTATTATCTAAACATTCTATATAATTTCCATTTTCACTTTTTTCGTAAATTTTTTTATCTGAAGTTATAATAACTTTTTTCCCTTGAATTGTACATTCTGCAATAATTGATTTTTCAATATCTTTAGATTTTTCCATATTTCTATTTTTGATAATAAATTACCATATTCTCCTTCCTAAAAGCTTCTTCATATTTATATTAACTTATTTAAATATATAATTATCAATATTAATCTATTTTTAACAAATCAAATTTCAAATAGTCAGAACTAACTAATTTATAATCAATTCCATCTATATTTTTTTCTATAGCATCTTTATGTGATTCTCCATGTAAATGAGCATAATAACATTTTTTTATATTATAGCTTTTCATTGTATCTATAAAATCTATTTCTTTTGGAACTTCTTTTTCTTTATAAAATGGTGGATAATGTATAAAAGTAATTATTTCATAATTACTTCCATAATTTTTAAGTCCATCATTAATAGAAAGTTTTAATCTATCATTTTCTCTTTTTAATATTTTAAAATTTTCTTCTGATTTCCAAGAATTTATCCAACCTCTAGTCCCAGTTATAATTTTGTTCTCAACAAAATATGAATTATTAAATAAGAAATCAATATTTTGAAAATTGTTTTCTTTTAAAAATTTTCTCATACTAGTTAATGTTCCCCACCAATAATCATGATTTCCTTTTGACAGTATTTTCTTACCTGGTAAACTATTTAAAAATTCAAAATCTTTATATGTATCTTCTAAATATGTAGCCCAAGAGAAATCTCCTGGCAAAATTACAGTATCTTCTTTATTTACTTTACTTGTCCAATTTTCTTTTATTTTTTCTGCATGATTTTCCCAATTATATCCAAAAATATCCATTGGCTTTTCTCCAGAAAAAGATAAATGTAAATCTCCTATTGCATATATAGACATTTTTTACTTTCCTTTCCATACTTCAAAGATTTTTTAAATCTTTGGAGCTATAATAATAAAGAAAGAATTCATTATTCTCCAATTTTTAAATTAGGTATAGCATTTAAATTTAATTTTGCTCTTTCTCCATTTATATAATTATAATATCCACTAGCAGCTATCATTGCAGCATTATCTGTACAAAGTATTGGTTCTGGATAATATACTTTTATATTTAAATCTTTTGCTAAATCATCAAAAGATTTTCTAATAAAAGAATTTCTAGAAACTCCACCTGCAATAACTATTTTATCTGAATGATACTCTTTTATTGCCTTTCTCACATTTGATTCAAGCATCGTTGTAACAGCTAATTGAAAACTTGCACATAAATCTGCTTTATTAATATTAGGAGTTTTATGATTTAAATTAATTACAGCAGTTTTTATTCCACTAAAACTAAAATCTAAATTATCAAAATGTGTTATTGGTAATTTTATATTTGGTTCTCCTTCTTTAGCTAAATTATCGACTTTAGGCCCTCCTGGATACCCTAGTCCAACTACTCTTGCA
The DNA here is from genome assembly GCA_949388605.1 of uncultured Clostridia bacterium. Classification (GTDB taxonomy): domain Bacteria; phylum Bacillota; class Clostridia; order TANB77; family CAG-508; genus Scatovivens. The sequence continues at coordinate 65,479 of CASKJV010000005.1, forward strand.
ACTTTATCAAAAGCTTCTCCTACAGCATCATCTCTGGTTTTACCTAATATTTCAAAATCATTATATGATTTTACATTTACTAAGTGAGTATGTCCACCTGAAATAATTAAACATATAAATGGTGGCTTTAAATCTTTATGTGTTAAATAATTTCCTGCTATATGTCCTTCTATGTGATTCACTGCAACTAAAGGCTTTTTAGTTACATAACTTAACCCCTTAGCATAAGAAACACCAACAAGCAATGCTCCTACTAATCCTGGTCCCTGAGTAACAGCAATTGCATCTATATCATTTAAACATACATTTGCTGTTTTTAAGGATTCTTTCATTATTCTATTAATAACTTCTGTATGACATCTTGATGCTATTTCTGGAACAACTCCACCATATTCTTCATGTATTTTTATTTGAGAATTAATACAATTTGATAAAACTTCTCTACCATTTTTTACAATTGATATAGAAGTTTCATCACAACTTGATTCTATTCCCATTATTAATATATCTTTCAAAATAAACTCCTTGATTTTATCTTATATAATTTTCATTTTTTAGTATTTATATAAATAATGAAAAAATCTTTCCAACACCTTGAAATAATAAATTTGATATAACTCCAATTACAGGAGAAACAATATATTCTAATATTCCAAAAATCCATAATATCATAAATACATAATATAAAGTTGAATAATTATTATTTAACCATTGTTGTACTTTATAAGGTAATAAATGTCTAAAAATTTTTTCTCCATCTAAAGGTGGTAATGGAATTAAATTAAATGTTCCTAATCCTATATTTACCATTATTAGAACTTGTAAAAAAGAAACTAAAATAGCACCTAAATTTGTAAATACAAATCCTTTTGCAAAAGTATATATAGCATAATAAATTACAGTCCCAAATATTGCTAAAATATAATTTGTTAAAGGTCCTGCAAGAGAAACCATTGTTTCGCAAAAAGCTCTTGATTTATTGCTATTAAAATTATTAGGATTTATTTGAACTGGTTTTCCCCAACCAATATGTGTAAACATCATAAGAACAAATCCAAAAAAATCCAAATGACTCATTGGATTAAGATTTAATCTGCCCTGAGCTCTAGGAGTAGTATCTCCAAATTTATTTGCAGTCCAAGCATGTGCAAATTCATGAAATGTAATAGCAACTATTACAGCTGGTAAAGTTATAAGTATACTTATCCAACCTTGAACTCCCATACTAGTTAAAGACCATATAGCTAAAATAATTAGCAGTCCATAAATAATGTTTCTATTTACATTTCCTCCATAGTTAAAAAACATATACTTCCTCCTTATTTTTCAAACATAGTTTTTGTCTTATTTCATACTCTATCATATTTTATTAAAAATTTCAATTATTTAAACATATCTTTTATTTTTTATATCAAAATTAAAGCTAATTTGATTTTGATAATATTTTAGCATTACAACTTGATTTCATTTATATAACAATTATGTATTAATCTTGCACCAAAGATTTCTAATAGCTTATAATATGATTAGGTAAATTTGTTACCTATTGTACATTGTCATCTTAATAAAAATTGGAGGAAAAGACTATGAAAAACGACATCATCAATTTGCCAATCGATCAGTACGAAGAAGCTATTGTTGACGCAGTTGAAAACAACGATTTTACCATAATTGTAGGAAGAACCGGTTCTGGCAAAACCACCCGGGTTCCTCGTTTCTTGATTGATAAATTTCATCAGGTAATTGTCACAGAACCGCGCATTTTGACGGTAAAAAACGCTTCCAACCGCATTGCGGAGGAAATGGGTGTGACACTTGGTAAAGAAGTTGGCTATAAGACTGGCTATGACAAATGCTATTCGGCTAACAGCAAAACTTTGTTCTGCACAGACGGGCTTCAACTCGTTAGAACAATCAACATGAAGAATTCCACAAAACCCAATGTCTTAGTAATAGACGAGGCACATCTGTGGAATATCAACATGGAGGCACTTGTTGCTTGGTGTAAATTCATGCAAAATAAGTGGAACACAAAAGTTGTAATTATGTCAGCAACAATGGACGCCGAAAAGCTGAAAATCTATCTTGGCGAAAAAACAACAATCATCAACGTTCCTGGCAGGCTCCATGAAGTAGAAGTATCTCACCGTCCTGCATATATGCTCATACCTACTGTGCGTGAATATGTACAGGAAAAACGTGATACTCTGATTTTCGTTTCCGGTAAAAAGGAAATGGAAGATCTTATCGGACAAATCAAGGAATCGCTTATTGATGCGGTTATCCTTCCCCTTCATGGAGAACTTGAGTGGGAAGAACAAAAAAAATGCTTTTTGAAATATGATCTTCCCAAAATAATTGTTGCAACTAATATTGCACAGGAAGGAATTACCATTCCTGGTATAAGTGTTATTGACACTGGGAAAGCCAAAATTTCTGTTACAGAAGCTGGCGTGGAAGCTTTGGAAGAAGTCGAAATCAGCAAAGCTGATTGCAAACAGCGTGAAGGCCGTGCAGGAAGAACAGAAGGCGGACGATATACTCTTTGCTCTGATTTTCCATATGAGAATCGGGCAGATTACACTCTTCCTGAAATTCAGCGGTCTATTTTAGATCGTATCGTTTTGCATCTTGCAGTTGCCGGACTTGATGCTGAGAAACTTGAGTTTTTCCATCAGCCTAATATCGATGATATTAAAAATGCAAAAAGAAAACTCGTTAAACTCGGCGCTCTCAATTTTGATAACAGTGTTACCGAATTAGGGCACAAAATGGCAAAACTTCCTGTTTCTGTAGAGCTTTCCAGAATGATCTGTGAAGCTGAAAAATATGGTGTGACCGAGCAGGTTATAACCATTGCAGCAATCATGGAAATGGGCGGTCTGCTTTACAAAGGAAGAAAAGCTACTACAAATTACAATCATTTTTCTTCTGAGTCACAAAGCGATTTGCTTGCAGAACTTGATGTATGGGAGCATCTTTCGAAAATTGGATATATCAATTTCAAAGAAGTTGGTGTAAACAAAAAGAATTACTTCCGTATTAAAAAGCATATTAAAAAACTCAAAGAAGCAGTTTCTGGTTTAATAATGCTGGAATCCAATGATAATCGTGAGGCTATTTTATCATCCTGTATTGCCGGCATGGTTAACAACATTTTTGTTCATATGAATTATATGAGCTGGACAGGTGAAGACGGTGCTTGCAGGCAACTTGATAAATCAAGTTGTCTCACATCTGCATCTACTTATGCATGTATTATTGGTATTCCCAAAAACATTCCATGCAAAAGTTTTTGGGGTAACAGTACTATTAATGTAATCACTTTTGCTACAGGAGTACAGCTCGAGCAGCTTGAGAAATTGCTTCCCAACGAAATTGAGCAGGAAGTTACCGCATCATATAATTGTATTTTTGATGAGGTAATTGTTCAAACACGAAAATATTTCCGTGGCGTCGAAATTGATTACGATTCATACAGCGACCGGAATCATCCTGATTATCAGCATTTAAAAGCAGAATATGAGGCTGAGCAGGAAAGATTACGGAAATTTGAAGACAAACGAAGGATAAGCTCTCATTCATTTGAATTGCAACCGATAGATAATCGGCAAAGGGAAATTATTATTGATAACACAAGTTTCCAGGTAGATTATGATTGGAAAGATACTCCTTATGTTACTCTGGATAAGGAAACACTGTTTTCAACAGAAGAAAAAGAAGTATTTTTGGATAATGGAAAAAAAGTTTTGGTTCATTTTAATGATTTCTCACGGAACATTTCCAGACAGGAAAATATCGTTGCTCTCAGAAATATCGTAATAGACATAATGCTTAAGAGAGCGCGTGACGAGAAAAAATCTGAGTATTCGAGTATTCAGGTATGTAACCTTAACGATGTACTTAAAAACTGCAAAAAAATCGGTGCTGTTACGCTTATTACTGGTTATAAAGAAGAGCCACTTTATGGCTATGGCTGTATATCTCTCAAGAAACAAACAGTATCTTTTGAACTGTTAAATGATGAAGAAAAAGCCAACGAGAAAACCAAAGAAGCTTTACAGTTCCTGTTTCAGAAGCATGTTGACAAGAATTATCCTGTTGGGAAATTTAGCACTCAGAAAGGAAAAAAGAAAAAAGTCTTGACTCCTGAAGAAAGTAAGATGAGATCGGAGTTCAACTCTCTTGTTAGAGAGTTACTTTTAGACTTAAGTATTGAAAATGCTAAAGATAGCTTAGAGTTTTTAGAAGAATACTTTTTAGATATTACAAAAGGACTTCAGAAAGCAAGCTAATCAGAAAGCTGTTTATATTTCAGTTTAGTACAAAAAAAGGTGCCTGACAAATGTCAGGCACCATTTTTTTATATTATAGGAAATTGCTCTGCAATTCCTATAATATAAAGCCTTCGGCAAACTTTGTACACAAATTTTACATATTATTTATTGGTTTCATTGTTGGGAATAATATAACATCTCTAATTGAAGCAGAATTTGTAAGTAACATTACTAATCTATCAATTCCAATTCCCATACCACCTGTTGGAGGCATACCATATTCAATAGCCATGCAGAAGTCTTCATCCATCATATTTGCTTCATCATCTCCTGCATCTCTTTGTTTTAATTGTTCTACAAATCTTTCTCTTTGATCTATTGGATCATTTAATTCTGAATATGCATTTCCATATTCACGTCCATCTATAAATAATTCAAATCTTTCAACTAATCTTTTATCTGATGGTTTTCTCTTTGTTAATGGAGATACTTCAACTGGATAATCACAAATAAATGTTGGTTGTATTAAAGTTTCTTCTACAAAATCTTCAAAGAACTGATTTATAATATATCCTCTACTTTGTTTTGCCTCTTCCATTTCAACACCTTTCTCTTTTGCTATAGCTATTGCTTCTTCATCTGTATTAATTGTATTGAAATCTACTCCTGTTACTTCTTTTATAGCATCTATCATTGTTACTCTTCTCCAAGGAGATTCTAAATCTATATCTGTTCCTTGATAATTAATTTTGGCTGTTCCTAAAACTTTTTCTGCAACTGTTCTAATTAATTTTTCAGATGTGTCCATCATATCGTTATAATCTTGATAAGCAGCATAAAATTCTATGTTTGTAAATTCAGGATTGTGTTTTATATCCATTCCTTCGTTTCTAAACATTCTTCCCATTTCATATACTCTATCAAAACCACCCACAATTAATCTTTTTAAGTATAATTCGTTTGCAATTCTTAAATACATGTCCATATCTAATGTATTATGATGTGTAATAAATGGTCTTGCTGTAGCTCCACCAGCTATTGTATTTAATATAGGTGTATCTACTTCTAAATAACCTTCATTATCAAAGAAATTTTTTATTTCTTTTAATATTTTACTTCTTAAAAGGAATGTTTGTTTAACTTCTGGATTTACTATTAAATCTACATATCTTTGTCTATAACGTAAATCTATATCTTTTAATCCGTGAAATTTTTCTGGTAAATCTCTTAATGATTTAGTTAAAAGTACAACTTCTTTAGCATGAATAGAAATTTCTTCTGTTCTTGTTTTAAATACAAAACCTTTTAGACCAATGATATCACCTATGTCGAATATTTTAAAAGCTTTATAACTTTCCTCTCCTAAATCATTTATACTAACATAACTTTGAATTTTTCCTGTAGCATCTTGAATTGTGCAAAAAGATGCTTTTCCCATTATTCTTTTTGCCATTATTCTTCCTGCAACTGAGACATCTTTTCCTTCATATTGTTCATAATTATCTTTTATATCTCTAGAGAATTCTGTTCTATCATATTTTGTTATTTCAAAAGGATCTTTTCCAGCTTCTTGAAGTTCTTTTAATTTATCTATTCTAACCTGCATTAATCTATTAATGTCTTCTTCTGTTTGAATTATTTCTTCATTATTTTCACTCATATTTTCATGCCCCTTTTTATCAATTTTAACTTATTTATTATATACCAAAAGTCAATTATTGTAAACTGGTTTTTTATGTTTTTTTAGGTGTGTATTTTTTATGTCAATTTTGTTATTTTAATTTTTGAACCTAATTGGTAACCTCTTTTATAATATAATTCACAACATCAATTATATTATAAAAAATTGAATATATTTTTATTTATAACTTCTCTATTCTTACTTAATTTCCATCATATATGATATATTTGTTGCTCTCATTCCAAAACTTTCATATACTTTTTTGGCATTTTCATTTTCTGGATTAACTGTTAAGTAAATATCTGTACAATTATTTTTTATTCCTAATTTTTGTGCAAATTTTAATAATTTAGTCCCTATTCCTTTTCCCCTATAATTTTCATCTACACATAATGTATCTATTGTTAAAAGTTTTCTATATCTCATAAAATTATTATTTTTTTCTATAATATCTATTATTATATATCCAACTATTTTTTCGTCTATTTTAGCAACATATATATTTTTTCTATTTAATAATCTCTCTAATCTTTCATTTGGTATTACCTCTTCTACATCCAAAAATAAATCTGGGCGCCAATTAACATGAATTTTATGTACTTGTTTTGCCAACTCATTTATTTCTTTTTGATCTTCTATTTGGGGAACTTCTATATTTATATCCATATTTTAATCAACTCCAATTTCATTTAAATATTTATCTGTAAATTGTTTTACTTCTATTTGTTTACCATTTATTTTGTGAATTAAATCATATGCCAATTTATATGCTTCTTCATATTCTTTTTTAGAAATTTCATTTCTATCTAAAGCATCTTTTAATTCTTCCTCATCTAAAAGAATAGTACTTCCGTCTGGTTCTAATACTACATCCAAATATAAATCATCTTCATATGGTATTCCATTTTCCTTTCCTATTTCTCTTGCAATATCAAAATACCATTCTATAATTTCATTGTTTTCATCATACATTGTTGTTAATTTAATTTTTGATTTATAATCATAGAATTCTAACCATTTATAATTATCATTTGCTATACACTTATCTTTTGCAACAATAAATGGTTCATATGATTTTATAAATTTATGCAAATAAATATCTCCACAAAAGTTATTATCATTTACTGTTCTCACTCTAGTTTCAAATTTTTCTACAGTTTCATTTCCTTCTATTCTATCTGCATATCTCTTTTTTAGACTTATCCAATATCTTTGTACAATTCCAGACTTAGAAATATTAACATCATCCATTACTTCATTTTCTAGTATTCCACCATTAGCCTTAATTGTTTTGTATGATCCTACATTATTTTTATCACAAGTTATTAAAACTCTATGAAATCCTAATTTTTTATAATATTCTAATGCCAATCTTAACATTTCTTTTGCATATCCTTTTCTTCTTTCATTAGGCAAAATACTATATCCAATATTTCCACCATATTTTAGAAGAAAATTTGATAATCTAAGTCTACAATCAATTATACCAACTAATTTATCATCATAATTTCTAATTGCTAAATATACTGTTGATGGTGAATATTCTTTTCCATATTTTCTTAAATGTCTGTTATCAAAATCTAACCATTCTTCATAAGTTTCACATTCTTCTAGTCCTGAACATCCGCTAAATTCTTCGTTATTTTCTAAAAATATTTTTTTACAATTCATTACTTGTTCTTTATATTCCATTGTAGGTTTTACTAATTTTAAAATACTCTCATTTTCTTTTATATTCACTTTTATCACTTCCTATTTTACATATTTTGAATATTATATACATATGCTACTTCTTCATATTCTTTATCTCCAAATTGTCCTACTTTATAATCGTAAACTTTTCCGCCTATTTTTTCATAAAAAGCTCTTGATTGGACATTTTCAGCAAAACACCATAAAATCATTTTTTCTCTTCCTTTATTTTTAAATTCATCTATTACATATTGAATTAATTTTCTTCCAATTCCTTTTTTCTTCAATGTTGATTTTACATATAATGCACATAATTCGCAATCTATTTCCTCATATTCACTGGAGAATTTATTGTTATCTATATATATGCAAAATCCAACTACTTCATTATCTATAACTGCAACTATAAAACCATCTTGATTATAATATTTTTTTAGCTTAGCAATTTTTTCTTCCTTATTTAATTTTATCAAATAATCATTATCTATAAAATCTTTATATGCAGTTTTCCATCCATCAATATTTATATCTACAATTTTTTCTATATCTTCTTTTTTTACATTTCTTATTATAATCTTATCTTTATCAAGCATAAAATATATTCTCCTTTCCAAAATCTTTATATTATAGAAATTGCGTAGCAATGATAAAAAAATAAGCCTTGCCAAAAGAATCTTTAAGACTCCTTTGCAAGACTTTATATCTCTTACTTCGTGTAGACAATTTTATAAATTGTCCTTTATCGCTCAGAATTTTTATTCTTAGATAAACTCTTAAATTATGTTTACTATTTTAGCATAATATTTTTATATTGTCAAACTTTGAAATTATGGATATACGCTTAAACTTTCACATTTTATTATATAAAAAAATAATTATATATATTAAAATGAAGCGATGCGCAGTTGGGAGTTTAATGTTTCTTTGCAAATTTAAAAATAACATACTTAAATATAAACTTCTACAATGTTATTTAAATCCATAAACGACCAGCAAAGAGCGAAATGATAATATATATAATTATTTTATATATTAATTTAAAATATAAAAAAATAATTATACATATTAAAATGAAGCGATGCGCAGTTTTTACTAACAGTTGAATGCAAGTGATTACTGTTAGTTAATGCAGAGCTGGGAGTTTAGAATTTCTTCGCAAATTTAGAAATAGCATACTCAAATATAAACTACTACAATATTATTTAAATCCATAAACGACCAGTAAAGAGCGAGATGATAATATATATAATTATTTTATATTATAGAAAATTTAAAATCTGTCTGTTTTGTTCTTTGTATACTTAAAAGTAAAATTTCAAACTTCATCTTATTTCAAATCTAATTTAATATGCACATCTTTTAATTGTCTATCTGTAACAATTCCAGGAGCACTCATCAATAAATCTTGAGCTTTACTATTCATAGGAAATGCTATAACTTCTTTAATAGATTCCTCACCTGTTAATAACATTAACATTCTATCCACACCTGGTGCAATTCCTGCATGTGGTGGTGCACCATAATGAAAAGCATTAAATAATGCTGAAAATCTATTTTTTATTTCATCTTCAGAATATCCAGCTATTTCAAAAGCTTTAACCATTATTTCTGGATCATGGTTTCTAACTGCTCCAGAAGATAATTCAATTCCATTACATACGATATCATACTGGTATGCCAAAATATCAAGTGGTTCTTTATTTTCTAAAGCTTCTAATCCACCTTGTGGCATAGAAAATGGATTATGTGAGAACTCTAATTTTCCATTATCTGCAATTTCATACATTGGAAAATCTATAATCCAACAGAATTTATAACTTGAATCATCTATTAAATTTTGTCTTATTCCTATTTCTTTTCTAATTTCTCCTGCAAGTTTATCTACAATTCCCTTATGTTCAGCAATAAAGAAAATGCTGTCTCCTGGATTAGTACTAGTTTGAATTAATAATTCTTCTCTTGCTTCATCTGGGATTAATTTAGCTATAGGACCTTGCAAGCTTCTATCATCATTTACTTTAAGCCATGCCAAGCCTTTTGCTTTACATTCTTCTATAGCAAAATCTACCATTCCATCATAAAATGTTCTTGTAGCTTCTGCTCCATTTGGAAGTGTAATTGTTCTAACCATTTTACCATTAAAAACTTTTATATCTAATTTTTCGAAAATGTTTGTTACATCTTTTATAATTAATGGATTTCTTAAATCTGGTTTATCTGTACCATATTTAAGCATAGCTTCTTTATATGGAATTCTTGGAAAATGAATTTCATCAACTTTTTTAGTTGAGAATTTTGTAAATGTGTTATAAATTACTTGTTCCATAACTTCAAAAACGTCTTCTTGAGTTGCGAAAGCCATTTCCATATCTAACTGATAAAATTCTCCTGGTGAGCGATCAGCTCTTGCATCTTCATCCCTAAAACATGGAGCTATTTGGAAATATTTATCTATTCCAGAAACCATTAATAATTGTTTAAATTGTTGTGGTGCTTGTGGAAGTGCATAAAACTTTCCAGGATAAATTCTACTTGGAACTAAATAATCTCTAGCACCTTCTGGTGATGAGCTTGTAAGAATTGGTGTTTGCACTTCTAAAAATCCTTGTTCAATCATTTGAGTTCTTAAAAATTGAATAAGTTCTGCTCTTAGTTTTAAATTTTCTAAATTTTTTCTAGCCCTTAAATCTAGAAATCTATATTCTAATCTTAAGTCTTCCCTAACTTTTCTATTATTTTCAATTTCAAATGGTAACCCTTTACTTCTTTTGCCTAAAATCTCGATTTTATCTGCAAATAATTCTACTGTTCCTGTTTCTATTGCTCTATTTACTGTTTCTTCATCTCTTAATCTAACCTTTCCTGAAACAGTTACTGTAGATTCAGTTGAAATTTTTGAAGCAAAATCAACTTTTTCTTCATCTCCTGAAACTACAACTTGAGTAATTCCATATTGATCTCTCAAATCAATAAATAAAACTCCTCCTAAATCTCTAATTGTGTCTATCCATCCAGCAAGTTTAATTTCCTCTCCTACGTGTTCTTCACGTAGTTCACTACATTTGTAAGTTCTGTAAGCATTTTTTTTCATAATTTTCACTCCTTTTCTATGTTTAATTGAGCTCAATTAAACATGTATAGGGACGGAAATATATTTTGGTATTTATCTTTTGAGGAATAAAAAACAAGTAGTGCAAGACAGACAATAATAAATTTTTTGAACTATACAAAAGTATGTGACAAAAAATTTATTGAAGTCAACACAGCAATACGAAGTTTTATATTTCTCAAAACAAAAAGCTTTCGTCTCTGTAGATATACTACAGGGACGAAAGCTTAACTTCCGCGGTGCCACCCTATTTGAAAACATAAAGTTTTCCTCTTTTAAATAAAGTTGCATTGGTAAATTTTACAACTTTTTTATTGCTCCAATGTGTTTCACTAAAAGAACTTAATTTAAAATGCTCTCAGCCGGTGGCATTTTTTCTCTGTAAAATGTTTTTCAAATAGCTTTCATTTTCATTGCAATTAATTTTATTAATTATAATGCATTTTTACCAATTTTGTCAAGATTTATTCTTCAGGTGTTCCTTCATCTATGATTTCTTTAACTTTTGCATATTGTTCTTTTACATTTTCTATGCAATGTATTCCTAATCCATTTTTTCCATACATTTTGTTATGTTTAGAATTATATGTAGAACCACTACTTGCATTTGTGAAAATTTTTATAGTTCCTATATTAAATACTCTTTCAAGAATATTTTGACTCATAGTAACTTCTCTTATATATTTGTATTTTAATTCTTTTTCTTCTTTATTCAAAAATCCGTCTTTGTATTCAGCTTTTGTTTCATAAAAATTATATTCTAAATCATCATATTGCATTTTTTCAAATACTAATTTTATTATAACATATAAGATAGCAACAAAAAGTACCATACCTACTAATGATGGGAAAAGAAATAATAATTCAACAATTGATTCAGATAACCATAATGCTATTATAATAATCCATAATAAAGTTACTCCAGCTGTAGAAATTATTTTATATCCCCAATTAAATTTTGGTTTTAATTGAAATTTTACAGTATTGTCTTTTTTTACTTCTTTGTTTTCTTTTGTGCTTTCACCCATTCTATCATTTCCACAATTTGGGCAAAAACGTGCATCATCATTCATTTCAGTTCCACAATTTTTACAGAACATTATAAATTCCTCCTTGTATTATATATTACTAATTTTACGCATCAATTACATCTTTTATTTTTTTATAAACTTCTTGAACATTTTGAACATTTACTATGCAAATACCATTTCCTACTCCTGTTTCTGCGTTAGTAAATAAAACTATATTACCAATATTAAATATTCTTTGTATTATAGTTTGACGCATAGTTACTTCTCTTATGTACTTATATTTAACTTCTTTTTCAGAAACGTTTAAAAAGCTATCTCTATATATAACTTTTGTTTTATAAAAATCATAAGAATAATTATCATATTGTTTTTTAGTAAATAAGTATGATATTCCAAATATAACTGCAAAAATAGCAAACATAATTCCTGCAATTACTATTCCTATACCTTCTTCTCCCATTGAAATTGGTAAAACCATAAATAGTACTAATATAATAAATGTAACTATATATGGTAATATCATATATCCTATTTTATAAGTTGGTTTAACATTTAGTTGAACTTCTTTGTCACTTATTTTTTCTTTTACTTTTTTTGTTTCTCCATTAATACTTGCTCCACAATTAGTACAAAATAATGCTGAATCTGGTAATTTTGTTCCGCATTTTTCACAAAACATAATTAAAGATCTCCTTTCAATTTTTTATTTTAAATTTATTAAAACAATAGCAGACAATATTTAATCTAAAACAACAAAATTTTACAAAATTGTCTACATATTTACTCTGTATAAGCTATATGTACAAATTAAAAATTATACAACTAGAACATGTTCATATACAAAGATTTATATAATATATAAGTTCAAGAAACTCTGTTATTATACAAAATAATTATATCTTGTTTCTACAAAATTTTCAATATTTTTTTCAATATTTGTTTAGTAAAACCATTATTCTAAATAAACTTTAATATATATACCATAATCCTTTATCTTTTAATTCTTGGATTTTTTTATTATGCTCAGAATTACTTTTTGTGAAATAAACTTTTCCATTTTTATCTGCTACAAAATACAATGCATCTGTTGTTTTATATTCTAATGTAGCTTGGATTGCAGATTTACTTGGATTACATATTGGACCTATTGGAATTTTTCCAATCATATTTGGCCCCCTAGTATTATATGCATTTTCTGTATTTAGCTCTTTAGCAGTTAAATCTCGTTCTCCCATATCAACTTTAAAAGCATAATATGTAGTAACATCACTACCTAAACTCATTTTTTCTTTTATCCTATTAAAGAACACACCTACAATTTCTGCTCTATCTTCAGTTGATTTTCCCTCAAGTTCAGCCATAGAAGCTATTGTTAATATTTGATGAACTGTTAAATTGTTTTTTTCTATTTGCTCTTTATAAGTACTTAAATATTTATCAGTAAAGTTTAGTATTATATTAAAAATTGTTTTAACTGAAACTTCTTTATTTTCAAAAGTATATGTATCAGGTAAAATATATCCTTCTAATGCATAATATATTCTAGAATCTTTAATTTCATCTGTTATAAACCAGTATTTATCAATTAATGAATCTATATATTCTTCATCTTCTAATAAATTAAATACATCTTCTTCTGTATTTACTGTTTTATCTGCAATTGTTTTAGCAATCCATCTTATATTTTTGCCTTCAATAAAAGTAATTTTAACAGTATCGTCAGTAACATCTCCATTTACAAGATGTTCTATAATTTTAGATAAATCTTCGCTTCTATTTAAATTATATTTTCCAGCTTTTAAATTATTAATGTTATTTATTTTGGTATAAATCTTCATTGCAGTTGCATTTTTTATTATATTATTTTTTTCTAATAAATTTGCAATACTTTTTACACCCATTCCTTCTTCAATTTCTAATGTGACAAATTCTTCTGATTTTGTTACAGCCTTTAAACTATTTATATACCATACAAATACTCCTACTCCCAAAAGTATTATTAAAGCTATTATTAAAATTCCAATCTTAGTTTTATTCATTCTCATAATTCCACTCTAAATATTATATAATTAATATTTCCTTTCTCTTAATCATCAAAAATGTAATCCACTACATTTTCTAATCTATTTTTTTCTAAATTACTATCATTTAACGTTATTGCAACTTTCAGGTTTTCCCTCTTAAATCTAGGATATAACTCTAACAAAAATCTATAAAAACTATTTATATCATCTATTGAATCAAATTTAATATTAATTCCTAAATAGTTATGTTTAATAACTAAATCTTTCAAAGAGTTAATTGCTTGACTTCTTTGTGAAAAAGTAAGCAATGTGCTTGAAACACTTTCCGTATTAGTTACCCCTGGCATTATTTGAAGTCCATTACTGTCTGTCCAATTTTTATAAACAGAATATGTTGCTGTAGTACTTGTTGTTTTATCTAATACTTTACTGTCTGTGTCTATATAAAAGAAAGTAGGACTAACAACATTTAATTTATTGGAATCTATTGAAATATTATCATAAATCCCAAAAATATTCGAATAATTTTCATATAGACTTATTTCTTGTTTCTCATATTTTACATTTTCTCTTACAATTTTTTCATCACTTATTTTTTTACTTTTTATATATCCTATATTACCAATACTAGTTCTAATTTTTCTATATTTGCCATTATCCTCTAATATAAAAATTTTTTCTCCTATTATTAAATTTTCCAATGTTTTACCATCAAAAAAACCTTTTTTCTCATGAAGCTTAGTTTTTTTTGAAATATAACCTTCTCTTTTTTCTTTTAAAAGAGAATCTATAATTATTCTATTATTTTCTTTCGTATATTCTAATTCTATATCATATACCTTTTGTAAATCTTTAATAGGCAAATATATTCTTTTATCTATTTCTTGTAAATTTCCATTTAATTTTATATTTTCATCGTCTATTACAGCATATTCTTCATTAATTTTTAATAAAGCAACATGGGTATTATATGTAGTAATTAATTCTTTTTCAGCTTCATTATAATATATAGTTTCATCAAATATTTTTTGTATATCTTCTTTAGAAAAATAAATATTTTCTCCTTCATCAATAATAACTTTATGTATTGTTTCTACAAATTCATTGTTAATTAAAATTGTTAGTTCTTTTTCCTTATTTTTTTTGTTTATATTAATAGTTATAATCATGAATATAAAAAGTATAATTATACAACTAATAACTTTTCGAAAATTAAGTTTTTTCTTCTTTTTAATCATTAGTTTTTCTCCATTTATTAAAATAAAATTTAGTAAAATTATATAATATCAGAAGAAAAAAATCTACATTTTTTGATATATTTTTCAAAGTATATTTTTCCAATTTTTTAATATATTAGTTTAAACTGTTTAGTTAAACATATTTAAAAGATTTTATGATTTTTAATAAAACTATTTTTTATTACATTTTAATATTTTTGTAAATTTTTATAATTAATGCAGTATAATTTTAAAGTATTTAATTTATCAGACTTATTTTTTATTAAAACATAAATTTAAATACAAATTATCAATATTAATATTTTTTCGTTTTTATATTTATTTTTTCTTAAAAATATAGTATAATAGTTTTGTCAAATAATATTGTTTTTTATACAAATTGGAGGTGTATTATGTTATACTGGCAATTTTGGCTTATACTTTCTGGAATATTTCTTCTAATAGAAATATTTAATGTTAGTTTTTTGATATTTTGGTTTTCAATAGGTGCTTTAATAGCAATGTTATCAAGTTTTATAATTAGTAACATATTTTTGCAGGCAACAATATTTTTAGTTACTTCTACCTTATTACTATTTGTAACTAAACCTTTTGTAAATAAGATTTTGCCAAAAGACTCTTTTATAAAAACTAATTCTAGTTCTATAGAAGGAAAAATAGGAAAAGTTATTATAGATATTGAGCCAATTGAAGGCAAAGGTCAAATTAAAATTAATAGTGAAATTTGGTCTGCAAAGTCAATTGATAATACATATATATCTAAAAACACTGAAATCATTGTTGAAAAAATCGAAGGTGTAAAAGCAATTGTAAAACCATTGCGAACAGAAGTTAGTTCTAAAGAAAAAATATCTAATTAGTTTTACATGCAATTACTCTATATACTAAACTTTTCAGTACATATATTAATACACAATCTTTAATAAATAGAGTTACATCAAACTGCTTCTTATTCTTGCATAAAGCAGTTGACTCTACAATAATAAATATGTAAAATTAACAAAGTCATAATGTAATAGGAAATATATATTTCTTTCCTGTTATATAAAAATTAAAAATTAAAAAATTAAAATTAGGAGGATTATAATAATGGGAATGTTTTTATTAGTATTATTTATAATTATTTGTATCATCGCATACAACACAATCAAAGTAGTTAGACAATCAGAAGTATATATTATTGAAAGATTAGGTAGATTTCATAAAGTAGCAGATGCTGGTCTTACAATAATAGTTCCATTTTTAGATAAAGTTCGTTCAGTAGTAAGTTTAAAGCAACAAACAATGGATATTCCACCACAAGGTGTTATTACTTCTGATAATGTTACAATTACTATAGACACAGTTGTGTTCTATAAAATTACAGATCCAGCAAAAGCTGTTTACGAAATTCAAAGTTTAAAAAAAGGTATAGAATATTTAGCAATTACAACAATTCGTGATATTGTTGGTAAAATGGAATTAGACCAAACATTCTCTTCTAGAGATCAAATCAATGATAGATTAAGAGTTATTCTTGATGAAGCAACAGATGCTTGGGGATGTAAAATAGATAGAGTTGAAATAAAAGATATTACCCCACCAGCAGATATTAGAGATGCAATGGAAAAACAAATGAATGCAGAAAGAAATAAGAGAGCTTTAATTCTTGAAGCTGAAGGAGAAAGACAATCTGCAATAACTCTTGCCGAAGGTAGAAAGCAAGCTGCTATATTAGATGCAGAAGCTGACAGAGAGTCAAAAATTAGAAGAGCTACTGGTGAAGCTGAAGCTATTAAAAAAGTGGCTGATGCAAAAGCTCAAGAAATTCAATTAGTTTATGATGCAATCAAAAAAGCAAATCCAGATGAAAAATTAGTTCAAATAAAATCTTTAGAAGCTTTAAAAGAAGTTGCCAAAGGTGATGCAAACAAAATATTTATTCCTTTTGAAGCAACACAAGCTCTTGGAAGCATTGGTGCTGTTTCAGATGTAATAAAAAAAAGAAAAGATAACTAAATAAAAAATAGAATCAGCATAGTATAAAGCTATGCTGATTTAATTTTATATTTTTCTTAATTTTTTTACACTTTCTTCAAGTGCATCTAATAAAAATTTTGTATCTTCTATAGTATTTTCTTTTCCAAAAGTTACTCTTAAAGCACTTTTGGCTAAAAATTTTGGTATTCCCATAGCAAGCAATACATGTGAACTATTAACAAATCCAGCACTACACGCAGAACCACTAGAAGTACATATTCCTTGTTCAGATAACATTTCTACTAATTTGCTTCCATCAACTCCACTAAAACTAATATTAGCATTACCTGATAATCTAGAATTCATATCACCATTTATTTTTATATTAGGAATTCTTTCTTCTACTTCTGAAATATAATAATCTCTCAAATTTTTCAACTTTCTATTATAAGTAATAATATTATTATTAGCTAATTCCAATGCTTTAGTAATTCCAACAATTCCTGGTACATTTTCTGTTCCAGCCCTCTTATCTCGTTCTTGATGACCGCCATCTTGCATTCTTAAAAAATTGATTTTTTCATTAATATAAGCAATTCCAATTCCTTTTGGTCCATAAAATTTATGACCTGACATTGATAATGCGCCTATATTAGATTTTTTAACATCAATTAATATATTTCCTACTGCCTGAACGCTATCTGTATGAAAATATACTCCATACTTTTGAGCTATTTTTGCTATCTCATCAATTGGTTGAATTGTGCCAATTTCATTATTTGCATACATTATACTTATTAAAGATGTATTTCTTGTAATTGCTCTTTCTATATCTTTTGGATTTATAATACCTTTAGAATTTGGTGTAATATATGTTATTCTAAAGCCAAATTTTTCTAAAAATTCACAAGTATTCAATATGGCAGAATGTTCAATTTTACTAGTAATTATGTGATTACCATATTTTCTATTAGCAAATGCAATTCCTTTCAAAATCATATTATCACTTTCTGTTCCACCACTTGTAAAATATATTTCATTTACTTTGCAATTTAGAATTGTTGCAATTTTCATTCTTGCAAGACTAATAATTTCTTTATTTTCTTTTCCAATACTATAAATTGAAGATGGATTCCCATAATTTTGAGAAAAATATGGAATCATCGCATTTAAAACTTCTTCATCAACACTTGTTGTAGCAGCATGATCAAAATATCTTATCTTCATAAATAATTTTCTCCCAATTATTTTATAAACTTTCCCTTATAAAAGAAAAAATAGATTTAATAATATATTATAGAAATTGCAAAGCAATTTCCTATAATATAAAAAAAATATCAATTTTTATATAATATGAAAAATTGATATTTTTTGTGAAATTTATTATTAAATTATTGAGATTCCCATCTAGTAATTCTTATATCTTTATATTTATTTAATATTTCCATATACTTTTCATAATCTTCTTCCCATAGTGCGTCTGGTACTTTTCTAAATGCATCAAAAACTTCATCAGCTTCACTCAAGAATAGTATTTGCTGTTGAGGCGTTAATTTTTCATATTTTAATGAAAATGCATATAATTTATTTAAAGTTTCATTTGCTTTCATAAAAGACCAAAAGTCTTTAACTTCCATTCCAGCCATTTTTATTTGCATTACTGCAAGTACTGCTAAAAAAACTATTACCATTAATAAAATTACAATAATTACTGCAAATATCAATTATAACACCTATCTTTCTATATTTCTTTTGTTAAACTATGCTGATTATAACATATAGTTTTTTTTTTATCAATATCTTGTAAATTTTTTATTCTATGTTATCATATTTTATAATAAATCATTTATTATTATTTTATTTATGGAGAGTATTATGGAAAAAAAATTTAGAGATATAAAAATAGTAGGCTTAGCCGGAATTTTAGGAAATATTTTTTTATTAATTATAAAGTCATCTATTGGATTTGTAACTCATAGTCAGGCTATGATTGCTGATAGTGTAAATAGCGCGTCAGATATTATTGCCTCTTTAATGACATTTATTGGAAATAAAATATCAAGTGAACCTAAAGATAATGACCATAATTTTGGTCATGGTAAAGCTGAATATATTTTTGCATTATTTATTAGTATTACAATGATATTAGTTTCATCAAAACTATTTATAGATTCTATAAATAGTTTAATTCACAAATCTTATTTTGAATTTTCATGGATTCTGGTAACTGTTTGCATAATAACAATCATTATTAAATTTGGTTTATTTTTATATACAAAATTTATGTTTAAAAAGTATGATAATATCCTTTTAAAATCTAATTATCAAGATCATAGAAATGATTGCGTACTTACCACATTTACTCTTATTTCAATATTATTTGGATTATTGGGTATTTATTGGATTGATGGTGTTGTTGGTATTGGAATTTCTCTTTGGATATTATTAACAGGAATTAAAATTTTTATTGAAAGTTACAATGTTTTAATGGATGTTTCTTTAGATGAGCAAACTAAAGAAATAATAATGAATTTAGTAAAAGAACATGCTGAAATAAAAAATTGTTATAATCTTTATTCAACACCTATTGGTTATAAATATTTTGTAATATTCACAGTTGCTGTTGATGGAAATATGACTACATACGAAAGTCATAAATTGGCTAACCATTTAGAAAAAGATGTTGAGGCTTTGGATAAAATTGATAAAGCTGTTGTTCATGTGCATCCTTCAGATATGGAAATTTAAATTTTGATTTGTATGGAAAATTTCATTCATAATATAATTTGTTAATAATCTATATAAAAGAGATTATAAGAATATTTTTTATCAAATATGTTTGCAAATAATACAATATAAAAATGAAAAAATGTAAGCGTATCGAAAGTAAATTGAATATACAAATTCTTAATTTATAAAATGAGGGATGTTCACGTTGCCTTAGATATATGGGCAAGAAGTGAAAGAGGCGCATTTTATAAATTTAGAATTTGTATGAAATTTAGCTTGAGCGAGCACATTTTTGAATTTTTCATATTGTATTAGTGCAAATTTAAATAAATTATCTAGTATTTTTATCAAATTAATTATTAAATTTTAGAAAAACATTTACATTCTATCTGCATAAAAAGTTTAATTAATAAATCTACCCTACAAATTAAAATTTATATGCTAACAATTTGTTGCCTTTATAAAAACTTTATCTTCATCTGCTAAAATAAACCTTTTTTCATTTTTCTTAATATTTTTATTTAAAATTTCGTCTGCAAGTAAATCTTCTAAGTAATTTTGTACAGCTCTTCTTATAGGTCTTGCTCCAAACTCTTTATCATACCCTTTATTAATAATAAGTTCTTTTACAGAATCATCAATTTCTAAATAGTATTCCTGTGAATTTAATCTTTTTAATAATTTATTTAACATTATATCTACAATTTCTTTTAATTCATTCTTTTCCAATTTGTGGAAAATTACAATTTCATCTAATCTATTTATAAATTCTGGCTTTAACTCTTTTTTTACTTCTTCCATAACAGCTTTTCTTATATCTTTGTATTCTTCCTCTGCACTTTCATCATCTTTTGAAAAACCTAATTTCTTTTTTTCTACAATTTTTCTTGCACCAATATTAGAAGTCATTATTATTATTGAATTTTTAAAACTTATTTTCCTTCCCTGACTATTGGTTAAAACACCATCTTCTAAAATTTGTAATAATAAATTGAGTACATCTGGATGTGCTTTTTCAATTTCATCAAATAGAATTACTGAATATGGCTTTAAACGTACTTTTTCTGTAAATTCATTTGAATCATCATATCCAACATAGCCTGGTGGAGATCCTATTAATTTAGATACAGATGAACTTTCCATATATTCTGACATATCAACTCTAATCATTGAATTTTCATTTCCAAATAAACATTCTGCTAATGTTTTTGTAAGTTCTGTTTTTCCTACTCCAGTTGGACCTAAAAATATGAACGAACCTATTGGGCGATTTGGATCTTTTAGACCTACTCTATTTCTCCTAATAGCTTTTGAAATAGTACTAATTGCCTCTTTTTGCCCAATCACCTTTTTCTCTAAATTATCTTCTAAACTTTTTAATTTTTCATTTTCAGTTTCTGATATCTTATAAACCGGTATACCTGTCCATTTAGAAATAATTACTTCTATATCTGATTTATCTATAATTATATTTTTTTTATTTTTTATTTCTTCCCATTTATTGTTTTCTTCTTCAAGTTTATAAATCAATTCTTTTTCTTTATCTCGTAAACTAGCTGCTTTTTCATAATTTTGAGAATTTATAGCAGATTCTTTAAAATCAATTATTTCTTTTAATTCATTTTGTATTTTCTTTAAATCTGCTGGTTCTACAAATGCTTTCAGTTTTACTTTTGAAGATGCCTCATCTATTAAATCAATTGCCTTATCTGGTAAAAATCTATCATTTATATATCTATTTGAAAGTTCTACAGCAGATTTTATTGCTTCATCTGTAATTTGTACTTTATGATGTTCTTCATATTTATTTTTGATTCCATTTAAAATCTCTATTGCATTATTAATAGTTGGCTCTTCAATACATATTGGTTGAAATCTTCTTTCTAAAGCTTGATCTTTCTCAATATATTTTCTATATTCTTTTAAAGTTGTAGCTCCAATAAGTTGAATTTCTCCTCTTGCAAGCATTGGCTTCAAAATATTAGCTGCATCAATTGCCCCTTCTGCAGCTCCAGCACCAACTATTGTATGAATTTCATCAATAAATAAAATTATATTTTTAATTTTTTTAGCTTCTGTTAAACATTTTTTTACTCTTTCTTCAAAGTCCCCTCTATATTTAGCACCTGCCACTAAAGATGGTATATCTAATGTTATTACTCTTTTATTTTTTAAATTATCTGGTACATTATTATTTACTATCTTTTGAGCTAATCCTTCTATAACTGCTGTTTTTCCCACTCCTGGTTCACCTATTAAGCATGGATTATTTTTTGTTCTTCTAGATAAAATTTCTATAATTCTATCAGTTTCTTCATTTCTTCCTATTACAGGATCTAATTTTCCTTCTCTAGCTTGTTTAGTTAAGTCATTTCCAAATTGATTTAAATTTTGAGTATTACTATTCTTTTTTTCTTCTTTTTGATTTGCTTGATTATTAACTTCACTTTCATAGTCATTTAATATATCTGCAATATCTGAATATATTTTATCTATTTTTATATCTAAAGATTCTAATATTCTTATTGCTATACATTCAGATTCTTTTAATAAACCAATTAAAATATGTTCTGTTCCAATAAAATTAGTCCCCAATTTTTTAGCTTCTAAATATGCATTTTCTAATACTTTTTTAGTTCTAGGTGTAAATCCTAATACAGAAAAGTTTTCTTTTACTTTTCCACCAATTAAATCATCTATTTCATCTAAAATATCTTCTGGAGTTAAATTTTGTTTACTTAAAGCTTTTCCTGCAACTCCATTTCCTTCGCATACCAAACCATACAAAATATGTTCTGTTCCAATATAACTATGCCCTAAATCAATTGCTAATTCATTAGATATAGTTAAAACTTTCTCACCACTTTTTGTAAATTTATATACCATAAATTTCCTCCTAAAAAATCTTAATATTAATATACACATAATATTTTCTTTTTAAACTTTTATTTAGAGATTTTTTATAGTTTACTATACTTTATTATAATAAAAGAGTAATGTTTAACATTTTCAAGCATTTTAAATATATTTAAGTGCTCGTATTTGTATATATAACTTATTATATTTTAAGAAAAAGTAGTTAATTAATAAAATGTTTAAAAGAAATATTCTTCTTTTTTAAACTTTTATTAGTTAACTACTTTTTTATTTCTTATCTATTACTTTGGCAATTTTATAGTAAATATTGTTCCTTTAGGTTCATTATGGCTTGCTTTTATAGTTCCATTATGAACTGATACAATTAAACTTGCAATTGAAAGTCCTAATCCACTTCCTCCTGTTTCTCTATTTCTATCTTTATCTTCTCTATAAAATCTTTCAAAAATTCTTTTAAGTCCTTCGTTACTTACTCCTATACCAGTATCTATAATTTCAATAACACATTTATTATCTTTTTCTTCTGTTTTTATTTCAATTATATCTCCACTTTCTGTATATTTGATAGCATTATCTAATAAAATAATCATTAATTGATATATTCTACTAGTATCTATTTCAATATCTATATTGTAATTTAAATTTAGTTTTATTTCTTTATTTTCACATTCTGCAATTTCTGAATATGGTGAAATTATACTTTTTATAAACTCGTCCATATTTACATTTTCTTTTTGCAAAATTAGTTTATTTGAATCTGCTCTTGAAAGCAACATTAAATCTTTTATTAATTTGCTTAATCTTTTTGTTTCATTTAATGTAAGTATTATATCTTCAGATTTATCTATAATTTTTTTATTTGGTTCTTGTAATAATAATTCTTGTTTAGCTTGTATAATTGTTAATGGTGTTCTAAGCTCATGTGACACATTCTGAACAAATTCAATCTGCCTAGTTATATTATCTTTTAACGGTTTTAATGTTTTTAAAGATAAAACATAACTTGCAATTATTGAAAGTAATATTCCTATAACTACAGATGTACTAATTATTGACCAATAGTGACTTACTAAATTTTTTTCACTGTCAACATTTACTAATAACTGAACATATCTATTATCATTTTCATCTGAGATATCTTCATACATAAAATTTAATGCTTTATATGAATATTTTTTTCCTAGAGTCATTTCATAAATTTTATTCAAGTTCTTTTCGTTAAAGAAAATTTCATCACTATATTCAGATAATCGTTGCAAATCATCTATATTTAATATTTCTTTTTCATTGTTTCTTATTATTACTATTACATTGGGATTTACAACTTTTTTTATTAAAATTTCTTCTTTATATTTCTTTATTGCGTTTTCAATCCAATCATTTCTATTATAATTCCCAAAAATTGATGTTTCTCCTAATATAAATTGAATTCGTTCCTCATCTAATTGTAATATTTGATTTTTACTTTCCATCAATAATATTTTTGCATTATTATATGTAATATTTCTTACCATTAAAAAGACAAACACTCCAAATACAGAAAAAATTATTGTAAAACCAATTATATTATAAAAAACATGTTTTAATAATTTAAATTTTAATTCTTTTTCTTCTTCCATACCTACTCAGACCAGATATATCCTACACCTCGAATTGTTTTAAAATATTTATCATATCCAATCTTCTTTAATTCCTTTCTTAAACCACTTGCATATACTTCAATAACATTTGTAGTTGTTTCACTATTAAATCCCCAAATCTTATCAAAAATTTGCTCTTTCGTTATTATAGTATTTTTTGAAGTAATTAAATATTCTAAAACATCAAATTGCTTTCCTTGTAATATAATTTCTTTTCCATCTGCCTCTACTTTTCTATTATTTAAATCTAAAGTTAGATTTTTAAATTCTATTGTATTTTCTAGGTAGTTTCCATTAGTTCTTCTTATTAAAGCTTCTAATCTTACTAGTAACTCTTCTCTATTAAATGGTTTAACTATATAATCATCTGCCCCATATCTAAACCCTTTTACTTTATCACTTATTCCGTCTTTAGCAGTTAAAATTAATACTGGTGTATAAATTTTTTTACTTCTTAATGTATTTAAAACTTCATAACCATCTAAAATTGGCATCATTATATCTAATATTATTGCATCATAGATTTCTTGCTCTGCATACAAAATTCCTTCTTCTCCATCATATGCATGATCAACATCATATTTCGAACCTAAACATTGTTCAACTGTTTTTGCTAAAATTTTATCATCTTCTATAATTAAAATTTTCATATAATTCACCTTCACCCTGCAACATTTCACTAATCTTTTATATTATTATCATAAAAAGCTTAAAATAATATTAAATTGCAAAAGCTGTTGTTACTATTGAAAAGAAAATTAATACTGTAGTTGCATCTACTAGTGTTGTAAGTAATGGCGCTGCCATAATTGCAGGATCCATTTTTAGTTTCTTTGATAAAATTGGTAAAACACATCCTAATATTTTAGCTACTATAACTGTAAACACTAAAGTTATTGATACTACTAATGCAATTTTAAAATCGTGATATTGTATAGTTATTCTTGCAGTGTTTATTATTGCTAATACAATACCTACTATAATAGAAACTCGTAATTCTTTCCATATTGCTTTTGCCCAATCTTTTATAGGAATTTCATCTGTTGCTAATCCTCTTATAATTAGTGTGGAACTTTGTGATCCGCAATTTCCTCCAGTTCCCATAAGCATTGGAATAAATGATACTAATATTGGTAAAGCAGAAATTGATTCTTCAAAATTTGCAATTATTCCTCCTGTTAACATTGCTGATATCATTAATACTAATAACCATACAATTCTATTTTTGGCATGTGTAAATACACTTGTTTTAAAATATGAATCTTCAGTTGGTGACATAGCTGCCATTACTTCAAAATCTTCAGCAGTTTCTTCTTGCATAACATCTATTGCATCATCTATTGTTATAATTCCCACTAATCTATTTTCTTTATCTACTACTGGAACAGCAACAACATCATATTTATCAAAAAGTTTTACAATTTCTTCTTGGTCATCTAATGTCTGAGCTTTTATAATGTTAGTTTCCATTATATCTTTTACTTTGCTTTGTCTATCAGCAATTAAAAGTGACTTAATATCAACCATTCCAAGTAGTTTTCTATCAGAAGACAATACATATGAATTGTATACAGTTTCTGATCTTAATCCTTTTTTCTTTATTCTAATAAAAGCATCTTTTACTGTCATATCTTCTTTTAAATCCATAAATTCCGTTGTCATTATTGTTCCTGCTGTATCTTCTGGATATTTTAAAAGCTCATTTATAATTTTTCTATCTTCAATTTTAGTATTAGCTAAAATACGTTTTACAACATTTGATGGCATTTCTTCTATTAAATCTACTGCATCATCCATAAAAATTTCATTCATTACATTTTTTATTTCTCTATCTGTTAAGCAATTTATTAATTTTTCTTCATCATCTGTATCTAATTCTACAAATACTTCTGCTGCTTTTTCTTTTGATAAAAGTCTATATACCATAATTACTTTTTCTTCATCTAATTCTTCAAAAATTTTTGGAAAATCTGCTTCATTAATATTATCAAGAAATTCACGTAATTGCTTAATTTTTTTATTTTCAAT
Organism: uncultured Clostridia bacterium; assembly: GCA_949388605.1. GTDB lineage: Bacteria > Bacillota > Clostridia > TANB77 > CAG-508 > Scatovivens. The sequence goes on from CASKJV010000005.1 coordinate 91,765, forward strand.
TAAATTTATTACTTCTTTTATTATTTCTTCATTCATAAAACAATTCCTCCAATCTTATATATTTAAAATTAATGTAGAAAGTCCAAAAAATACAGTAACTGAAATAACATCAACAATTGTAGTAATAATTGGTGATGCCATTAAAGCTGGATCTAATTTCATTTTTTTTGCAATAATTGGTAATATTCCTCCAATTAGCTTTGCAGAAATTACTATACAAATAAGTGTAATTCCAACAACAATGGCAATTAAAGTATTGTGATATTGAACAGCAATTCTAATTCCATTAACAACTGCCAAAACAACACCTACTACTAATGAAACTCTTAATTCTTTCCATATTACTTTAAATAAATCTTTTGTAGCAATTTCATCTGTTGCAAGTCCTCTTATTATAAGTGTAGAACTTTGTGAGCCACAATTTCCTCCTGTATCCATAAGCATTGGTATAAAAGCAACTAATATTGGTAATGTGGCAATAGTATTTTCAAAACTAGTCATAATTGTTCCTGTTATTGTAGCAGATAACATTAAAAGTAAAAGCCATAATATTCTATTTTTTGCATGTGTAAATACACTTGTTTTAAAATATGAATCATCAGTTGTTGATGTAATACCAGCCATCAATTCAAAGTCTTCTTCTGTTTCTTCTTGCATAACATCTATTGCATCATCTATTGTTATAATTCCTACTAATCTATTTTCTTTATCTACTACTGGTATTGCAACTAAATCATATTTATCAAATACTTTAGTTACTTCCTCCTGATCTTCTAAAGTCTGAACTTTAATAACATTTGTATCCATAATTTCTTTTACTAGTTCGTCTGTTTCTGCAATCAAAAGGTCTTTTATATCTAATACTCCTAGTAGTTTTCTGTCTGCTGATAATATATAGCAATTATATACAGTTTCTTTTTGTAAACCTTTGGCTTTTATAACATCAAAAGCTTTCTCTACTGTCATATTTTCTTTTAAGTCTATAAATTCGGTGGTCATAAGACTTCCAGCTGTATCTTCTGGATATTTTAAAAGTTCATTTATAATTTTTCTATTTTCTGATTTTGTATTAGCTAAAATACGCTTCACAACATTTGCTGGCATTTCTTCTATTAAATCAACAGCATCATCCATGAAAATTTTATTCATAACATTTTTTATTTCTTTATCTGTTAAACAGTTTATTAAATTTTCTTGATCATCATGTTCTAATTCAACAAATACTTCTGCTGCTTTTTCTTTTGATAAAAGCCTATATACCATTATTATTTTTTCGTCATCTATATTTTCAAAAATACTCGGGAAGTCAGCACTATTTATATTTTCTAAATATTTACGTAATTCATTTATTCTTTTATTTTCGATTAAAGTTGTTACTTTTTCTACTATTTTTTCGTCTTCCATGCTAAATCCCCCTATCTTTCATTTTATTTCTTTATATTAATATGTAAAACATATTAAATACGTTATGTAAATTTAAAACATATTAATTATACCATATAATTAATAAAAGTCAATATAAGTCAAAAAAAGTTCAAAATAATTACTTTTTATCCTTTTTTACTATTTTAATTCTTATTACTCTCTTTTTCTCCTTTTTTCTTCCATTTTTATTCTTGTAGATATTATATATACAAAAAACATAATTATCTAATTACTCTTAAATCCAATACATTTTAGTAAATCACAACCATGTTTTTTATAGTACTATTAAAATTCTCAAAATTTTAATAGATATTTGATAAATAGTATATATCTTTTTATATTCTAATATAAGCATTTTGACTTTCTAAAAATCTCCCTATTGAAGCATTTTACATAATATTGTATAATGTTAGTGATACGTTAGAAATTTTTTAAAATTATTGATTAAAATGCAAGAGCCTTGAATAAAATTCAAGGCTCTTGCATTCTTCTAATAAGCTTCATCAAAAATTCCTTTTTTTTCTGCTTCTTCAATAGTTTGCAAAAAATTATTTGCTAACTCTGATTTAAGAGTTTCTAAATTAATTTCTTTTGCAGAAAAGCATTCTTTGACTTTTACTTTTTTCCATTTTCTACATATAGTCTCATATCTCTTTCCTGTATGAAATTTCCAAGAAAAAATATTGCATTCCTTTAGAATTGTAGATACAATTGCAGTTAAATATTTAAGTTTTACTTCTTTTGCTTCTTCATTTGTATTAGGTAAGGAATAATAGCAGTCATAAACTGCATTTTGCTCTTCCAAGTCGAAATGAGATTCTTTCGCTTCCAGATTTGCAAAACAATTCAATATAATAATTTGAATCTTTTCTTTATACATTTTTGGAAAATCTGGTTCATTAACAACTCTGACAAGTTCTTGAGCTGAAGCAATCCAATTGTAATCAGATTCACTATCTCTTAACACCCGTTCATAAAGTTCTTGAGCTGTTAATTCACACTTTCCCCCATTCCACCTTTCAATAACATAAGTTTTTTCATTATTATTCATTATATTACCTCCTTTTTATGATGTTATTTTTTTTGTAAAACTAAAAATAGGAGTTTTCCTCTCACTATTTAGTGAATATAGGTATTAAATTGGCAAAGCCAATTTATATATAGTTCAGAGTTATTATTATACAATAATTTAACATAAATTTCAAGTTTTTAGCAATATTATAAATTTGTTATTTTATATATTTTAATTTATCGCCTATAATTAAAGTGATAATAATGTAATAAATTTCAAGATACAAAAAAAGATAATATCTACACATTGTAAATACTACCTTCTTTATATGGTGGCTTCAAGTGGAATCGAACCACTGACACGGAGATTTTCAGTCTCCTGCTCTACCAACTGAGCTATGAAGCCTTATATAAAAAATATCTAGCATGTCACTAGATATTTTGGCGACCTGGAACGGACTCGAACCGTCGACCTCCGCCGTGACAGGGCGGCATTCTAACCAACTGAACTACCAGGCCAAAAATGGTGGTCGCTATAGGGTTCGAACCTATGACCTCCTGCTTGTAAGGCAGATGCTCTCCCAGCTGAGCTAAGCGACCATTTTACTGTGACATCACTAACGTGATTTATTTTACTATATCACTTTCGTTTTGTCAACACTTTTATTTAATTTTTTTTAATAATGGTGGGCAGGGTTGGATTCGAACCAACGTAGACTCTCGTCGCCAGATTTACAGTCTGGTGCCATTAACCACTCGACCACCTACCCATATATGTGTTGTCTCAAGTACGTACCTTATTATAATAGTATTTTTTTGTATTGTCAATACAATTTTTAAATTTTTTGTATTAATTTATATTCTATATTATATATTCATAGAGACGAAAGACTACTTCCCTCGTCTCTGGACTTTTTTTATTTTAGTTTTTTATTTTAGTTTTTATTTTAGTTTCTATTTTAGTTTTTATTTTATTCTTTCTTTTACTAATATATCTTTTCTTCTGTAAATAGATAATATAAAAGCTATACTTATCATATTTATTATAAGACTAGTTATACCATATGATATAAAAGGTAAGTTTAAATTTGTAATTGGAATTATATTAAAATTCATTAATATATTAAAAATAGCTTGCAATAAAATTACACTACTTAATCCAATAATTAATTGTTTTCCATAATTATCTTTTATTTTTTTGCAATCGATAATTATTTTTGCAGTTAATAAAATTATTGTACTAATTATTATTAAAGCATATGCACTTCCACAATATGCAATTATTGTTATTAATGCATGATTAGTTCCTCCATCAAATAATCCAAAATAACTATCCATATTATCTAATCCTGAAAACATATTAGAATTATTTAGCACTTCATTTATTTTATATCCTATCCACCCATTTCCATTTATATCTTTTTCATAATTATAAGTTGAAACTATTTTATTTTGAAGCCTATAATATATTGCATTTTGGCTTCCTATGCAAAATACTAAAAAAATTATTCCTATAATAAATAGTATTCCATATAATTTTATTAAATTTAATTTTACATTATTTTTAGTATTTATAATGTAGCTTGTTAGAATAATTATATAAGCCATAATTAAAATTACTGATATAGTTATACCACTTGCACTCATTAAAAGAATTATTGAAATGCTAGATAATATTACTAATTTTAAAATATCTATTCTAAATTCAAATGTAAAATTATCTATATTAATTTTACACTTTTTGCTTTTTAAATTTTCTAAAGCACTTACAAAATACACAATATATAAAAGTATACAAATATTACTTGGGTCAATCCCCACACTAAAAATGTTAATATATTTATAAGTTCCTACTATTTTGTATCCGAACAATATTGCATCAATTAATAAAATACTTGATAAAAAATATATAAAATTTGAATACTTTAAATATTTTCTATAATCATAAAAATATATAATTATACTAAATATTAATCCAACAACACAAAAAATAACATGTCGTATTAAATAGTAATCCATATCCATTCTTTGGCTCTTTATAACTGTAACTAAAAAGCCAAATCCAATTAAAATTGCAACTAACAAAAGTAGTATCCAATCTAATTTGGGTCTATGAATTTTATCTAGTTTTTTTCCTATTTCAGTTGCTTCTCCCATATTTAAAACTGCTTTTTCTTCTGCTTTACTATTACTCATTCCATCTTTTACGAATTCTTCTTTTTGCTCTTGAATATGTAACTCTAATTCTTCTGAAATATCTTTTCTTATTGGTTTATACTTTATTTCATCACAAACTTTTTCTAAAAATTCTTTAATTAGCAAATGAAACACCTCCTAAAACAGAATTTATTCCATTGCTAAATATTTTCCATTCGTCTTTTTTTTCTTTTAAATGTTTTTTACCTTCTTTTGTAATTGTATAGTATTTTCTTTTTTTACCTGTTGTCTCATCCCAATATGAATTTATTAAATTTTTTTCCTCTAAAGAATGTAAAATTGGATATAAAGTTCCTTCTTTTAGTTCAAAGACATTTTCTGATTTTTCACTTAAAGTTTTTATCATTTGATATCCATACATATTTTCATTAGCTAATAAATTTAGAACTAACATACTTGTACTTCCCTTTAAAAGTTCTTTATTAATTTTCATAAAAACCTCCTATTTTAAGAACTATAGTAATATAAATCATACCAAAAACAATAATGAACAATATAGAAAAAAATTTTATTAACAAAACGTGCACTTTCTGTTAATAAATATATAATTATTATATCTACAATAATTTACCTATTTTTATATAATTCAAATGTAATTATTTTAAGACATTCTCCAAAAGATATAATTAAAGTATATAATAAGATTTTCTATTTATTTTGAAGTCTACTTTTTATGATTTATATCAAATGCAAAATACCTAGATAATCTATGTATTTTATACATTGTATATCTAGGTATTGTTTTTGTCAATATAAATTCTATTAATTTCTACTTCATAGAAATCTTTTCTTTTGTATTTTCTTTTAAATCATATATATTAATTTCTGTAATAGTGTTATTAGATGTATTAAAACTATACGCTTTACTTCCTATAAAATAAGAATATCCTATATCTATTTTTTCTTTAGATCCATCTGTTAAATTTCTTCTATAAAATTCATTTCCTTCCATTATATAAGCATAATTTTCATATACATAATATAAACTTGGTAGTATATCATCTGTTTCAAATGCTTCTTTAATTTGTTTTCCATTTAATTCATACATTGTATACCCATCTGGAATTTCATCTATAGATTTTACTTTTTGAGTATAAACATAAGTTTTACCATTATAAGATACACTATTTCCAAATCTTCCAAGTTCTACAACTTCTTTATTGTCTAAATAAACCACTTTATGTTTCTGACCATCATTAAAGTCAAAGAAACTTACATATGTACCTGTAACATCAGATATACTATTTCTTCCTTTTGCAAGTTCTGTTTTTCCTGTTCCATCTAAATTTGCACAAAAAACACCTTTTGTATTATTATCTATAAAATAAAATTTATCGTTATGTAAAGTAAATTTATTTCTTACGTTTTCAATAATTATTTGTTTATTATTACCGATTTTTATCCATCTTACATAAGTTGCCTTGTGGTATTTGGTTTATATCATCAAATCCAATCTGATCAATAAAATATATTTCTTCATTTGTAAGCCATAATTGAAGTGAAGCTCCACTATATATTTTTTCTATATTTCCTGACAAATCAATTTTATATATTCCTTTTCCCATATAATAATATGGCATACAATAAATATATTCTCCATCAAAATATACATGCTGTACTCCATCTTCTAGCTTACACAATATTTGTGAAGTTTTATTTTCTAGGTTTACTAAATATATATCTTTGTCAAAGTCTACATATACCATTGTATTTCCTATTTTTACAAATCTATCTCCATTTTTCATACTATATTCTTTTTCAATTTTTAAAATTTCTTCAGATAAATTTACTTTTGTTTCAGTTTCTCCATCAGTTTTTCCGTCATTTTCTACATCATTTTCTATCTTTATAGAATCAGTATTTAAAAAATCCTTATTAGTATTAAAATTAATCGTTTTTGTTATTTTGAATATAATAATGGCTAAAATAATTATAATTGCAATAATAATTTCTTTATATTTTTTAAAAATATTTTTCATATATTTTCCCTCTTAATACATTTTTTTTGCAATAAGTTTTGAAAGATTTAAATTTCTAAAATCCATTTCTTCTTTTTCTAGTTTTTCATACATTTCAGATAAATATATATCTATTTTATATTTCACATCTTCCTCTTCTTGCATTTTTGCTTCTGAATCTCTTATTCTAATTAATTCTTTAATAGCATCATATCCTGTTTCCTTTTTTAAATATTCTACATCAAAAACACCTATCTCAAAATATCTATTTACATTACTTTTGGTAATAATATTATCTACATTAGAAAAATTGATACCAACATACATTACAATTATAATACTAATATATACTTGAGAAAGATTAATTTTTTTATCCATTATATATATAATTGTAGGAATTAATAATATTGCCTCAGTTAATAAAGCAACATATACTAATAATCTTAAACGAGTATAGCCATATGCACTTTCATATAAATACATTCTGTATGCTGATGAAAGTAAAATTATAAATGTACATATAACCATTAATAAACACATTAAATTAATATATTTATTTTTCTCAACCTTTTTTGCAAATAATATTACTGCTAAATTTATAACTGAAACTATCATTAATTGAAAGAAACCTTTTCTTGCATATTGTGAATAATTGCTAACATCATTTTTTCCCATAAATAATGAACGAATTTGTATAAAACAAAACAATATATAAATTATATTTAAAGCACTTAAAAGTATTTTTATAGTTGTTTTATCTTTAATTTCTGTTTTGGCTATATCTTCATTAATAACTTCGTATTCAAAAATAAGATTATGAAAAAAGCACGAAAAATACATAAATAAAGCAATTATGGTAATTAATTTAAAAATAATTGTTGTTAATTTAAATTTACCTAACACTTGAAAAATACTATTAAAAATTTGCGAAAAGATATTACTAAATACATCATCTGCAGAAGCTAATAATACTATTATAATTATTACAAAAGGAATTGTAATTAATATTCCTTTTAATATGTTATTTTCTTTATTATCTTTTTTTATAAATTTAAAATTTGAAGTAATATATAGCTTTATTTTATTCATAGTTAATTCTATACGAGTTAATGGATCTAGTATTAATTCTATAAATCTTAAAAATAATTTATCTATATTTAATTTGTCTTCCATAAATCTTATTATCATAAATATTATTAATCCTGATATTACAATAAGATTTAACGAATTAAAAAAAGAATTATCAAATATAAAATATGTACTTGATAATAATATAATTGGTATTATTAAGATTTTTGGTTCTTTATATTTAATCTTATTTTTACTTTCTAATAAACTTATTAAAAAGTATAAGAAAGGAACTACCAAAAGTAACATTGATAATCCTATATTTTTACCCCAAAATAATATTACTATCCATATACTAATTAATAATGAACCCCAAAATATTTTTTTCATTTCTATTCTCCTTGAATTTTTATTTACATATTAGGCATCTTTTTTATATTCTAAAATATCTCCTGGAGTACAATCTAATACTTCACAAATAGCTTCTAAAGTAGAAAACCTGATTGCCTTTCCTCTATTATTTTTTAATATTGATAAATTTGCTTGTGTAATTCCTATTTTCTCTGCCAATTCTCCGAGAAGATATCTTTCGTTTTGCCATCATAACATCTAAGTTTACAATTATCATTGTAGTTTGCCCCCTATTTCAATTTAAATCATTAAATCATTCTCATTTTTATATTCTAATGCTTTATTAAATAATTCAGATAAAATATATAATGCTATTGATACTCCAATAAATAATATAACCATAAAAGCTAAAACTAGTATGTAAGAAATTGATATTCTTACTAAAACAGCTTCATATAAAAAATCTAAAATCCAAAAGCCAGAAGCTATTTCTGAAATTTTTTGAGCTTTTTTCAATTTGTTTACTGTATTTTCACAAAAAGGATTACTTTTCTTTAGTGAATCAAATAAACCTATAAAATGATATATTATGATTAATAAACAAATTGCATTTGGATAAAAAATTATAATATTAGGGTTTATATCCATATTTGTATTTCTTAATATAATTGGAAATATAGCTAAAATTAAAATTCCAATTACTAATACGATTTCTAACATTATTTTTAAAAAATTTCCTAAACCTTTCTTTCCTAAAATTTCCATATATCCATCCTCTTTTTTCTATATAATAAAAATTTATAATTATAAATTTTTATATTTTAATGCTCACAATATATCATCGTTTTTTATGATTGTCAATATTTTTTTATTGTTTTTCAATATTTTTTTGTTGTTATTCTTTTCTTATAAAATTTATAAATATTTATTTTACCATTAATTTTTGTAATGGAACTCCACTATTATCATCCCAAAGAGCAACTTTGAATATTAGCAACATTTTAAATATATTAAGTAGATTGTCTTTCATCTTTATAATAGGCATAGCAGAGAACTTTCCTATTATAAAACAAAACACTATAAATATTAAAATAACTTTTAATATCTATAGTGTCTGCAAGCAAATATAGTCCCAATTATACTTAATATCGCTATTATTACTTAATTATTTATATCTTTTAATCTAAAGTGATAAGTAATTTCTTTCCAATTATCATTATAAAATTCTAATCCATCTTCTTCTCTATTGGGTTGATTCGCATTATGAATTATATAAGGTACACCTTTTTCATTTCTTTTATCTGAAATAATTCCTATATGATCAGTTGAAAAAACTACTATATCTCCTGGTTGCCATTTATCAATTTCTGTCAAATCTGTTGTAAGCGAAATATGATTTTTTTGAAAATATACTATTAAATTAGGCACTCTTCTAAAATCAATATTAGGATCTGGTTTTCCATCGACTCTAGGATACAAAGAAAGATTATTTTTTATATCCTCATCAACCATATCTTTCAAAAAGTATCCTGCATTTTTTAATGCTCTCCATACAACATCTGTACACACTCCTTCATCATCTGGTGGATAACCACCAGAATAATATGCACTTCTATAAGTAGGTTTATTTTCTGCATCAGCTCTAGCACCTAATAAAATGTCAGTATAATCATCAACCCCATCTTTATCATAATCTGTATTTGATTTTATTATTTCTATTCCAAAGTCCTCTGCATAATAAATCTTTTCTACAGTTTGATTTTCTTTTACAACTAAATAAATAATATTTCTATATTTTAACACTAATATTGATAATACTAATGTTATCAATACAAATATTGTTACAATTATAATTATAAATTTTTTCATATAATCACCTAAATTATTATTTGTAAAATTTGGTAGTTTTCTTTAAATTATAATTTAACATCTAGACTAACATATTTTTACAAAATTTATATACTTCTTTTTTTCACTATATACTTTTTAACAATTTATGTCAATATTACTATTAACAGCTTAATTATATATAACATTTTTAATCATAATAAATTTCTATATAATAAATTAGTTTTTGCACATAATAGTATTTATAAAAAGTTATTTACATTATTATCATTTAGTAATCAAAATATTAAATTCACAATTGATATTTTATGTAAAGTATGATATAATTTTAATAGTTTTTACAAAAAATTATCAGGAGGTAAAACTATGTTTAAAATTACTATTTCTAAAGGAAGATCCGAGGTAGATCGGATAATGTTTGCTGATTCTAGTAATAATACTGGAACTGCCATTCGTAAAGCAAATGGTGAAATTGAAACAGAATACAAAAGTGCTGAACAGATTAGAAAGGAATTGAAAAAAGAACTAATAACTAGCAAAATGATATTAGCTACCATATTTAATATTTTTTGGTTATTTGGATTACCTATAATAAAAGGATATTTTATAAATCCTATGATAAAAAATAATTCAATTAATATTGCATTTTATCTTATTTCAACCGTATTTTTAATTACTTTAACATTCATAGGCGTTATAAGTTTATATAAACAAGGAAGTGAGATAAGAAAAAATCATGGAGCAGAGCATAAAGTTTATGCTGCTTATAAAAAGTTAGGCTACATTCCTACTGTTCAAAAAGCACAATGTTTTTCTCGCATATGTAATGTTTGCGGAGCTACAATATATTCTGCACTTATTACAGGACAATTAATTGGATTTATTGTGTATATTTGCACTGGATTTATGATTCCAGAAAAATTATTGTTCTTAGTTCCATTTTTATTACATTCTATTTTTCCTTTTAACTTTTTAGGAAAATTAGTTCAATTTATCACAACAAAAGAACCTGATGATAGTAATATTGAATTAGCAATATCAGCAATTCGGACATTACAATACAAAGGTAATGAAACTTGCAATTATGGAGAAACTGATATTCAATCAGATATAACAAAGTTTAATCCATTAGCGTATACAATTCATAATTCTAATTTATATAAGGATCATGATGTACATACGCATTATTAAACCTCAAGCCTTGCTAGTGCAAGGCTTTTTACTTTTTGTTTATAAAATTTTAATTTTTTTATAAAATTATCTTGACATATTATTATAGTTCGTTTATAATTAATCTTGCGTTAAGCAAAAAAGCATATGCGCCCTTAGCTCAGTTGGTCAGAGCAACCGGCTCATAACCGGTGGGTCCAAGGTTCGAATCCTTGAGGGCGCACCAAAAGAAGTAGTATTCATACTACTTCTTTTTTATTTAGTAGGAAGTGCAGAGCGTTTTCCTACTAAATAAAGGCTTCGCTAATTTTTGCACACGATTTTATACAACAAAATCGGCTCTTCGAACAAATACGTGGATGATTTAGTAAATTTTTGTATTTTGTAATTATCATATCGTCTACTTTTGTTCTATAATAAATTATGCACAATAAAGCTTACCACCTTAAATATTTCAAATATTTGAAAATATTAAAAGTCCTTCGTTTTTTCTTACTACTTTATTTTTATTCATATTTATGATATTATATTATTTGATTTTATTATCATATATTTTCTCTAATTTAGACAAAATATATAATAAGTTATTTAAAAAAAGGATTGAAATATGGATTTAAAAAGTTTAGAAAAATTGGAATTTAATAAAATATGTGAAATATTACAAGGATTTTGCATAACTTATTTAGGAAAAAAATATGCAAAAGAATTGAAACCATTTTCTTTAAAGCAAGAAGTAATAAAGGCACAAAAGCAAACATCTGAAGCATCAACTCTTCTTTATAGAAAAGGTAATATACCTATTTCAGAAATTGAAAATATTACTACTCATATAAAGAAAATAGAAAGCAACTTATTTTTATCTCCAAAACAATTATTAGATTTAGCATCAATTTTAAAAATGTCCAACAATCTAAAAGATTACTTTTTTAGTACTGAAATAGATATGACAGAATTCGAAAATTTAACAGGATTATTCAATAATCTATATATAAACCCTTCTATAGAAAAAGCAATTTTTACTGCTATTATAGATGAAACTACAATTTCTGATGATGCTTCTAACAATTTGAAAATTATTAGAAAGAATATTAGAAATAAAGAACAGGAAATTAGAAATAAATTAAATTCGCTTATTCGTTCGAAATATGTACAAGAATCAGTTATTACAATGCGTTCAGGACGTTTTGTTATTCCTGTTAAAAATGAATATAGACAAGAAATAAAAGGATTTGTTCATGATATTTCTTCTAGTGGATCTACTATATTTATCGAACCAATTGTAATTTTTGATTTAAATAATGATTTAAATAATTTAAAAAATGAGGAAAATCTAGAAATAGAAAAAGTTCTTCAAAAACTTTCATCCCTATTTTTTTCAATCATTGATAATATTAAAAATGATATTAATTTAATTGGTTTAATAGATTTTATTTTTGCTAAAGCAAAATATTCTAATTTATTAGATGCTACTGAACCTATAATAAATGATGAAAAAATTATAGATTTGAAACAAGCTTGGCATCCATTACTAAACAAAAATCAAGCAGTAAAAAATGATATTCCACTTGGAATAGATTATAATAGTTTAATAATAACTGGTCCAAATACTGGTGGTAAAACTGTAACTTTAAAAACAGCTGGACTTTTAGTTATTATGGCAATGAGTGGGCTTCATATTACTGCAAAAGAAAATAGTAGTGTTTTTATGGCAGATAACGTTTTTGCTGATATTGGCGATGAGCAAAGTATTAGTGATTCTTTAAGTACTTTTTCATCTCATATTACAAAAATTGCTCAAATTTTAAATATAGCAACTAAAAATAGTTTTATTTTATTGGATGAGCTTGGTTCTGGTACAGATCCTATTGAAGGCTCTAGTTTAGCTATAAGTATTTTAGAAAAGTTGCATTCTTTAAATGCTATCACTCTTTCTACTACTCATTATCCTGAATTAAAGCACTTTGCTCTAGTTACTGATGGATTTGAAAATGCGAGTGTTGAATTTAATTTAGAGACACTATCTCCTACTTATAAATTATTACTAGGTGTTCCTGGTACAAGTAATGCTTTTTCAATTAGTAGAAAATTAGGTATTTCCGAAGATATTATAAACAGAGCAAAAGAATTTATAGATCAAGAAAACATAAATATTGAAGAACTTCTTACAAATATTTATGAAGATAAACGTATTATAGAATATGAAAAACAAAAAACTTTAGAAAGTTCAAAAAAAGTTGAAGAATTAAAAAAATCTCTAGAATTTGATTTTTCAAAATTACAAAATGAACAAAAAGATATTATAAATAAAGCAAAATTTGAAGCTAGAGAAATTTTACTTTCTGCAAAAGATGATGCAAATAAAATTATTAAAGAACTTGAGCATTCATCAAATACTAAAGATTCTAATAAATTAAGAAATAAATTAAATGAAAAAATTGACAATTTAAATATTGTCAATTCAAAAAATATCACATCAAAAAATAATATTAAATTTGAAGATTTACAAGTTGGAATTAAGGTTTTTGTTAGTAAAATAAATCAAGAAGGAACAATATTATCTATTTCAAAAGATAAAAAAGTACAAGTTGCACTTTCTTTTGGAAAAATGTTTTTTGAATTTGAAGATTTACAAATTTTAAATTCTCCCCATAAAGAATCTAATCCAAAAAAAGATTATTCATCAAGAAAAGAATTTAAAGTAAAATCAATTTCTTCTGAAATCAATGTAATTGGGCAAAATGTTGATGAGGCATGTTTTTCTATTGATAAATATTTGGATAATTGTATTTTGAGTGGTCTTCCATCAATTAGAATTGTCCATGGTAAAGGAACTGGAGCATTACGTACTGGAATTCATAAATTTTTAAAATCACATCCACATGTAAAATCATTTAGAATTGGTACTTTTGGTGAAGGTGAAATGGGAGTTACAATAGTAGAATTAAAATAGTAAAAAATTACTACTATTTTAATATATTTAAGTGGCTAATTTTTAATCTGTATATCATATTATAAAAAAAGAATCCAAATTTTCATTTGAAAATCTGGATTCTTTTAACTTTATTCACATTTTATACACTTTTTTTCGCTAATTCCTTTAATTTACTATTAAATTGCGGAAATTGTTTGTTTAATCTTATTGGTTTTCCATCTTTATCTAAAAAACAATGTTCTGATGTACCTATTAATACTAAATTTCCAGTTTTATTGTTTTTCATTTCATATTGTATAACCAATCTTACTCCTTTAAATTCTTTTACACTTACTTCTATTGAAATTTCATCATAAAAAGTTGTACTTTCTTTATATTCACAATTTATTCCAATAACTGGGGAAATAATTCCATCTTCTTCCAATTTATCATATCCAAAACCTATGTTTTCCAAAAAGTATACTCTTGCCTCTTCCATCCATCTTATATAATTAGAATGATGTGTTATTCCCATTTTATCTGTTTCGTAATAATTTACTTTATGTATATATTTTTCCATTCAACTTTTCCTTTTTATATTAAACTACACTTAATTTTTTTGAGTTTTTACTAATCACTTTATAATTTTCAATATTTATAATATTTTTTTCAGGAACAATATAATTTCTAAGAAGCCCCTCATAAATCACTTTTGCACATTCTAGACCTTTAAAATCTTCTGGTTTTATTGGTTCTGGCAAATTATTTCTCACCTTAGATTTATCTAAAACATATTTAACAAATTCTGCACAATAAAAGGATTTATTATATTTTAATCTAATATGTATACCAGCTGCAAAAAGTCCTAAAATGTTAAATGTATAGTCCTTTCTATTATCTTGTATATTTGATATTATCTTTTTTAATTTCTCATATTTCTCATCTTCTACTGGTAAAGCATATACTTTACTTACTGTATTTTTAAATCTTTTAAAAGTACCATCATCAATATATTCATGAACAAATCCACCAATAAATGGATTATATGGATTTAATCTTCCAAAACTATACATATTCTTTAATTCTACATCTAAAGCAATAGATACATGTGCAAATTCATTTCCTGTAAATACTTTTATTATTCTAGACAAAAAAGTTCCTGTATACGTTAAAACTATATATATTTCTTTCATTTTTATCTACCTTCTTCAGTAATTAATTTTCTTATAAACATTATAACATAGTATATGAAGAAAATAAATTAAATATTTATTAATTTTTCAAAGGTAATATTTCTGAAAGACTTTTCTATAGAATTTCCTATTATAGAATAAAACATTTTTATTAATTACATTAATTGTATATATTTTTTACATGAGTAATTATACTATATGTTATCACAAAACAAAATTACTCAATAAAATCAGTTTAAATCTTATAAATCCACTATAAAATTCGCATTATATTTCTAAATTATGAATAATTCCTATTTTATTGTCCTAATATTTTTTTCATTTCCTCTTGTCTTTTAACTTTTTTGGTAGTTGTTTTTATAAGTTCTTCACTACTTAAAATAAAGTTTTGTATATGTTTATATCTAGGAAATGTTTTATTTAATTCTTTTATTTGTTCCCAAATAATTTTATATAATTCGTCTTCACTTTTATCATTATATTTTTCTTTGGCAACTTCCTTATTATATACTACTTTTACAGATAATTTCACATCTATTTTATCTTTTTCATCTGGCATTCCAAAAACCATAGATTCTTCAACTAATTCTAATCTATTTACTAACATTTCTAATTCTTCTGGAAATACTTTTTTACCATTTTTTAAAACTATTAAATTTTTATTTCTTCCAGTTATAAATAAACTTCCAGATTTGTCAAAATATCCTAAATCTCCTGTATAAAACCATCCATCTTTTAAAACTTCATTTGTTACTTCTGGCATTTCATAATAACCAAGCATAACATTAGGACCTTTTACACGTATTTCTCCAATTCCATTGTCATCTTTATTTACTATTTCAATTGTATCATTAATCATTGGAACACCAACAGATCCATTTTTTAATATTTTATAATTTTCAGCACAAATTACAGGTGATGTTTCACTAAGTCCATATCCCTGTAATGTTGTAACACCTAAATTATTAAATCCTTTTGAGATTTCTGGATCTGCAGGAGCTCCACCTGAAATTACTAGTCTTAATTCTCCACCTAAAGCATCTAATACTTGTTTAAATAATTTTCTTCTTATATCAATATGAATCTTTAATAACGCATTGCTAATTTTCATTGCTGTTTTTATTAATTTTGTTTTTCCTTGTTTTTCAATTTCTTTCATTATTGTCTTATAAATAGCTTCAACTAGCACAGGAACTCCAACAAATACTGATACTTTATATTCATTTAGATTTTGTTTTATATATCTTAATCCATCTGGGAAAGCTGTTTTCACACCACAAGCAAGCATCATAATTAAACATGTTGAACCAAAAATATGATGTAATGGTAAAAATGCTATATTAACATCTGTCTGTCTAATATCTTCTACTGATTGCAAAGCATATATATTTGATGCTATATTTTTCTGAGAAAGCATTACTGCTTTTGATTTAGAAGTTGTTCCAGAAGTAAATAATAATATATTCATTACATTTTCATCAATTTTAGCATTAATAAAATCATTATTATTTTCTTCAATTAATTCTTCACCTTTTTTCATAAGTTCTTTAAATGATTTATACCCACTTAATTCACTCATACAAATATATTCAGTTAAATTTGTTTTACCATTTTTCTTTATTTCTGATATTTCATCTTTTAATTTTTCATCAAAAATTATAGCATCTACTTTACTTCTAATTAGAGAATTTTCTAATTCATCATATTGCAAATCCTTATCTAAAGGAACAGAAACAATTCCCCCAAGTAAATTAGACAAATGTGCAATTACCCATTCATATCTATTTCTTCCAATTATAGCAACTCTTTTATCTTTTAATTTCAAATCATATAGTGATGTACCAAATTTATTAATATCTTCAAGTAATCTTTTATAGGTTACATTTTCATATTCTACTTTCTTATTTTCTTTATGCTTTATAACAAAAGCAATATTATTACCATATTTTTCAACAGAATTATAAATAATTTCTTTTAAATTATTAAATTCTTTTACATCAAAAATTTTTTCATTTTTCATAATCTTCTCCTCATATAATATAAAAATAACATTCCCAATTGAATAAAATTTATTAATATTAATATATCATAAGTTATATAAAAAAACATTAGACTAGTTGGTCAGTACAAAACAATATGTTTTTATATTCTATTTAATCTAAAGTTTTAAACTAGATATAATTTTATATATAAAAATTAGCCAAATACTTGTTTAATAAGAGGTTGAAAACAATATCCAATTTTGTTGTACAAAATTGTGTGCAAAAATTGGCGAAGCTGTTATTTAGTAAGAAGTGGAGAGTACTTTCCTACTAAATAACAAAAGTGGACAATATGATAATTATAAAATACAAAAAGTGCTAACAAATATTTATGATTTGTCAGCACTCTAAACCTATTATATAAATATAAAACTTTTTATTATTCTTTATGAGATTTTATATATTCTACAACATCTGAAACTTTAACTATTTTTTCAGCTTCTTGATCTGGTATTTCCAAATCAAATTCTTCTTCAATACTCATAACTAATTCTACAATATCTAAAGAATCTGCTGATAAATCATCCATAAATGTAGCATCTTCATTTACTACACTCTCTTCTACACCTAATTGTTCTACAATTATCCCTTTTAACTTTTCAAAAATTTCTTCTCTTAACATACTTTTCCTCCTAATTTTATAATTTTATAATTTTATATATTTTCTTATGTAATATATTTTTAATTAGAACAAACGAGACGCATTTAAATATTTTATATTATTTTAGTAAATTTATATACATCTCCTTTGTTCATGTACATAATTAAATTCCCATTATATTATATCCACTATCTGCGTAAATTACTTGCCCAGTAATAGCTTCTGACATACCACTTAGTAAAAATGTTACAACATTTCCTACTTGAATAGTTGTTACATTTCTATGTAATGGTGCTTTCTCTTCAACTACAGTTAATATTGAAGAAAAATCCTTAATTCCTTTTGCTGATAATGTTTTAATTGGTCCAGCAGATACTGTATTTACTCTTATACCATCTTTTCCTAAATTTTCTGCTAAATATCTAACACTTGATTCTAAAGCAGCTTTAGCAATTCCCATTACATTATAACCTTCTAAAACTTTTGTTGAACCATGATAAGTTAAAGTAACTAAACTAGCATTTTCATTCAACATATCTAATTCTTTTGCCATTCTAGCTGCAAGAACAAATGAATATGCACTAACATCATTTGCATGACTAAATCCTTCTTTACTTGTATAAATAAAATCATTATGTAGATCTTCTGTATTTGCATGTGCAATTGCATGTACTATTCCATCAACTTTTCCATTTTCCTCTTTTATTTTTGTAAAAGTTTCTTTTACTAGTTCATCCTCAGAAGCACCATCTAAAACATATGCTTTACTTCCTTTAAATTCACTTATTAGTTCTTCAATTTTTCCTTTATTTTCTTCTCCCATATATGTAAATATCAATTTTGCCCCATTATCATATGCAGTTTTGGCAATACCAAATGCAATACTCCACTTATTTCTAATTCCCATTATTAATATTTTTTTATTTTTTAATAACATTTTTTCCTCCTTTTATTATATATAAACATATTTTTTTCATAATTTTATAAAGACATAGAAATTATATATCTTTTAGCTTTATAAATTCACCCATTTTTCTAAATTTCTGATATCTTTCTTCAACAATTTCATCTTCTGTTTTACATTGTAATTCTGATACTGATTTTACAATTTCCTTTTTTAAATTTTTACAGATTTTTTCAAATGCCTCATTATCATCAAAATTTTCTTTTACAATTTTATCAATCACTTTTAGATCATACAAATCTTTAGCTGTTAATTTCATCTTTTCAGCAGCTTCTTTCACTCTTGAAGAGTCTTTCCACAAAATACTACTATAACCTTCTGGTGATAAAATAGAATATATTGCATTTTCTAACATAAATATTCTATTTCCAATACTAATTGCTAAAGCACCACCACTAGAGCCTTCTCCAATTACTATTACTATAACTGGCACTTTCAATTTAGCCATTTCAAACATAGATTTTGCAATTGCTTCACCTTGACCTCTTTCTTCAGCTCCAATACCTGGATATGCACCTTTAGTATCTACAAACGTAATTACTGGTCTTTTAAATTTTTCGGCTTGTTTCATAAATCTTATTGCTTTTCTATAGCTTTCAGGATTAGGCATACCAAAATTTCTTTCAATATTTTCTTTTGTATTTCTTCCCTTCTGCTGAGCTATAATTGTAAAATTCTGATTATCTATTTTAGCAAGACCACAAATAATAGACTTATCATCTTTAAAATTCCTATCACCATGAAGTTCAATAAACTCATCAAAAATATTTTCAATATATTCAAGTGCAGTTTCCCTTTTAGGACTTCTGGCAATTTCAACTCTTTCCCACGCAGATAATTTCATTTTTTCTCACCTCTTCTCTTTTGACCAATTAATTTCTGCTCATTTACTTTATTAGATTTTTATGATATAATACTTTAAATTTAATTTAGGAGGGATACCATATGGAAAAATTATTTCCTATCGAAACAGCAAAACAATTACTCGTAAATTACAAAAAGAAACGGCATTTTGCCAAAGCCAAATTCATTAATGAATTAATTGAGTTGCAATATTTCTTTGGTAACACTACAATTCTTAATTGTGAATTGTTAATGAACGGACTGTACAGAAAGCAAACTATTATGACTGTTTTAAATGACATGGACTATACAGACATAAAAATTAGAACAGTTATAGATTATCGCTATTTTATGAATATATTTGCAAAAAAACTTACAGTTGTAAAATTTAGCTAATATTTCTACATAATAGGCTAATTGAGTATTTTCTCAATTGGCCTTTTGTTTTACTAATTTATTTATTATATCTAATTAATTTGTAAATAGTTTCTTTTAAATCTTTTCTTTCAACAATTTTATCAATAAAACCATGTTCTAACAAAAATTCTGCGGTTTGAAATCCTTCTGGAAGTTTTTCACCTATAGTTTGTTCTATAACTCTTTGACCTGCAAATCCAATCATTGCTTTAGGCTCAGCTAAAACAATATCTCCTAAACTTGCAAAAGAAGCTGTTACTCCTCCATAAGTAGGATCTGTTAAAACAGAAATATATAAAAGACCTGCTTCATCTAATTTTGTTAGAGCAGCTGTTGTTTTTGCCATTTGCATTAATGAAATAATCCCTTCTTGCATTCTTGCTCCACCAGAAACACAAAATATTATAATAGGAAGTTTTCTCTCAATTGCTTGTTCTATAGCATATGTAATTTTTTCTCCAACAACACTGCCCATACTTCCCATCATAAAACCACTATCCATTATGCATATTACTGTCTCTTCGCCATTAATTTTGCCTGTTCCACATGCTACTGCTTCTTCAAGACCTGTTTTCTCTCTTAAAGCTTTTAATTTTTTGGTATAGTCTTCCATTTCCAAAGGATTACTTGTTTCAATATTTAAATCAAATCTATTATATGTACCTTTATCTATTATTTGTTCTAATCTTCTATTAACATGCATTCTGAAATAATGTCCACAATTAGGACAAATATTTAAATTATTCCACAAAGTTTCTTTATAGATTATTTCTTTACAACCATCACATTTTATCCATTTTCCAACAGGAATATCAATTTTACTTGGTTTATTTTTTAGTGATGGTTCTCTTTTTTTTATTTTATCAACAATCATTTTTTATACACCTTCTTAAAATAACATTTTTTCAATAAATGATGTATCAAAGTTTCCTCTGATAAAATCTGGATTTTTAATTATATCAAATAAGAAATCTCTATTTGTTTCGACACCCTCTATTACCAATTCTTCTAATGCTCTTTTCATTTTAGCAATTGCTTCATTTCTTGTAGTCCCAAAAACTATTATTTTTGCAATCATTGAATCATAATAAGGTGGTATTGTATATCCATCATATATAGCAGAATCTATTCTTACACCATTTCCACCTGGTAAGTTAAGTCCTGTAATTTTTCCTGGACATGGCATAAAATTTTTATTAGGATTTTCTGCATTTATTCTACATTCAATAGAATGACCTTTAAAATTAATATCTTTTTGTTTAAATTTCAGTTTTTCACCTGCTGCGATTTTTATTTGTTCTTTTACAATATCAATTCCTGTACGCATTTCAGTTATAGGATGTTCTACTTGAATTCTAGTATTCATTTCCATAAAATAAAAATTTCTATCACTATCAACTAAAAATTCCACTGTTCCACAGCTTGTATATCCTGCCGTTTTGGCTGCTCTTACAGCTGCTTCACCCATTTTATTTCTTAATTTTTCATCAATTGCAGTAGATGGAGTTTCTTCAATTACCTTTTGGTGCTTTCTTTGAATAGAACAATCTCTTTCACCTAAATGAACAACATTTCCATGTTCGTCAGCTAAAACTTGAATTTCAACATGTCTTGGATTTTTAATAAACTTTTCTATATATATTTCATCATCATTAAAAGAAATTTTAGCCTCTTGTTTTACTATATTGTAGCTAGTTTCAAGCTCATCTGAATTATTTACAATTCTAATTCCTTTTCCCCCTCCACCAGCTGCTGCTTTTAACATTATTGGATAACCAATTTTCTCAGCAATTAG
This sequence comes from uncultured Clostridia bacterium, assembly GCA_949388605.1. Taxonomy (GTDB): domain Bacteria; phylum Bacillota; class Clostridia; order TANB77; family CAG-508; genus Scatovivens. The sequence continues at coordinate 113,579 of CASKJV010000005.1, forward strand.
TATCGCATCTTTCAATCCTTTTACACTACCATCTGATCCTGGTATTACTGGAACTCCAGCTTTTTTCATTATGTCTTTTGAATTAGATTTATTTCCTAATAAATCTATCACTTCACTTGTTGGACCAATAAATTTTATATTTGACTCTCTGCATATTCTAGCAAATTGTGCATTTTCAGATAAAAACCCAAATCCTGGATGAATACTATCACTCCCAGTTATATATGCCGCTTCAATTATATTTTTAATATTTAAATAACTTTTATTCGAAGCAGCGGGTCCAATGCAGATTGCTTCATCAGCAAGTTTAGTATGTAATGAATCTTTATCAGCTTCTGAATATATTGCAACTGTTTTTATGTTCATCTCTTTACAAGCTCTTATAATACGAACTGCAATTTCTCCACGATTTGCTATTAAGATTTTATTCATCTTTTCCTCCTTTTCTAGAAAAATAACACTTTTTCTGTCTTGGTGTTGATGCTATTAAAATGATAATTTCTTACAATCTCAGTATGTAGTTTATTTTTTAAACTGCAATTTTCAAAATATTGCCTAACATAATAATCATTTTTTATTAAACTACTGCAAATGTTAATTCTCCTTTAGCAACTATTTTTCCATCAACAGTAGCCATTGCTTCTCCAATACCTATAGGACCTTTTCTTTTTATTATTCTTACCTCAAGCTTTACTCTATCACCTGGAACAACCATTTTCTTAAATTTCATTTTCTCAATTCCACCAAATAAAGCATTTTTTCCTTTATTTTCATCCATTGAAAGAATTGCAACTGCTCCAGCTTGAGCCAAACTCTCAGTAATTAATACTCCTGGCATGATAGGATTTCCTGGAAAATGTCCTTTAAAATACCATTCGTTTTCATCCACATCTTTATAAGCAATACAACTTTCGCCAGGAATATATTCCTCAACCTCATCAATCATCAGAAATGGTTCTCTTTGAGGAATAATATCTTTTATTTCTTCTTTATTTAACATATCTTTTTCCTTTCTATTACTAATTGAGGACATTATATAATTCTAAATAATGGTTTTCCATAGTCTACTGCTTCTCCGTCTTTTACGAAAATTTCAGTAATTTTACCTTCATATTCAGATTCAATTTCATTCATTAATTTCATAGCTTCTATTATACAAAGCACTGTACCTTTTTTTACAGTACTTCCAATTTCCACATAAGGGTCACTATCTGGGGATGGTTTCATATAAAAAGTCCCAATCATTGGTGATTTTACAATATTTCCTTCTTCTATTTTCTCTTTATTTTCTTCTTTAGAAATAGCATTATTATTGTTTTGTTCTTTAGTAATTTGTTCTTCAATATTTGTTACTACAACTTGCTTTTCATTATTTTTTTCCATTTTGATTTTTATACCATCTGGAAACTCTATATCAATTGAAGTTAATTTTGAATTTCCCATATCATCCATTAATTGTTTTATCTTTTCATATTCCATAGCAAATTTCCTCCTAAATTCTATATTTTTTTAAAATAATACTGCTATTATGACCACCAAATCCTAATGAATTAGACATTACAATGTTCAAATCTTTCTTTATTGGTTTATTTGGTACTATATCCAAATCACATTCTTCATCTTTTTCTTTATAATTAATTGTAGGTGGCACCAATCCTTCGTTAAGTGCTTTTGTACATATAATTGACTCAATAGCTCCTGCTGCTCCTAATAAATGTCCTGTATTTCCTTTTGTTGAACTTACCTTTATATTTTTACTATCTTCCCCAAAAAGCAATTTAATTGCTTTTGTTTCTGTACTATCATTTAAATGTGTTGATGTTCCATGTGCATTTATGTAGTCTATATCTTTTGGAGTTAAATTTGCATCATTAATTGCTCTTTCCATTGCTCTTAGTGCACCTGTTCCTTCTGGATCTGGTGATGTAATATGGTATGCATCTGAAGTAGCACCATATCCAACTACTTCTGCATAAATTTTAGCACCTCTTTTTTTGGCATGCTCCAATTCTTCTAAAACTAAAACACCAGCACCTTCTCCCATTACAAATCCACTTCTTTCTTTATCAAATGGGATACTTGCTCTATTTTTATCTGTTCCTGTATATAATGCTTTCATATTTTCAAATCCAGCTATTCCCAATTCACAAATTGCAGATTCTGTTCCGCCAGCTAAAATAACATCTTCATATCCAGCTTTTATATTTCTATATGCTTCACCAATTGAATGAGTAGAAGAAGCACACGCTGTTACTATAGAAATTGACTCTCCTTTTAATCCTAAATCCATAGCAACATTACCAGCAGGCATATTGGCTATAGACATTGGTATAAACATTGGAGAAATTCTATTAGCACCTTTTTGAGATTTTATTTCACATTGATTTTCAATTGTAATTAATCCTCCAATTCCAGAACCAATAAATATACCTACATTATCAAGATTTGTATTTTCTTCATTAATTCCACTATCTTTAAAAGCTTCTCTTGCTGCAATTAAAGCAAATTGAGAACTTCTATCTAATCTTTTTGATTGTTTTAAATCTAAATATTTCAAAGTATCATATTCTTTAATTTCTGCATCTAATCTTGTTTTCAAATTACTACTGTCAAATAAAGTAATTTCATCAATTCCACATTTACAGTTTTTAATTCCATCCCAAGTACTTTCCACATCATTTCCAATAGGATTTATTGAACCTAATCCTGTTATTACTACTCTTTTTTCCATTTTATTTTTTCTCCTTTTATTATTCAATTTATTTAAAATTGATATATTGCTAGGCAAACTGTTTTCAAAAAGCAAAAAGCATACATAGTATATGACTGCATTTTAAAAACATAAAATGTAATTTTAAAGGAATTTTACATTAGCATTCCGCCATCAACATTAATAACTTGCCCAGTGATATACTTACTATCATCTGATGCTAAAAATTTAACAATATTTGCAACATCTTCTGCAGTACCTTCTCTTCTTAAAGGAATTTGTTCTAAAATTTTATCTTTAACATCATCTTTTAAAACATTTGTCATATCGGTTTCTATAAAACCTGGAGCAATAGCATTTACAAGTATATTTCTACTTGCAAGCTCTTTTGCTAGACTTTTAGTAAAACCAATTATTCCAGCTTTAGATGCTGCATAATTTGATTGACCAGCATTTCCTGAAATTCCTACTACTGAAGCTATGTTTATAATTCTTCCACTTCTAGCTTTCATCATATAAGAAGACACATTTTTACTCATATTAAATGTTCCACATAAATTAACATCTATAACATTTCTAAAATCTTCTTCTTTCATTCTAAGAAGCAACATATCTTTTGTAATTCCTGCATTATTTACTAATACATCAATTCTTTCAAATTCTTCTATTGTTTCTTTTGTTATTCTTTCTGCATCTTCAAATTTAGAAACATCTCCTTCTACAATTAAGCATTTTACATTATAGCTTTCTAGTTCTTCTTTTGTTTTTTGTACATCTTCATTTTGTTTTCTACAATTTAAACTGATATTGTATCCTTCTTTGGCAAGTGTAATTGCAATTTGTTTTCCAATTCCACGTGATGCTCCCGTAATTAAAGCAACTTTATTCATATTTTACCTCCATTTGAAATTGTAATTTCATTAATTAAGTTTTGTAATGTTTCAACACTATTTACATTTAATATCTTTAACTCTTTATTTATCTTTCTTACAAATCCTGATAATGATTTTCCAGGTCCAATTTCAATAAAAGTATCTATTCCCATGTCAATCATTCTTCTCAATCCGTCTTCAAATCTTACTGGATTAATTATATGATTTGCCAAAATATCTTTTACATCATCATCTTCTGAATACTCTTTTCCATCGATATTTTTTATAACTTTTGTTTTAAAAGAATTAATTTGAACTTTTTCAAGTTCATTTCTTAATTGAATAGATGCTTTTTCTAACATTTTAGTATGGAATGGTCCAGATGTTTTTAATTCTATAGCTCTTTTGGCGCCTTCTACTTTCAATTTTTCAATAGCTTCATCTATAGCATTTTTTTCTCCTGAAATAACAATTTGTCCTGGACAATTAAAATTAGCTGGAGCAACAAATCCTGTTTTTATTTCATTACATACCTTTGTAACTTTTTCTTCATCAAGTCCTAAAATTGCAGCCATACTCCATGTTCCTTCAGGACATAGTTTTTGCATTATCTCTCCTCTTGTTTTTACAATTTTAACACCATCTTCAAAAGAAATACTATTACTATTTATTAATGCTGAATATTCACCTAAGCTTAATCCACATGAAGCTATAGCTTGAATATTTTCTTTTTTTAATAACTCTAATATTGCTAGGCTCATTGTTAATATACATATTTGAGTATTTTTTGTTTGACTTAAATCCTCTTCTGATGAATTAAATGTAATATCTTCTACATCAACTCCAGTAAGTTCTTTTACTTTTTTATAAACATTTCTATATTCTTCATATTTATCATATAAATCTTTTCCCATTCCAACACTTTGAGCTCCTTGCCCTGGAAATAAGAATCCTATTTTCATATCGTCTCTCCTATTTTTTCATTTCTATATAATTTTTTGTCTAAAATTAAATTCAATAGCTAATATTAAAATTTATTTTTACCTAAACTTATTTACTATTTTCTTAATAACTGTTACAAATAATTTTAAATTTATCTATAAAAATATATTATCTAATCTAGCTTCTAATCTATTACAAAATTCACCTATAACTTTATAATTATTAACTTCTCTGTTAAATTCATTTCTTATTGATGTTGATATATCTTTTATTTCATCTGAAAGTTCTTTTTGATTTGTATTTATCCCTACACCAATTACCAATGCTCTTACATCATTTCCTTGCAATTTTGTTTCTGTTAAAATTCCACCAACTTTTTTACCATTTATCATAAGATCATTTGGTAATTTTATATCAAGTTCTATTTCATATAAATCTTTAAAAGTATTAACCCAAATCTCAGCAATTTCGAAAGTCAGATTATTTAATTTATCTATATGGCAATTTGGAAATAGAACAAGAGAAAATGCAATATTATTAGTTTTTTCTGTATACCATTTTCTCCCATGAGTTCCAAATCCTGCTGTTTGCATATCTGCTACAATTAATGTACCATTATCTATTTCTTCTTTTTCTACTCTTCGCCAAATTTCTTTTTGAGTAGAATCTATTTGTTCATAGTAAAAATTTTTTTGACCTATAACTTTTGTTTTTAAATTTTCAAATTTAATTTTATTCAACAGTTTTTATCTCCTCTTGTCTTTTTATCTTAGAAGTTGTTGTTTTTATTAATGGTATTTCAGAAAGTACAATTCCTCTTATAGCTTTATATGGTGGCATTGTATTATTTATTTCTTTTATTCTTTTATTAAGTGCATTATAAATTTCTTTTTCTGTATCAACTTTATAAGCTGTTTTTACAATGTCCTTATCATAAACAATTTTGGCATATATTTTTATATCATCTTTATCCTTTTTATTTGATTTGCCAAAAATGAAAGATTCTTTTACACCTTCAATTCTATTTACTAAATTTTCCATTTCTTCTGGGAAAATATTTTTACCATTTTTAAGTACAATAACACTTTTCTTTCTACCTTTTATAAAAATATATCCATCTTTATCTATGCTAGCTAAATCACCTGTATAAAACCAATCATCAACTAATACTTCTTTAGTTGCTTCATCATTTTGATAATATCCCATCATTATGTTTGGTCCCTTAACAACTAATTCTCCTATTCCTTCTTCGTTTTCATTTTCAATTTTTGCTTCTATATGTGGTAGAGCTTTTCCAATAGAACCTACTCTAAATTCTGTATTTGTTTCAACTCCAATTACTGGTGATGTCTCTGTTAGCCCATAGCCTTGACAAAGATTTATTCCCCAATTTCTAAATTCACGTTCAACATTTGGATCTAAAGCTGCTGCTCCACTTATAAATAATTTTATATGTCCACCAAATATTTGATGAATTTCTTTAAATACTTCTTTTTTCTCTGCCATTGTAGCATCTTTATATTGTTCTTCTAATTTTCTAACTTTTTCTAATTTACCTTCTTTGTCTAATCTTTTTATAATATTTCTATAAGTATTTTCGTAAATTGCAGGCACAAATGAGGCAAATGTTATTTCATATTCATTTAAATTTTCTAATATATGTCTTATTCCATCGCAGAATGATGTTTGACATCCTCTATATAATGAAAATAAAAATCCCACTGTACATTCAAAAACATGGTGCAATGGTAAAAAAGATAATATTCTATCATTTGAATCAATATCTAGTACACTGGCTATATCCATTAAGTTTGAACATAAATTTCTATGACATAGAGCAACAACTTTTGATTCTGATGTTGTTCCAGAAGTAAATAACATTATATTCATTTCTTCCGAATTAATTGGACTATCTAAAAACTCTCTGTTTCCATTATTTAATAGGACATTTCCTATTTCTATAAGTTCTGATTGAGAATAAATTCCATCTGAATGTGTTTTAGAATCCATTGAAATTAGATGTTTTAATTTCCCAGTTCCTTCTAATAACATTTGTTTTAATTTGTCTTGATATTTTCCTGAATAGAATATTGCTTCAACTTCTGATCTTTCAATTAATCTTTTTAATTCATTTTCTGGTAATGATTTATCAAGTGGAACTACAACACCTGTTCCACAAGCAATTGCTAAATATGCAATTTCCCATTCAAATCTGTTCTCACCAATTACTGCAATTCTTTTTCCTTTTAAATTTAAACTAATTAATGCAGTTCCTAATGCATTAATCATTTGACGAACTTCTTTATGAGTATAAATTTTGTATTCATTTTCTTTTATTCTTATTTTATATGCTGGTCTATCTCCATATTTCTCGCCAGTCTTTTTTAACATATCTTTTAAATCTGTAATTTCTATGCATTTATTCATCTATAATCAAACTCCTATTTTTTTAGTTTTCTGAATTGCGAGATTTTTCCTCCCGCAATTCAGTATCTCGTAAGAGATAAAGTTTATGTGAAATCTACTCTAAAAATATATCACAATTTCTAATAAAAATAATTATACTGACTGGTCAAAAGCATAGACTAGATGGTCGAAAAATTATATTTAAGAATTTCTATGAGAATTACTTTCAAGGCGGAACTTTCATTCATAATATAATTTGTTAATAATCTATA
>CASKJV010000006.1 GCA_949388605.1 uncultured Clostridia bacterium
GATACGCTTACATTTTTTCATTTTTATATTGTATTATTTGCAAACATATTATTCTAATAATCTCTTATTTATAGATTATTAACAAATTATATTATGAATGAAAGTTCCGCCTTGAAAGTAATTTGAATTAGAAATTCTTAAATATAATTTTGAGAGGGAATCTCAATTTTATCATTGAGGGCGCTGTCAAAATTTATATTAGAATTTCTATGAGAATTAGCTTGAACTAGGAACTGGATATGAATAATATAATTTTGTTAATAATTCTCATATTAAGTAAAATTTAATAAAAGCAATATGATAATGAAATTTTTATATACATGTTAATAATTTTTGAAAATAAAATCTATCCTACACATTACATTTTTTATAAATATTACATAGTGTAAAACCATAATTAAATTGCAATATGTATTTACAAATTAATAAATTATATATAAAATATATTCAACTTGAAAGGAGATGTTTAAAAGTGCGGATATGGTAGAAGAGAAGCCAGTAGTAGCGGAAAAAAATTAAATCTACTAAAAATATTTATATTATTAGTAGTATTAGTGTTAGTAGGAATATCAATATTTTTTCTTGTAAAAAATTTAAATAAAGAAAATGTAGAAGGAAAAATTAATCAAGAAAATCAAGGTGTTGCAGAAAAAGAAAAATTAAACACTGAAACAAATAATAAAATCAAAACAATTGAGGAAATGCTTTCTGAATTTGGAGGAGAAATATTAGAACAAGTAAATTCAGATACATATTATATAAAGAAAGATGAAGTAATATATACTGCATATGTTAATGATGAAATAGTTGAAGGAAGAATTGTTCCATGGTCAGGAGTAGCTAGTCAACCAGCTGTAGATGCAGATGGAAATATCAATATATATACTGCAGAAGAACTAAAATGGGTAGCAGATCAAGTTATAAATGGTGAAAAAAACTTTAATGGAGTTACAATAACTCTAAGACAAGATATAGATTTAGGTGCTAGAAAAAAAGAAGATGGAAGTTGGGAAGGAAACCAATGGACTCCTATAATTGGATTTTTAGATGAACTACCACCAAAAGAAGATAAAAATTCTGAAGAAAATAAAGAAACTGAAAATCCTGAAACACCTGTAATTGATGAAAGTGTAGATACAATAAATGAAAACTTAAAAAGATTTGCAGGAATTTTTGATGGAAATAATCATAGTATAAGAGGTTTATATATAAATACAGATAAAAGATATCAAGGGTTATTTGGTATTTCTACAGGAACAATACAAAATTTAACCATGAAAAATAGTTTCTTAAATGGTGGAATGGGAACAGGTGCTATTGTAGGTTTAAATGGTGGTAAAATTCTAAATTCTAATGTAAAAAATACAGAGATAAAAGGTACTGCTAAAGTTGGAGGAATTGCAGGTATTTGCATGAGTGAATCTTGGCTTGAAAATTGTATTACCTCATCTACAAGTATAATTTCAGGAGGAGATTATACAGGTGGAATTATAGGATATGCTAATAATAATTCTACAATAATAAATTGTGAAAATGAAGCTGTTATTTCTGGAAATAATTTTGTTGGAGGAAATGTTGGTATAATTTTTTATGGTTCAACAATAAAAGATTCTATTAATCGTTCTAATTGTATTATTGGAGAAAAATATGTAGGAGGAATTTCTGGATATTCTCGGAGCACAAATTGAAAATTGTACAAATATGAATTTGAATGAAAACGGTTATATAAAAGGAAAAGAATGCGTTGGAGGCATATGTGGACTTAATTATTTAATGGGAAATATAGAAAGTTCTTTAAATAGTGCAAAAATAGTAGTCGAAACAAATAATGCAGGAGGAATTGCAGGATTAAATAATGCCAATATCTCAAACTCATATAATAAAGGCACAATAGATGCAACATCTTGTGATGGAATTAAAATAGGAGGAATTTGTGGTCAAAATCTTTCAGAAAGTTATATTAATTCATCATATAATATAGGAAAAATTAATTTTAAAGTTTCAGCTGATGGCGTTGTTGGGGCAAATTTTGGAACAATATCTAACTGCTATTATTTAGACTCATCAATTGATAATAAAAATGATGAATATGTTAAAACAGAAAGTGATTTAAAAAATATACTTTTAAATGAGCTAAGCGAGTTTTATAAATCAGATGATGGAAATATAAATAATGGATATCCAATATTAAACTGGGAGATTTCTGAAAATATTGGAACAGAAGAATAATAGAAAATTATGTTAAAAAATAATAAAAAAATAATAAAAATTAATAATTATGATATACTTATTAGAATGAACAAACAGTAAATCAGATAGAATAAAACATTTATTAAAATACGAAATAAAAAATGAAATTAAAAAGGCAAGTAAAAATAAATATAAACTATGCTTTATTTATCGAAAAAAGTCGTTAAAAACTTTTAAAAAAACTTGCAATAATTGGAAAATAAGTGTATAATAATAATGTCTTAATAAATGAACTAGAAGAGTGGGAGCCAATCCCACTCTTTACTAATGTCTTGGAGGTGAAATATTGGCATCTGGAAACATAGAAAGTAAAGTGGAAAAACTTTTAGAAGACATCATTAAAAATTTGGGATATGAATTATATGATGTTAGATATGAAAAAGAAGGGAAAGATTACTATTTAAGAATAATAATTGATAAACTAGAAGGTATTAATATTAATGATTGCGAAACAGTTAATAATGCAATCAATGACATTCTAGATGAAGCAGACTACATAAAAGAACAATACTTTTTAGAAGTTTCATCACCAGGGTTAGAAAGAATCTTACGTAAAAATAAACATTTTACTAGTCAAATTGGAAATGAGATATCAATAAAACTTTTTAAACCAATTGAAAAAACAAAAGAATTAGTTGGTATTCTAGAAAGTTTTAATGAAACAGAAGGAATAATATTAAAAGTTGATGACAAAGTATTTAAAATAGATTTTAAAGATATAGCAATTGCAAAAACTATATTTAATTGGTAGGAGGAATAAAAAATGAAAAACGTTGATGTTAAAGAATTTATTACAGCTTTAGACGAAGTAGAAAAAGAGAAAGGAATAAGTAAAGACTATCTTATAGAAGCTATTGAAGAAGCTTTAGTAAAAGCTTACAAACAAAACTATGATGCTGAAGAAAATGTAGATAATGTAAAAGTAACAATAGATAAAATTACAGGCGAAATTCATGTATATTCTGCTAGAGAAGTAGTTGCTGAATTTCCAGTTCCTGAATTAGAAATAGGCTTAGAAGAAGCACAAAAAATTGATAAACACTATAATGTTGGAGATGTGGTAAATATCGAAGTTAAACCTAAAGATTTCGGAAGAATAGCAGCTCAAAAAGCAAAACAAGTTGTTGTGCAAAAAATAAGAGAAGCTGAAAAAGATATGATATTTACAGAATTTAATGAAAAAAAAGGTGAAATAGTTACAGGATTAATACAAAAAGCTGATGGAAAATTAGTAGTTTTAGATTTAGGAAGATTAGAAGGTGTTATGCCTTTAAAAGAACAAATTCCTACTGAAAATTATAAAGTTAACGATAAAATAAGAGGATATGTTTTACAAGTAGAAAAAGGATTAAAAGGTACTCCTCAAGTTATAGTTTCTAGAAGTCATCCAGATTTCGTTAGAAAATTATTTGAATTTGAAATTCCAGAAATCTATGAAGGATTAATTGAAATTAAATCAGTATCTAGAGATCCAGGCTCAAGAAGTAAAGTTGCTGTATATTCTAGAGATGAAAATATAGATCCAGTAGGTTCTTGTGTTGGTCAAAAAGGTGTAAGAATTCAAAATATCATAAATGAACTAAATGGAGAGAAAATAGATGTTATAGAATGGAATGAAGATCCAGCAATATATATAGCTGCTGCTTTGCTTCCAGCACAAGTTATGGCTGTTGATGTTAGAGAAGAAGAAAAATTTGCACAAGTAATTGTTCCAGATGACCAATTATCTTTAGCAATCGGTAAATCTGGTCAAAATGCTAGATTGGCAGCAAGACTTACAAATTGGAAAATTGATATAAAATCAGAATCACAAATTAGAGAATTATTGCTATCTCAACAAGAAAATGGAGAAGAAACAGAAAATAATGAAGAAGAAGTAGTAGCAGAAGAAAATAATAGTGAAGAATAATTAGGAAGTGATTAAATTGGTAAATAAGAAAAAACCAGAAAGAACTTGCATGGCGTGTAATAATAAAAAACAAAAAAACGAATTACTTAGAATTGTCAGAACACCAGAAGGAATAATAGAAACAGACTTAACTGGTAAGAAAAATGGTAGAGGTGCTTATATTTGCAAAAATGAAGAATGTCTTAATAAAATAATAAAATCAAAAAGGCTAGAAAGAATTTTTGAAAAAGAGATAAGCCCAGAAATTTATGAAAATATAAGAGGTGTAATTATTGGTAAATAAAGTTTATGGTTTACTAGGTATTTGTTCTAAAGCTGGAAAGGTAATTTCTGGCACTGATATAATATTAGAAAATTTACCTAAGAAAAAAGTAAGTCTAGTTATTGTTGCAGAAGATGCATCAGAAAAAACAATAAAAAATATTAAATATTATTGTAAAAAAGAAAATGTAGAATTACTTATGTATGGTAATATTTTTGAAAATAGTAAATCAATTGGAAAACATAACAGAGCAGTTATAGGAATAATTGATAAAAATTTAGCAAATACCTTAAAAAAAGTAATTCATGGAGGTGAAGAATTTGGGAAAAATTAAAATTCATGAACTAGCTAAAAAACTAGGAATAGAAACAAAGGCAGTGTTAGAAACAGCCAAAAAGCTTAACATCGAAGCAAGAAGTCACCTAAGTTCAATTACAGAAGATGAATCGAAAGAAATTGAAAAAAAGATTAAAGGAGTTTCAAAAACAAAATCTATGGAAAAAAAGAAAGAAAATAATGAAGGACCAGTAATAATTAGAAGAGCTGTTATTATTAATGATGAAGAAGAAAAAAAAGAGGAAAAAAAGAGAAAAGAGCAAGCTAGAAAGAAAGATGTTGGTTTTGTAGAAAGTAAAAGAAATAAAGACTATAATATAGTTTACAGAGATAAACCTACAAAACCACTTACAGTAAGTGAATTACTTGGAATTGGTAAAAAGAAAGAACCAGAAGTGAAAAAGGAAGAAAAACAAGAGGAGATAAAAGAAGAAACTCCTGTTATAGAAGTTAAAAAAGAGGAAAAGGTTGTAGAAGTAAAAACAACAGAACAACCTTCTGTTAATAATGCTGAAAATGCTTCAAATTCACAAATAGAAAATAAACCAAGATTTGAAAATAATAGAAAAGAAACTCAAAATAACAATTATAATAATAGAAATAATAATTATAATAATAGGAATAATAATTATAACGATAGAAACAATAATTATAATAATAGAAATAATAATTATAATGATAGAAACAATAATTATAATAATAGGAATAATAATTATAACGATAGAAATAATAATTCTTATAACAATAAAAAGAATTTTGGAAATGATCAAAGAAATAGTAATTTTAATAGAAGAGATAATAATGAAAACAATAGAAATGGTCAAAGAAAACCTAATGATAAAGGCGGAATAGAAAAGAAAATAAAAAATATTATGGATGCTGATATTCCAATGGAAAAAGACAATATTATTAGAGACTTTGGAAATAAAGCTAAAGATAAAGCAAAACAAAATAGACAAGATGAACAAAGAAATAATAATAATAAAAAGATGAATCGTAAAGGAAATTCAAACGATTTTGATTCAGATAAATTAAATGATTTAAAAAGACAAAATAAACTTTCTAACATGTTTGATGGTGGAGAAATGTTAGATTATTATGATTTAAGTACTGAAAGAGGAAGAAGAGCCAAAAAGAAAAATACAAAACAAGAAAATAGAACAAAACAAAAAATATTTAAATTAACTGAAATTACTATTCCAGAAAAAATAACAGTTAAAGATTTAGCATCAGAAATGAAAATTACAAGTAGTGATGTTATAAAAAAATTATTAAATTTAGGAATAATGGCTACAATAAATAATGAAGTTGACTTTGATACAGCATATTTAATTGCTCAAGAATATGGTATTAATGCTACATTAAAAAATGTTGTGACAGATGAAGATATTTTAATAGACGAAACTGAGGATAGAGAAGAAGATTTAAAACCAAGACCACCAGTTATAGTTGTTATGGGACACGTTGACCATGGTAAAACCTCTTTACTTGATGCTATTAGAAGTACAAATGTAATAGAAGGTGAATCTGGAGGTATTACACAACATATTGGAGCTTATCAAGTAAAAATTAATGATAGGGATATAACATTCTTAGATACTCCTGGACATGAAGCTTTTACATCAATGCGTGCTAGAGGAGCTATGATCACAGATATTGCGATTTTAGTTGTTGCTGCAAATGATGGTGTTATGCCTCAAACAGTTGAAGCTATAAATCATGCTAAAGCTGCAGAAATTCCAATAATAGTAGCTGTTAATAAAATGGATTTACCAGATGCAAACTTTGAAAAAGTTCAACAAGAATTAATGAAATATGAATTAGTTCCAGAAGCTTGGGGTGGTGATACAATTTATGTACCAATTTCTGCAAAAAAAGGTGAAGGAATTGATAATTTATTAGAAATGGTATTATTAGAAGCTGAAGTACTTGAACTTAAAGCTAATCCTACAAAACAAGCAAAAGGTACTGTAATTGAAGCTAGACTTGATAAAACAAGAGGGCCAGTTGCAACAATGCTTGTACAAAGAGGAAAATTGGATGTTGGAGATACAATTATAGTTGGTTCTTCAATTGGTAGAATAAGAACAATGTTAAGTGATAAAGGTAAAAAAGTAAAAACAGCAGGACCATCAACTCCAGTAGAAATCACAGGTTTAACTTCTGTACCAGAATCAGGTGATACATTCTATGAAGTTAAAGATGAAAGAACAGCAAAACATTTAATTGAAAAAAGAAAATATGAAAAACATCAAAAAGAAATTAACAGAAATACAGTTGTTACACTTGATGATTTATTTAATAAAATTGAAAGTGAACATTTAAAACAATTAAACTTAATAGTAAAAGCAGACGTACAAGGTTCTGTTGAAGCATTAAAACAATCATTAGAAAAAGTATCTAATGATGAAGTTAGAGTAAAGGTTATACACTCAAATGTTGGTGGTGTAACAGAATCAGATGTTACATTAGCAAAAGTTTCTGGTGCAATTATTATAGCATTTAATGTAAGACCAGAAGTAATAGCAAAAACAATTGCAGATAAAGAAGGTGTTGAAATAAAACAATACTCTGTAATTTATGATGCAATAAATGATGTAGAAGCAGCAATGAAAGGTATGTTAGATCCAGTATACAAGGAAGTTGTTATTGGAACAGCAGAAATCAGACAAACATTTAAAATATCTAATGTTGGTACAATTGCTGGAAGTTATGTTCTTTCTGGAAAACTTTCAAGAAATGCTGGTATTAGAGTAATTAGAGACAACATTGTTTTACATGATGGAAAGTTAGTATCATTAAAGAGATTTAAAGATGATGTTAAAGAAGTTGATAAAGGATATGAATGTGGTCTTCAAATAGAAGGATTTAATGACTTAAAAGAAGGAGACCAATTAGAAGTATACATTATGGAACAAGTAAAATAATGACCAGTTGGGGACGTTAGTTTTTGGACATATTTGACCAATTTTATATGTATGTTAATCAATTTTTAATTATTATAAAAATATTTAGAAGGTTCAAAAATATAGAAAACTAACATCTCCAATTTGATATAGAAAGGAAAAGATTATGCCTAGTAATAATAGTAGAATGAATAAAATAGATGAGGAATTAAGAAAAGAAATTAGTAATATAATTTCTTTAGAATTAAGAAATCCTCACTTAACAGGATTAATAAGTGTTTCTAAGGTAAAAACTACTCCTGACTTAAGATTTGCAAAAGTTTATATCACTATGATAAATGAAAAAAATAAAAAACAGAATTTATCAATATTAAAACAATCTAGTGGGCATATTAGAAGTGCTTTAGCTAAAAGAATAAATTTAAGAAACACTCCAGAACTTGTATTTGAATTTGATGAATCTATTGAATATGGCTCAAGAATTGATGAGATATTAAAAGATATCACTAAAGACTTAAAAAAATAAAATATAAAGTTAGATGTAGAGTGAGCACGAAAAATGTCTTATTCGCTGTTACAGCAGTCTGACGATTTTGAAAAAACTGTTGATAGTAGAGAATGACGAGCTAAGCGACGAATGGAAAAGAAAGGAAAAAAGAATAATATGACGTTAGATGAAATATTAGTAGAAATAAAACAAGCAAAAAATATTGTTATAATGGCACATGAAACACCAGATGGTGATGCTATTGGTAGCTGTTTAGCGATGTGTTTAGCTACTAGAAATATGGAAAAAAATTCTTATGTTATGATGAAAGATATTCCAGAAAATTTCTTATATTTACCTGGAAAAGAATTTATAATTACAGAATCAGACATAGAAACATTTGATTTAGCAATTGTTTTAGATTGTCCTAACATTAAACGAGTTTCACCAGAATTTATTCCATATTTTGAAAATGCTAAAGTAAAAGTTGAAATTGATCATCATAATAAAAATGATATGTTTGGAGATTATAATGTTGTAAATCATGTATCTCCTGCAACAGCTCAAATTTTAGTTTCAAGTTTTGAATACCTAGGTATAGAAATTACTAAAGATATCGGAATTTGTTTATTAACTGGTGTTATAACAGATACAAATGGATTTAGAAATTCTAATGTTACTGTAGAGTCTTTTGAATTTGCATCTTGGGCTTTAGGCAAAGGAATAAATTTACCAAAAATATATAATCAATCAATGTTAACAATGACAAAAGAAAAATTTGAAGCTCAAAAATTAGCAATCAATAGATTAGAATTCTTTGCTGATGGAAAAATTGCTTTTACATATATGACAATAGCTGATAGTTTAGACTTGGGACTTAAGCCAGGAGATAAAGATGGTATAGTTGAAATAGGTAGAGGAATAGAAGGTGTTGAAGTTTCAATTTTCCTTTATGAAAAAGACAAAGGATATAAAGCTTCACTTCGCTCTAATGAATATGTTAATGTTTCAGAAGTATGCTTAATGTTTGGTGGAGGAGGACATATTAAAGCTGCTGGAGCTAATATGAATATGCCACTAGAAGATGCTAAAAAAGCAATAATTGCAGAAGTAACAAAATATTTAAAATAGTATAATACTTACATATTAATAATAAAGTTATTCGATATATAATAGTACTAATTATATATAATAATTATTATTAAAATGCGAAAAGTATAAATGTATAAAATAAGTTATATTTATAAAAAGAATCAATATTGTTAAATTAAAATTTTTACAATTCACTATCTTTAATAAGGATGTCTAATATTAGTTAAGTTGTGATTGTAATTAGAAATTAGCAATATTGATTCTTTTCTTGACATAAGATTAGTAATATGATAATATACATTATGTAAATTTAATAGAAACTCTTTAACAACAGCATACAGAAAAGGAGAATGAATGTGGAAACAGTAAAAAGTAACACTAATAATTTTTATCCTGGAGTTCTTCGAAAAATATATCATGATTCTATAATTGTAAAATTTGAAGATTTGAAGATGGAAGGTGAAAAGACTTATGTACAATTGTATGAAACAAAGGATAATGAGAGGTGCCCAATAAAACTTAAAGAAGTTAAGATAGCACAGATTGCAGCAGTAGGCAATATTGTTTTAGCTGAAGTTTTTTATATGGGTTCGACATTTCCACATAAGCTGTAAATTGAGTTATTTAAAAGTCCATGTTACTTAGACTTAAGTAACGAGAAAAAGCAGAGATGTAAAGAACTGATTTAGCTTTTTGCTTAGTAATTCATGATGAAAAGTTGATTGAAGACTAATTGTAATGTTATAATTTACTACTTGTGAAGAAAAGGCAGTATGTAAAAAGTAGATTTACTTTTGCATACTGCTTTTAGATTCTTCTAATACTATGCAAAACATTTTATAAAGTATTGACAAATAAGGGTTTTTTAATTATAATTTTTTTAAAAAAATTGGAGGACTAATATGAATAGTGCAATATTTTTAAATCATTTTCATCATCATTGTTAGAACTTGTAACTTATGTGAAAGCATTGTAAGTTACAAGGTATTTCTGTTTACTTACAATGTAGTTTAAGAATATTGAAAAATAAAGCTATATGTAAGGCAATGCTTCGCATATAGCTTTTTGTGACTAGGAAAGGTAATAAAAAAAGAAGATGAAAAATAATAATTTTGTCAAATATAAAGATTTGTTAAGTATAAAAAAAATTAACGAAAAAACAAATAAAGAAAAATTTGTTTATCTACCAATAAAAGATAATTTTGTAGTGGGAATCTATCAGGCAGATAGAAATATGTTAGATTATGGTAAGAAAATTGCTGTAAGACAGAGAGTTTATGAAAAATTAAAGAAAGTTTCTGTAAAATTAAAGCAATATAATGAAAACTATAAATTAATAGTTGTTTTTGGATTTAGAGATATGAAATTACAAGAAAAGTACTTTTATGAAATATATGACAAAGTAAAAAATAATTTTAATGATAAAATGGAAATGTATGAATATATCCACGAAAAAATAGCTGTACCAGAAGTAGCAGGTCATCCAACAGGTGGTGCTGTTGATATTGCAATCTATGATGAAAAAGAAAAAAAGATTATTGATTTTGGTTCAAAAATATTAGACTGGGATACGATAAAAAGTTATTATTATTGCGAAGACATTTCAAAAGAAGCCATTAACAACAGAAAATTATTAAGAAAAATCATGTTAGAAGAAAATTTTGCACCATATGATGGCGAATGGTGGCATTTTTCTTATGGTGATAGAGAATGGGCATTTTATTATAATAAATCAGAAGCATTATATAAACAAGTAAATAGTGATCAAGTTTTTAAAAAATAAAAGATAAATAGGAAATTGACTTTTTCTAGTACTTTTGTAAATTAGAATTTCATTTAGAAATTCAATCATCTTTAAGAAAGGAGTGGTGTATTATGAAGCAGTCTAATAACAGTAATTGTTTTCAAGTGAAATATATGAAATTTATTCCAGGAGGAAATGACACAGCATTAGTTTTAAAAAAAGGATATTCTGCAAAAGAGAAAATGGCAATTAATTCTCTTATACTTAAGCAAGATTCATCAATTGAACAAGTAGGCTTTGTAGATGATAAGCAATTACCAGAATTACAGATGGCTGGTGGGGAATTTTGTGGTAATGCTACAAGAAGTGCAGCATTTTACTATTTAAAAGGAAAACCAGGTGAAATCCAGATTAAAGTAAATGGTAAAGATTATATTAATGCTGGTGTTTACGAAAATGGCAATGCTTGGTGTGAAATTCCTTTGTATCATGGAAATGATGTTATTTTTGCAAGGGAAGAAGGCATTTATCAAGTAAGAATGAATGGAATGGTAAGCATTGTTATTAGAGAAGATGTTGCAAGCAACTATCTGAAAGACAAAAACAAACTTAAAGCATTTGCCGTGGAATTTATTGACAAGTATCATTTAAGAGAAAACGAAGCTGTAGGAGTAATGTTTTTAGAAAGAGCTGAAAGTTTAAAAATTCACCCAGTAGTATGGGTAAGAGATATTGACACTCTTTATTATGAAACTGGATGTGGCTCAGGAACAACAGCCACTGCTATGGTTGAGGCTTTCTTAAACAAGAAAAGTCAAAAATTAGAAATACTTCAGCCATCAGGGTTAGCTATTACTGCTGAGATTACAATTGAAAATCAGAAAATAACAAAGGCAGTTATTTCAGGTGAAGTTAAAGTTAGCGATGAAGTAGTGAAAGTTAATGTTCTTAAAGTTGATATGGAGAAACAAGCAATGGAAGAAAATATTCGGGAAATAAAGCTAGAGAATTACCGCGATTTCTATAAGATGTACAAAGTTTTTGAAGAACCACCATATTCAGAAAAAATTTTCTGATGAAGAAATTACAACCTGAAATTTAAATTATAATTTTTGAGTTATTTAAAAGTCCATGTTACTTAGACTTAAGTAATGTGGATTTTTGTTCTTAATAAAATCTTAATATTTTCTCTATTTTTTCTTAATAAATCTTTGTTATAATTAAATTACTTTAAAAGATAAAAAGAACCTGTTATAATAATATTGATAAAATAATACAAAATACAGAAGGAGATAAAAATGTATAATATATTAGTTTGTGACGATGATAAAGAAATTGTAAAAGCAATTGAAATATATCTTACAAAAGAAGGATATAATGTTTTAAAATCTTATAATGGAAATGAAGCCTTAAAAATATTAAAAAATAATGAAATTCATTTAATTGTATTAGATATTATGATGCCAGAAAAAGACGGTATTGAAACTCTAGAAGAAATTAGAAAAGATAGTTCTATACCAGTAATAATGCTTTCTGCAAAATCAGAAGATGAAGATAAAATAAAAGGATTAAATCTTGGTGCAGATGATTATGTTACAAAACCTTTTAATCCTTTAGAACTAATTGCAAGAGTAAATTCAGGAATAAGAAGATTTACAAAACTTGGTTCGATTGAAAACGAAGATAATAAAAGAATATACAGAACAGGTGATTTAATAATAGATGATGATCTTAAAAAAGTTACATCAGATGGAAATGAAGTAAAACTTACACCTACAGAATATAATATTTTAAAATTTCTTATAAAAAATAAAGGAATGGTTTATTCTATTGAACAGATTTATCAAAATGTTTGGAATGATGAAGCATGGGGAATTGAGAATGTAATTGCTGTTCATATAAGACATATTAGAGAGAAAATCGAAATTAATCCGAAAGAACCTAAATATTTAAAAGTTATTTGGGGAGTAGGATATAAAATAGAAAAAATAAATTAAAAGGAGAGATTTATATGAGAAACAGTAAAATTTTAAAATGTATTTCTTATATTTTAATACCTTTTTTAGTGCTTGCTATTACATTGCCTATGTTATATGAAACAGCTAAAGAAGATATGATACGAGAAGAACATCAAAAAAATATTAACTTTTTTGAAACAGATATATTTTTATCAAGATATATGTATAAGTTATCAAATAATGCTAAAAAACTAATATTTGACAACAACATCTACAAAACAGTTAATGATGGAGACTCTAAAATTTGTTATGTGGAATCTGAACAATCAGAAAATTCATACTATACAATAGAAGACTACTATTATTTAATTATATATAAAAATATAGCACTAACAAATATTGAACTAACAACAAACACTAATACTATTAATGGAATTAAGGAATTTATAGCAATACAAGATGCCAAAAAATCTAATATAATTAATGGAACAATTGAGGCTGATTCAGATTTAATAAAAACAAAGGCAATACAATATTTTGATGACTTTATTTATAATTATTATAGTGTAGATCAGTATACTCAAGAAACAGAAGATATAGAAGAATTTGAAAATACTATAGAACATGATAATGAAGCATATATTAGAACTTCATTATCAGAAGTAAATACCCCTATAAAAGGTAGAACATATTATAGTACTACAATTAATGATTTTCAAATATATACTTCATATAAAGAAGAAGTGTTTATAAGAGAAAATGATGTATTTTTTACAAATTTAGTAAATAAATTAGAACCTTATGAACAACAAATGCTTTCAATAATACCAATTGCTACTATACTATTAGTTGTAATTTTAATATATCTAATAATTAGTATAGGTCATGTGAAAAATAATAAAGAAATCGATTTAAATGATTTAGATAAAATTCCTATTGAAATAATTTTATTTATAGCCATTGTAGGAATAAGTATAATTATATGTATAGCATCAGAAGGTCTAGGCTACTTAACAGATGAATACTATAAATTTGCTGTTAATATGGTGCTTGCAGGATATTTTGTATCATATATTTTATGTGCTATAACAAGTGTAACTATTATAAAAAGAATAAAAGCTAAAACATTATTAAAAGAAAGTATTATTGGTAGATTTATTAATTGGTGTTTTAAAATTGTGAAGAAGATTTTTTCTAAGATATCAATAGCATATAAAGAAATTACAAATTCGATTGATAGAACAGCAAAACTGTTATTATACATATTAGCATATGGAATAGTATCATTGCTACTAATAATGGCATTTGGTGGATTTGGATTTTTCTTGGATTTATGTATATTAGGTTATGTTTTATATAAATTTATTGAAAAAATGAATTGTTATCACAAAATAGAAAATCATTTAAAAAATATGTATGAAGGAGATAATACTGCAAAATTAATACCATCAGATTTTACTCCTGAGTTTCAAAATATAATAACATATATAAATGATATTTCAAGTGGATTTGAAAATGCTATTGAAGAAGGTATTAAATCTGAAAGACTAAAAACAGAACTTATAACTAATGTATCTCATGATATAAAAACTCCTTTAACTTCAATTATAAATTATGTTGATTTAATAAAAAAAGAAGAACCAGAGGATGAGAAAATAAAAGAATATGTAGATATATTAGATAATAAATCTCAAAGATTAAAAAAACTGACTGAAGATTTAGTTGAGGCATCAAAAGCATCTTCAGGAAATGTTAAATTAAATTTTGAAAAAATTAATACAGTAGAGCTTATAAAGCAGTCAATAGGTGAATTTGAGGATAAGTTTTCTACTAAAAAATTAGAACTTATAACATCAATTTCTGAAGAAGAAATTTATATAAATGCAGATAGTAGATATATGTATAGAGTTATAGAAAATTTATTTGGAAACATATCTAAATATGCATTAGATGGCTCAAGAGTATATGTAGATATTGGAAAAATTAATTCAAAAGTAAGAATTACAATAAAAAACATATCTAAAGAAAGATTAAATATATCAGCAGACGAATTAATGCAAAGATTTGTTAGAGGTGATAAATCTAGAACAACAGAGGGGAGTGGGCTTGGAATATCAATTTCAAAAAGTTTAACAGAAATCCAAAAAGGAAAGTTTAATTTACAAGTTGATGGAGACTTGTTTAAAGTAGAATTAGAATTTGATGTAATTTAATAGAATAAAAAAGTCATCTATATTTATATATAGGTGACTTTTTTGAAATATAACACTTAAAATAAATGGCAATCATGCAATTATACCATCTTGCGGTAGAGGACAAACTTTAACTTTTGTTCATAAAAGTTAGGTGAATCTTTTTTCGCATAACATGTAGATATTCTTCAATGTAATATATAAATACGGCTGTTTAATACTAGCCGTATTTTACTATCAAAAAAAATGAATAATAAAAAAATTTTTGTAAATAATATTTTCCATGAAGAAAAATGTTATTTGGAAAATTTTAATTTATTTTATAATTTATAGCATAATTGGTTTTTTTATGGAAACTATATATGGGGTTTTTACAAAAGGAATGCTTGAAAGTAGGAAAAGTTTTCTTTATGGCCCATTTTGCATTGTATATGGAATAGGTGCAATTGTTTTAATTTTTACTTTAAGAAAATATAAGAATAGAAATATAAAATTATTTTTTTATGGAATGATTGTTGGTTGTGCAGTCGAATATTTTTCTAGTTATATAGGTGAAATTTTTATGCATGTAAAATGGTGGGATTATTCGAATGACTTTTTAAATATTCATGGAAGAACTTGTTTATATTATGCAGTATTATGGGGATTTTTATCTATAACTCTAATTAATTATGTAAATCCATTTTTAGATAAATGTATAGATACAGTTATAGAAAAAGTATCTAATTTATTATTAAAAAGTACAATTACTATAATAACAGTATTTATGTTCTTTGATGGAATGATCACTTGTTATGCATTAGATAATTTTCTAGTAAGAGTAGCAAATGAATATAATATAAATATAAATGGTATAGAGAAAAGAGAAAATGATGAGTTATTTTTAGGAAATGCATTTTCTAATGAAAAAATGATAATGACATATCCAAATATTATTGTTGTGAATGAGAAAAATGAAATTGTTCATTTAGAAAATGTGTTAAGTAATATGAAAAATTATTATTATAAATTTTAGAAAATTGATGATTTATGCAAGTATACATTCTGTTCAAAAAAGGTTAGTATGCTAATATATTAATATTTTTATATAGAATGTGTGATGCTTTGAGTTACAAATAAAAATATATAAAGTTTCTTTATTAAAAATATTAACTGCAAATTGTATTTTTAATATATAAAGGCAAAAAAATTCTTTACTTGTAATGTTATGTAAATTATGTTATAATATTTGCAGTGCTAGTTTTATAAAAGCATCTTTATGTATCCAAAAAATATCAACATAAAAACAGAAAAGGAGAACAGCAGATGAGTTATTTACAGAAATCAAGTGCAGTAAAAAGAGCAGAAGAAGAAGAACGTTTACAGCAAATCAAAGAGGAGGAAGAACGGCAGAAAAAAGCGACAGAAGAATTTTTGGATTATTTAAAAAAGCAGGCTGACGAGAATAATGTCATAACACTTGCTTTATGTAATCACAGTGGAAACAGAAAAAAACAAATTGCAATGAATTATCTGCTTTTTGAAAGAGATTTTGTATGTGTACAAAATGATGTATCATGCGAAAGGAATACAACTGTCTTTACACTTACCTTTGTAAAAAGAGGAAATTTATCATGTTTTAGCATTGGAAATATTTAAAGATGCACAAAAAGATTGGTTAATACCAGCCCAGAGCATTGGCAAAGTTTTAACTTTGCCAATGCTCTTTTGTTCTTACAAAACTTTGACATACAAACTATTTAATTTATTCTTGTAAAAAAGTATGATTAGTGATAATATAGAACAAAAGCGGACAATATTTAATCTGCAAAAGACGAAACTTCACTGAATTGTCCGCGTCTTTGTTCGTGCGCCAAATTTATGTAATAAATTTGTGTGCATTATTTTCCCGAAGGGCTTCTATAATAGGAATTGCGGAGCAATTTCCTATTATAG
Source organism: uncultured Clostridia bacterium (assembly GCA_949388605.1). Lineage (GTDB taxonomy): Bacteria > Bacillota > Clostridia > TANB77 > CAG-508 > Scatovivens. The sequence goes on from CASKJV010000006.1 coordinate 17,072, forward strand.
AACAAAAGTAATAATTGTATGTAAAAGGAAAAATTATGTATAAAAAAATATCAATAGTTGGAGCACCTGGAACGGGTAAAACAACACTAGCTAATAAGTTATCAGAGATATTACAAATTGAAGCTACTCATATAGATGGATTACATTATTTACCAAATTGGCAAATACGAGATAAATCAGAGCGAGACACAATTATACTAAATATAGTAAAAAAAGATAAATGGATTATAGATGGTACATATAAATCAACATTAAAAGCAAGATTTGAATCTGCTGATCTTATAATTTGGTTAGACTTTTCAACTATAAATCAATTAAAAGGAATTTTAAATAGATATATTAAAAATAAAGGAATAGAAAAAGTAGAAATACCAGGATGTAAAGAAAAAATGGATATAAAATTTTTTTTATATGTTTTAAGATATAATAAAACAAAAAGAAATTTTATTGTAGAAAACTTAGAAGGAATAGATGAAAATAAATTATTAATATTAAAAAATAGAAAGTCAGTAAATAAATGGATAAATACTTTGCGGGAATTAGAACTTTAAAGGTTTATAGATAAATCCTTAAAATCTAAATTTATGTATAAGGAGAGTATGAATTTTCATACAAAAAATATATGGCAAAAAAAAGCATTGCAAAAAATTATATATATAATATGGTATATCAGGTTTTAACTCTTATATTACCATTAATTACAACTCCATATTTATCAAGAGTTTTAGGAGCTGAAGGAAATGGCATTTACAGCTATACTTATGCTATAGTTACATATTTTATACTATTTGGCTCACTAGGAGTTGCTTTATATGGTCAAAGAGAAATTGCATATGCACAAGAGTTTCCAGAAAAACGAAAGAAGATTTTTATAGAAATTGTTATATTTAGATTTATAACAATAATTATTGCAACAGTATTTTATTTTTTTCTTTTTGTAAAGGGAGCAGAATATCAAATTTACTATCAAATACTAATGTTAGAATTAATTGCAGCAGCCTTTGATATAAGTTGGTTTTTCCAAGGGTTAGAAGAATTTAAAAAAACTGTTATAAGAAATGTTTTAGTCAGATTATGTAGTGTAACTTTAGTATTTCTTTTAGTAAAAACTAGAGAAGATTTAGCTAAATTTACATTAATATATTCTTTAGCAGATTTAATTGGTAATTTGTCTTTATGGTTATATTTGCCAAAATATTTTAAAGGAATAAAAGTAGAAAATATAAATATAAAACAACATTTACCACATATAGTTTTATTATTTATACCTCAAATTGCAAATCAAATATATAAAATATTGGATACAACAATGATTGGTTGGTTAATAACAGATAAATCAGAAACTGGATTTTATGAGCAAGGACATAAAGTAATTAGATTATTACTCACAGTAGTAAATTCTTTGGGTGTAGTTATGATACCTAGAATGGCAAATGCTTTTGCAAATAATGATAAAAAACAAATAAAATCATATATGAAAATGTCTTTTAATTTTACATTTTTCTTATCATTTCCAATTATGTTTGGAATAGTAAGTATTTCAACAGCATTTGTACCAGTATTTTTTGGCGCTGGATATGAAAAAGTAAATGATATTATATATATATTAAGTCCAATGGTATTATTAATGGGACTTGCAAATGTTTTAGGAACTCAATATTTACTACCATTAAAAAAGCAAAAAGAATATACATTTTCAGTAACAATTGGTGTTATAGTTAATTTTATTTTGAATTATGTATTAATAACTTTATATCAATCAATTGGTGCTGCAATAGCTACAGTATTATCTCAAATCGTAGTAGATGCACTACAATATAATCATGTAAAAGAAGAAATAACATTAAAAGAATTATTTAATTTATGTTGGAAGTATATAGTATCTGCACTTGTTATGTTTGCTTTATGTTTTGGAGTAAAATTTGTTTTAAATATAAATCCAATTACAGAAAGTCTATATAATCTAGCTACAAATATGTCATTAAATAGTAAATATTTATTCAATATAGTATCTATAATTACTCAAATGACTATTGGAGCAATTAGTTATATGGTAATGCTTATAATATTAAAAGATGAATATATATATAAATTTATAGATAAAATGAAATCACGTTTCTTAAAAAAGAAAACAGTGTAAAGGATAATTTATGGAAGAAAAAAAGATTTTAGCAATTTTTGGTGGTTCTTTTAATCCACCACTTAACTCACATTTTTCATTGGCACAACAGATTGTTAATGAATATGAAAATATAGAAAAAGTAATATTTGTACCAGTAAATTCAAAATATCAAAAAGAGGGACTATTAGAAAATGAGCATAGATATAATATGCTAAAATTAGTTTGTAACAAAAATTCAGACTTTATAGTATCAGATATAGAATTGAAACAGCAAAAACAATTATATACAATAGAAACACTAGAATTATTACAAAAAGAATATCCAAATAATATATTGTGTTTTACCATAGGAACAGATAATTTAAAAGGATTTTCAAAATGGGAATCAGCAGATAAACTTGTAAATAAATTTAAAATTCTTGTATTAGAACGTGATGAAGACGATATGAACGAAATTATAGAGAAAGATAATTTTTTATTAGAACACAAAAAATCTTTTATAAAATTAAAAAGAAATATTAGAAGTAATATAAGTTCCACTTTTGTAAGAGAAAAAATTAGAAGAGAAAAAAGCATTAGATATTTAACTCCAGATGAAGTATACTATTATATAAAAGAAAATAATTTATATTAATGACCATCTGGGGGACGTAAGATAATGGATATTTTTTTACATATGTTAACAATGTAAGTTATTATAATAGAAATGATTTATAATAAACAAAGGTTATAGTTGTGATGCAAACTTGGTACTAGAAAAGGAGAAAAAATGTTAGAAAAAAATAAATTATTTGAAGAAGCTGAAAAAGCAATTGAATGGATACGTAATTATGTAGAAAAAATAGGGGCTAAAGGAGTAGTAGTAGGAAACAGCGGAGGAAAAGACTCTGCTACAGTTATAGGAATGGCTACTAAGGCTCTTGGAAAAGATAAAGTTGTAACAGTTGCTATGCCTTGTAATTCAATTCAAACAGATTTAGAAGATGCTAAACTTGTTGCACAAAAATTTGAAGTACCATTTGTAGAAGTAAATTTAACCAGTACTTATAATGAGTTTGAAAACACTATAAATAAATCTTTAAGCAATATAGAATTAAATAAAGATTCAAAAATAAATATGAAACCTAGATTAAGAATGACTACTTTATATGCTATTGCACAAACATTAGGATATTTAGTAATTGGAACAGGAAATCTTTGTGAAACAATGGTCGGTTATACAACAAAATGGGGAGATAGTGCTTCAGATTTTAATCCAATAGCTAATTTCACAGTTGATGAAGTTTTATCAATTGGAGAATATTTGGGGGTTCCAGATAAAATTATTCATAAAGCTCCAAATGATGGACTTGGTGGTCAAACAGATGAAGAGAAAATGGGGGTTACTTATAAACAAATTGCTGAATATATAGAAACAGGAAGAACAGAATCTAAAGCAATGGAAAATATTGAGAAAAGAAATAAATCATCTAAACATAAAAGAGAGCCTATACCAGTATATAATTTCGAAAGAAAAAAATATTTAGACTAGAAAAACATAATTTAGAATAAAACAATATATAAAAAATGAATTTATATATATTTCTTCTAAACATTATTACCAAAACAAAATAGTAATAATTATAAGAAATATTTTTATAATGAAAGGTAAAATATGATGGATGAAGAACAAAAAAGAGAAGATTTTGCATCAATTGAACCAAATTTAAATAGAGTTTATGACAATAACAGTAAAATATCTCCTGAATTTAAAGAATTAGCAAGAAAATGTTTTGGTAGAATTTTTTATATGCTTGGAGAAAAAAAATTCAGACGTTGGATAGATATAAAACGAATGAACAAGCAAGCAAAAGAACTAATTATAAAATCCATGGATGAAGAAGAATTAAAGAATAAACCTACTACTAGAGGGTATTTTACCAGAGGAACAACAGAAATTAAACTTAATCCAAAAATGAATGATTCAAGAAAAACTAACATACACGAAACATTCCATATGATAACAGATGGGGGAAGTAAGTTTTGTACTTTTATGGATGAAGGATTAACAGAATATATGGCAGGATTAGCTTGGGGAAAATCAGAATCATATCCATATAATGTTAATTTTATAGAGTTCCTTCATAAAGAAATATTAGGAGATTCATTAATAAAATCATATCTTATGGGAAAAGATGGATTTGATAATAATTTATTGAATTTAATAAATTTCGATGGAAAAAGTAATATATCTGATATTACTGAATTTTATCATGCCTTAAATGTTTTTCATATTAAATATACTGAAACAATCAATAACAAAGCTTTAAAATATAATGGTACAGATTTAGAAACAATAGAAAAATCTAACCAAAAATTAAAAGAGATTACAGAAAAATATGAATTAGACAAACCTAGAATTATGTCAATGTATCAAAAAATTATTGTTGGAAAAATTTCAGAAATGTCTAAAAATTTCGACTTTTATAAAGATGGCAATTTAGATTTAGAATCTTCAAATAAAGCAATATTAAATTTATTAACAAAAAGTAATATACTAGATTTTATTAATACAGAAGATACTGATAAGGCAAAGATAGAAATAGAAAATTGGATAAAAGAAACTGTAGAATTATCACAAGAACAAGTTCTAGAAAATAGTCATATGCTTGTTAATTATAAGGGTGATGAAAGAAATAGAAAAAAACAAGAATTTCTAAGCAAAATGATGCCAACCATTGAAAAAAATAGTAATATGATTACAACCAATTTTCCATCAGATTTAAATAATGATCCATTAATTATGTCTGAAAATAATAATATTCCTCAAAAATTATTTGAAAAATTTTTATCAGATGACATGAATATAACTCAATATATTGAAACTGTTGCAAGAATTTCTCAAGCAACAGGAATAAAAGATATAGAACTAGAAGACTATTTAGATAAATATAATATTAAGTTTTTTGGCAATACTGATAATTTTAAAAATATTAATGAAAAAATAATAAGCAGTATACCTAAAATACAAAAATTAAATGAGGTTGAACAGCAAAGGAAAAAAGACACAGTTACATCAGAATATAAATCTATTGGAAATAATAGATTTATAGAAAAAAGAGATAATCAGATATTTTTTGTTGAGTTAGATGATAATGGGAACTTTTCAGAAAAAGAAATAAAATATTCAAAAGAATTATTATTTTTAAAAGATAAATCCAAATTAAGTGTTGATTTTACAAAAGGATTACCTAATCTAAAAGTTATAATAAATGGAGAAGAGTTAGAGCTTGGTCCAACATTATCATTACAAGATATAAAAGATATGGAATTAACTCGTACTTTTTCTAAGGATATTAGAGATCATGTCTCTAAAAATAAATATACAACTATTTTAAATGATGAAAAAAATCCTTGGGAGATTAAAGGAGTAAATTATTCGGCAGATATAGATAAAAGAACTAGACAAATTGATTATGGAACTTATATAACTGACTTGAAAAATATTATGCCACTTATTCCAGAAGGACAAAGGGATAATTTTATTAAAAATATAACAACTAATTTATTAGATAAAACTTATCAAATACAAACTGTAAAAAATAGAAAAATTGTACGAGATGAAGATACTAATAAGCCATATTCTGCAATAATAAGTGCGATTTCAACTTTAGTGAAAGAAAATGAGCCACAAAGAAAAATAGAAGTTGCTAATTCAGAATTAAAAAGCAATTCAAACATTCTAAGTAAAAAAAGACGTAATATGGTAGAAAAAAATAGTAAAACAGCGAGTATTTTTTTCAGAAATAAAGAAGCAGAATTAATGTATAAACATAAAGAAAAACAAGAAAGAAAATTAAAAAATACAAAATATATAAAAGAAGCTACTCAAAATTTTAAATATGCTAATTTTTATAAAGCTAAAGGAGCACTTCCTTTGGAAGAACTACCTTTTCAACTTCCAGGAGTAGGGCGTACTCAACTAACTGATACTAGAAATGTTGAATTTTCTTATAACGAATTTGCAAGTGCAGCAAAAGAAATGATTCTACATTATCCAAAAGATGTAAGAGGAAAAATGTTTGATGCAATTTTTAGTGTACAAATGCAAAGAACATATTTTGTATCAGGTTCAGATAAGAAACCTCCTGAAATTTCACAAGCACTTGAAAATGTAAAAACAATCATAAAAGAGAATATATTTTCAGATACTATAATAGAAGATGAAAAAATTGCACCTGAGTTAGCTTGTTTAAATGAATTTAAAGTCGAAAAAGCCAAGAATGGTAGAAAAGTTGCAGGAATTTGTTTTAAAGATGAACATTCAAAAAAGGTGTTTAAATCTGTTTCGGAATTAGTGGAATTTGTAAAAAAATCAGGAGTTAGTAATAGTGTAATACAAGAAACAACTAAAGAACTTGTTAATGCAGAATTGCAACGTAATAATTCAGAAAAAGATGATTCTAAAATAAATTCGCAACCAGAATAATAAATATTCTATTTATTATAAATCAATAAAACTAATATGTTTACAAAGGAAAGAAGAACCACTTATTAAATAACTTTAATAGTGGCTCTTTTGTTTTATTATAATTACTAAAATTATATAAATTTTAAGCTAAATATTAATTTTTATTTTATAAAAATTGTATGGACAAAAATATTTTTTTCGTATAAAATAATACTGTTAATTAAAAATATTTTGTATAAAAAGAAAAGTAGATAATATTTAATCAAAGGAAGGAATTTATATGAAAAATAGTACAATAGATGAAACAAATTTAGAGGAATTAAATGAAATTAAAATCGTTAGAAAACCTAGAATTGAAACAGAAACTAAAAATAATAGAAATAGCAGAAAGAAAAGTAATAAAAAAGAAAATAGAAAAAATAATAAGACAATAATAACAAATGTTTTTACAGCATTGTTTTCTATAGGAAGTGTTGGAATAATTATTGTTTTATTTCTATTGTATGGACCTTTTTCAGGTTTTAGAGAATGGTTAGTTACTACAGCTATGACTACAATGACACATCAATACTTTGCTACTTGGTTTTATGATGATGAAACAATAAAATACATATTAGACAAAAATAAAATCATTGAATCTGGAGAATCAACAGATGCAAGTGCTATAAAAATTGGTGCAAATTCTGAAAAAGTAACATATGAAAATGAATTTGAAAGAGCAATTTTAGAAAGAGATAAAGAAAATAACGATTATAAAATAATAGAAATAGAAGAAAAAAAATTTGATGGTTATTTAGTGGCTGTATATGAACCATCTAGAATAAAAACTGTTGCTACACAAAATTTAGGTGTATCTGGACAGTATTTAACTAAAATGGCAAAAAATAATGATGCATTAATTGCAATAAATGGTGGAGGATTTGATGATCCAAACTTCAATAGTACTGGTGGATCTCCACTTGGAATAACAGTTTGTAGTGGGAAATATGTTACAGAAAAAGTATATAATGGTGCTGGAGGAATTATAGGATTTACACAAGATGATAAATTATATCTTGGAAAAGCTTCTTTATCAGAAGCAAAAAAACAAGGAATTAGAGATGCTGTAACTTTCGGACCATTTTTAATAGTAAATGGAAAAGCTTCAGAAGTAGTAGGAAATGGAGGATGGGGAACAGCTCCTAGAACTGCTATAGCGCAAAGAAAAGATGGTATAGTGTTATTCCTAGTTCTTAATGGTAGAAGAGGTACAAAAGTTGGAGCAGATATGGATGACTTAATCGAAATACTACAAAAATATGGAGCTTATAATGCAGCTAATTTAGATGGAGGTACTTCTAGTGTATTAGTAGTAGGAGATACTATTGTAAATGATCCTATAGATAGTACTGGTGCACACAAAACAAGACCAATTTCTACAGGATTTATTGTTACAAAAGATGAAAGCGATAATTCAGATCATACAGTAGTTGCGGATAAATTAAAATAATGAGGAAAAATATATGCCAGATTTCGAAATATTTAAAGGTAACGCAAAAAAAGTTTTTAAAAGCTTTAAAAATGATAATATAATTTTAATGTTTGTTATATTACTTGCAATTGTTATTGGAATTTTTATTGCAATTACTATAATATTTTATTTGAATCAACAAAATTCAGAAACTATACAATCAGGAGTTTTTATTAAAGGAATAAATGTTTCGAACTTAACAAGAGAAGAAGCAATTGCATTGGTAAATAAAGAACTCGATTTTCAAATGAATGATCATATAGAATTAGTTTATAAAACTTCAAATTACTATCTTGAAGTTGAACAAATTGAAGCAAAATTCGATATAGAAGCCTCAGTTGATTTTGCATTAAATATTGCGAAAAACGGAACATTCTTTACAAATATTCAAGAATATATTAATGTACTTATGGCTAATATAAATATTGAGCCAAGACTAACATATAATGATAATGCTTTAACAGATTATTTAGAGAGTATAGAAACTTTTTTACCAGATCAATTACAACAGCCAGCTTATTATATTGAAGATAATCAGCTTATTATTACAAATGGTGTAAATGGTGCAGGAATTGTATTTGATGAATTAAAAAAAGAAATAGTAGATGCAATACAAGATATAAGTTATTCAACTAAATATATACAAATTCCTACTTACATTCAACATCCTAATAAAATAGATATTAATTCTATTCACGAAGATATTTATAGAGAAGCTCAAAATGCATATTTTACAACAGAGCCATATGCTGTTTTTGCAGATGTTACAGGAGTTGATTTTGATGTAGAAAAAATACAAAATCAAATTTATAAAAATCCAGATTTAGAAGAATACTCAATAGATTTAGATTATACTATTGCAGATATTACAGTACAAGATTTAGGAAAAGAAGCTTTTCCAGATTTGTTATCAAGTTTTTCTACTAAATATGTTACAAGCAATAAAGATAGAACTACAAATTTAAAATTAGCAGCAAATAAAATCAATGGTCAAGTTGTTATGCCTGGAGAAATTTTCTCTTACAATAAAAGTGTTGGAAAAAGAACAATAGCAGCAGGTTATAAAGAAGCAGCCATATATGAAAATGGAGAAGTTACATCTGGTTTAGGTGGAGGAATTTGTCAAATATCTACAACTTTATATAATGCAGTTATAAAAGCTGGAATGCTAATAGAAGAAAGAAGAAATCATATTTTTGTTCCTTCATATGCAAATGCAGGAAAAGATGCAACAGTTGCATGGGGATCTATTGATTTTAAATTTGAAAATAGAAGAGAATATCCTATAAAAATAGAAGCATTTGTTGATAATGGAATTGCAAAGGTTAATATATATGGATTAAAAACAAATGAAGAATACGATATTTATGATTTATCTATCGAAAGTAAAACTATAAAATCAACTGATAAAACTTTGGTAGTAGAGTCATATAGAGCCTATAGAGATAGAGATGGGAATTTAGTAAGAAAAGATAAATTATATACAGATACATATAAAAAACATTAACTAATATAATAGAAATTGCAGAGCAATTTCCTATTATAAAACAAAAGAGTCACTTTTACATTATCAAATATTTTAAATATATTTAAAGTGGCTCATTTTTCTATGTAGAAATGAGGGATAATAAAATGAGAATTAGAAGAAAAAAATGGGCTAAAGAAGAATTAGAAAATGCTAAATTTTATATTGATAAACCAGAAGAATTTAAAGGAAATTGGCAAAATAAATTTTCTAAAAAACAATCTTTACATATTGAACTTGGATGTGGAAAAGGGAGCTTTATATCAAACTTAGCTTCAAAGCATAGAAATATAAATTATATTGCTGTTGATATGATAGAAGCAATGTTAGGCCTTTCAAAAAGAAACATTGAAAATGCTTATAATTATGAAAATCCAGAAAACTTATTTTTAATTAGAGCTAATGTAGAACAAATCCTTAATGTATTTGATAAAAAAGATAAAATTGAAAGGATATATATAAATTTCTGTAATCCATGGCCTAAAAAGAAACACAATAAAAAAAGATTAACACATACAAGACAATTAGAATCTTATAAAAATATTTTAATAGACAATGGAGAAATTTATTTTAAAACTGATTCAGATGAACTATTTGAAGCAAGTCTTGAATATTTAGAAACAGCAAATTTTGAAATAGTATCAAAAACAAATGATTTACATGAAGAACCAATTTTTGATGAAAATATTATTACAGAACATGAAAAAATGTTTTCAGAAGAAGGAATAAAAATAAAGGCATTAATTGCAAAATTAAAATAAATATACAAATATTATAAATTTAATTTTGTGATAACCAGTGAGTATGCAACTAAAGATAAATATTAATTTAAAATCTATTATGTTAGAATTTACAAATAAAAATATATTAAAACCTTTTTAGGAGATATTATGAATTGTTATTTAACCTTAAAATATTTAAGTTTATTTTAAGGTTTTATATATAAAATTTTTTCTATAATAGAAATTGTTTTACATTTTCTATTATAGAAACCTTTTGGGAAAATAAGTTATACAACTAAAAAATTTAAGGAGGAAAAAACTTTGATAAAAGTAAAAAATGTTACTAAAAAATATGGTAATTTCTACTCTGTTAGAAATATCAATTTTGAAGTCAAAGAAGGCGAAATAGTTGGATTTCTTGGACGTAATGGTGCAGGAAAAACTACAACTATGAATATGATTACTGGTTTTATCGAACCTACTTCAGGAGAAATAATTGTTGGAGGTTATAATGTTGACCAAAAACCAAAAAAAGTAAAAGCTCAAATTGGTTATATGCCAGAAGGAACACCATTATATTCTGATTTAACTGTAAAAGAATTTGTAGGGTATATGGCAGAATTAAAACTAATACCAAGAAAGGAACGTAAACAAGCTATTCAAAAGGCCATTGAAGTTACAGGATTAGAAAAAGTTCAGAATAATTTAACTAAAAATTTATCTAGAGGTTATAAACAAAGAGTGAGTTTAGCTGGAGCAATTGTTGGTAATCCAAAAATATTAATATTAGATGAACCAACTGTTGGTTTAGATCCAAGACAAGTAATTGAAATAAGAGAACTTATAAAATCTTTTAGAAAAGATCATACTGTATTAATTAGTTCACATATTCTTTCTGAAATAAGCCAAATTTGTGAAAAAGTAATTGTTATAGATAAAGGTGAAATTATTGCAGTTGATACTCCTGAAAATCTAGAAAAAAGCACTACAGACAAAACTGTATTAAATATTGTTGTTGATGATGTAAATAACAAATTTGAAGTATTAAAGGATAAAATTGAAGAAATAGAAAATATTAAATTAGTAAAAGAAAATGAAGATAAAAGTAAAGAATATTTAGTAGAAACATCTTCAAAGGTTGATATTAGAAGAAAAGTTTCTTCTAATTGTGCAGAAGAAAATATTATTATACTTGAAATGAAGATTTCTGAAAACTCATTAGAAGACGCATTTATTAAACTTGTTGAAGGAAGAAAAGAATATAGTCAAAAAGAAATTGAAAAAATGCAATACGATAAAGAAATTGATGAATTAAGAGAAGAAGAAAAAATTCGTAAAGAAGAAAAAGAAAATAGAAAGCAAGCTATTAAAGAAGAAAAAGCTAGAAAAAGAGCTAGCAAAGAAGCAAAAAAGGAAAGTAAGAATGAAATAAAGAAAAATAAAGAAAAAACATCTGATAAAGGAGGTAGTAAATAATGTTTGCAGTAATGAAAAAAGAGTTAAAGAGTTATCTTTTATCTCCAGTAGGATATATTTTTATAGGATTATTTTTATTAATATTTAGTATATTTTTCTATACTACAATATTTAATAGTCAAGTGTTAAATTTTGAATACTTATTTTATAATGGTGCTACAATTTTAACTTTTGTAACTCCAGTTTTAACAATGAGAATGTTTTCAGAAGAAAGAAAAAATGGGACAGAACAATTAATTCTTACTTCTCCAAGAAGTATTACATCTGTTGTGTTGGGAAAATTTTTTGCAGCAGTAATAATAATGATTATTACTGAATTATTCACATTAATGTATTTTGGAATTTTGAAATATTTTGGAAAACCATCCCTAGTTGTTGCACTTAATACATTGTTTGGATTTTTATTATTAAGTTTAGCATATATATCATTTGGTATGTTTGCATCAAGTATTACAGAAAATCAAATTGTTGCTTCTGTTTTAACAATAGGAGTATTTATGATTATGTGGTTTGTACCTAATATGGATGGAATTTTTCAATCAGTAAGTTTATTTTCATTAATAGATAAATTTGATAAATTTCCAACAGGATTAATTTCAATTTCAGAAATTATTACATTTGTTTCTTTTGCAGTATTATTTATATTACTTACAATAATAACATTGCAAAGAAGAAAAAGTGTAAAATAAGAGAGGAGATGAAATCAAAATGAATGAAAAAAAAGAAGATGTTATTGAAAATAAAATAACTTTAAAAGAAAAGATATCTTTAAAGTTTAGAAAAGGATTGATTGTTAGTAAAACAACAACTATTTTAATAATTCTAATTTTATTAGCAGCTTATGTTGCTATAAATGTTGGCGTACAAAATCTAGACTTACCTGAAATAGATGTTACAGAAAATAAAATATATACTTTATCAGATGCTTCCAAAAATGCGATATCTAATGTAAATCAAGAAGTTAAAATTTATGCATATGGTTTTGAGGAAGATGGAAGTTTAATAAAATTATTAAAACAATATAATAAAGTAAATGAAAAAATTAATTATGAAATTATAAATGAAGAAACTAATTATTCTATGGTACAAGATCATGACTTAAAAGAGGGATATTATGTATTAATACTAAAATCAGGAAGCTCAGAAAAAGTAATAGATGCATCTACAGATTTTTCTACTTATGATTATACAACAGGGCAAAGTATAGATACTACAGAACAAGTACTTACAAATTCAATTCTTTCATTAAATCAAGAAAATAAACCAAAAGTCTATTTTATGCAAGGTCATGGAGAATATGAAAGTTCAGCAATACAAGTACTTACAACTTACTTACAAAATGAAGCCTTTGAAGTTAGCGAATTAAATTTAATTACAGCAGGAAATATTCCAGAAGATTGTGATATATTAGCAATAATGTCTCCAACAGAAGATTTCATGGAAGTAGAAGTCCAAGCAATTAAAAATTATATAAATAAGGGTGGAAATATTTATTTCTCATTAGATGTTGTTTCTGAAACAACAGCATTACCAAATTTACAATTACTATTAGATGAATATGGTGTTTCTGTACAAAATGGTTATATTTTAGAATATGGTGAAAATCAATCAATGTCTAGTTATCCATATATTTTTATGCCACAATTATCTAGTACAAATAAGATTACAGAAGATATATATTCAGATAGTTTTATGTGGTTAGTATATTCTGCTAGATTAAAATTCAAAGATGAAGAAACTTTACAAAATTTAAATGTTACAAAAGAAACATTATTATCTTCTACAGATGATTCTATATTTGTAACAGATTTATCTTCAGATATAACATCAGCTATGCAATCTGGAGAAACTGGTTCATCTGAAATAGGTTCATTACTTACAAAAAAAATAAATATAACAAACGAAAATGGTGAAGAAAAAACAGAAGAATCAAATTTAGTTATAGTTTCGTCTGGAAGTTTTATAAGTGATTATCAAATTTCAGCATTAAGTCAAACTCGTCCTTTATCATATATAGGAAGCAATAAAGACTTTGTAATAAATTCTATGGCTTATTTAGGAGATAAAGGAAACACATTAACAATTAGAAAAGATATGGCAAACTCTACCTATACACCAACAGAAACACAAAATAAAATTGTTATAAGCTTAATCTTTTTTGTTCCAATAATAATAATATTTATAGGTGTTATGATTGGAATTTACAGAAAGAAAAGAAAATAATTTTTTTATAGAAAGTAGGTAATTTAAAATAAAGTTACTTACTTTCTATTTATTTTATATAATAGAAAATTCTATATAATAGAGTTTTCAAAGTGAAACTATTCTTAAAAATATATAAAAACCTTTTTATTAATAATGTAAATTGTAACATTATAAAATACTTATTATAAAAAATAAAAAAAGTACTTGCAATTTAGAAATGTATCTTGTATAATAATAATGTATTTTGAATACGGAGATGAATAAGTATGAATTTACATGAATTTGAAGAGTATAATCAAAAAAAGTTAAACCATAATAGGTTAGAAATAACTTATTCATTTGTCATAGGAAAAAAGCAAGTAAAAATAGAAAGAAGGTAGAATTATACTACCTTCTTATTTTTTGGCTCAAAATGTTAAAATATATATAGTTTAGTATAACTTTAATTAGTTATTTACACTAATAGATTATTAAAAACATTAGATGAGTTTGATTTTATTTTTACTTCTTAGTTTCAAAATATAGAATAAAAATTAAGGGGTGTTTTTTATGGTTGATGTTGTTATTGGTACTTTTTTTGGTGATGAAGGAAAGGGAAAAATAATTGATTTCTTATCTAAAGATTCAAAAATATCTGTAAGATGTACAGGAGGAAATAATGCAGGACATACAATAAATGTTGATGGTAAAAAGTTTGCATTTCATTTAATACCTTCTGGAATATTAAACAAAGGAACAAAAGCTGTTATAGGAAATGGTGTTGTAGTTAATCCTAAAGTATTAATTGAAGAATTAGAAAATTTAAAAGTTAATGATATTGATATTTCTAATTTCTATATAAGCGATAAAGCTCATGTTATTATGCCTTATCACGAAGCAATGGATCAACTTCAAGAAGATCTAAGAGAAAATAAAATAGGAACAACAAAAAGAGGTATTGGACCTGCATATTGTGATAAATATGAAAGATCAAGTATACGAGTAGAAGACCTATATTCAGATAATTTTGAGAAATTAGTAAAAGAAAATGTAAAAGCAAAAAATGTGATTTTCGAGTATTATAACTATAAAACTTTTGAAGCAGAAGAAATTATAAAAGAATATAAAAAATATGCAGAATATTTGAAACCATATGTAACAGATACTGTAAATATGTTACACGAAGCTATTGGTAATAATGAAAAAATTCTTTGCGAAGGTGCTCAAGCAACATTATTAGATATAGATTTAGGAAGTTATCCATATGTAACCTCTTCAAATCCAACAATAGGTGGTATATGTACAGGTACAGGAATTGGTGCAAAATATATTGGTAATGTGTATGGAGTATTAAAAGCATATTCATCAAGAGTAGGAGAGGGACCATATATTACAGAACAAGATAATGAAATAGGAGATACCATACGAGAATTAGGACATGAATATGGAACAACAACAAAAAGACCTAGAAGATGTGGTTGGCTTGATTTAGTAGCTTTAAAATATAGTAGTATGGTCAACGGACTAACCGGATTAGCAATTAACCATTTAGATACTGTTGGTAAATTAGATAAAATTAAGTTATGTGTAGCTTATAATCATAAGGGTGATGTAAATATGAAATATTCTACAAATGCTAAATATATCTCAGAATGTGAACCAGTTTATGAAGAATTTGATGGAAATTTTGGTGATATAAGTAAAATAAAAAATAGAGAAGATTTGCCACAAAATGCAAAAGTATATTTAAATAGAATTGAAGAACTAGTTGGAGTTCCTATTAAATTTATAGGAACAGGAGCTGATAGAGAAGATATGATAGTTGTTAAATAGGAGAATTATAATTATGGAAAATATAAATACATTACTTTCTATATCTCCAATTGATGGAAGATATAGAAATATAACAGAAAATATAAGTGAATATTTTAGTGAATATGCATTTATAAAATATAGAGTATTTGTTGAACTTGATTGGTTAAATTACTTGTTACATATGAATGAGATTTATTCAGGAAAAGAAGATTATACTTTAATATTTGAAGAAATAAAAAGTAAATTTGATATAGGAGAAGCCGAAAAGGTAAAACAAATCGAAAAAAGAACAAATCATGATGTAAAAGCTATTGAATATTATGTTAGAGAAAAACTTGAAGAATATGCAATTGGTAATTTGAGTTATTTAGTACACTTTGCATGCACTTCTGAAGATATAAATAATATTGCTTATGGTAAAATGATAACAGATTTCAAAAATAATATATTATTAAAAAATATAGAAGAACTAATTAATTCTATAAGACTTGAAGCAGACCAATTAGCTAATATTCCTATGCTAGGACATACACATGGTCAAAATGCGACACCAACAACAGTGGGAAAAGAGCTTTCTGTTTTTGTTTATAGGTGGAACTCAATATATGAATATATAAAAAACATAAATTTAAAAGGTAAGTTTAGTGGAGCAGTAGGTAATTTTAATGGTCATGTAATTAGTTATCCTGAAATTGATTGGATAAATGTTTGCAAAAATTTTGTTAAAAGTCAAGGACTGGAATTCAATCCATTGACAACACAAATAGAATCACATGATACTATTTGTATGTTATTTAGTTATATGAAATTGTTCAATAATATAACTATGGATTTTAATAGTGATATGTGGATTTATATTAGTAGAGGCGATTTTAAACAGAAAACAATTGCAGGAGAAGTTGGTTCATCAATTATGCCTCATAAAGTTAATCCTATTAATCATGAAAATTCAATGGCAAACATCCGTATTGCAAATTCTATATTTGATTCATTAGCTAATAATCTGCAAATATCGAGAATGCAAAGAGATTTAAGCGACTCGTCAATGCTTAGAAATATAGGAGTTGGGTTTGCACACACTATTATTTCTATAAAACAAACACTAAAGGGATTTTCAAAAATGGAAGTAAATATAGCTAAATTGGAAAAAGATTTAGATGAAGCTCCAGAAGTCTTAGCAGAAGCTGTACAAACTATTTTAAGAAAAAATAAATATAATAATGCATATGAAATGCTAAAAGAATTAACAAGAGGAAAACAAATTTCTATACAAGATATTAGAAGTTTTGTGAGTAAATTGGATATAAATGAAAAAGATAAAGAAGTTTTAATTAATTTAACACCAAGTAAATATATTGGATTAGCAAAAGAATTAGTATTTTTAAATAAATAGGTATAACATATATTATTATCTCCAGCTGTTAATGTAATAATTTCAAAATCATTCTGTAAATAGCAATTATCTTCATTTTCGTTATATTTTTTATATTCGCCGTATATCTTAAGTTCTTAATTGGCTATTAGTTAGAAAAACCTGGGCATTATTTTGCTCAGGTTTTTAAGATATAATTTAATATATATATACTATATAAATATTTTATACTAGCTAAGATTAAAATATAGCACCACACATGTTAACATAATTTATAGAAAAATCAATTATTTGTTGAAAAATTAGTAACTGTATGTTAAAATATATATGTTAGCACATTGAAAATTGAATATATTGTACGTAAACAAACAACAAGGAGGTATTGGCAATGAAATATTATAGTGGAAAGTATAAGTTTTGGATAGTAGGAATTATAATAGCATCTATTTTCATGTTTATTAACAATCATTTTGCTATGAAAACTAATCCAAATCGGGAAAAGATCACAGTAAATGCACCCAACAATATGCATGCAGCATTTGAAAATACTATTTCTACACTTAAGGAAGATAAAAATTATGTTCTTGAATTTACAGATAGTGAATCAGCAAATTTTACTGTAACAGAGGGAGCAGAGGGCTCAGGTAAACTTATTGCATTTTCTCCATTTGTTGCTGTATTTAATTCAGATGAAGATTTGTATAGTGACTATGTAAATAATAAAATTTTTGTTGAATCAGATTTAGATTCGGATTATACAGATTTTGATTTTAAGAAAGTAATTGACCAGTGTTTAAGTAAATCTGGTTCGGATTTAAAAATCTATTGTCCATCTAAAAACAGCGTCTATTGGGAAGAATTTTACAATTTTTTATTATTTACAGTTAATAATGGATATTATCCTAAAGATGAAAATATGTCAGAATGTGTAAAACAAGTAGAGAGCTTCCTTTCTACTAAAAATATTGGATTTTCTGATTACAATTATTTAAGTAAAATTACAGCTATTTCTAAAAAGAGTATTTATTTTATGACTTATGTAGATTTCGCTAACCTATATAATAATAATCTTTCTCGTAATGCAAGAATTATGTATCCTAAATCAGTTGTATGTCATGAATATTATGCTAAATTTGATGAAACAGGAAAAATTCTTTTTAATTTTCTTTCTGATACGAAAAATAGTTTTGCGGGAACACCAACTTATAATATAGGATATACTCAACTATATTGGTCATATTTCAATACAAATTATACAAATGGTAATTATACTTATAACTCTGATTTAACAACAAGAAATGAATATAATATTGTTGATATTCCAGATGGTAATATAGAAACTATAAATCATAGCAACAAGGAGGAGCAGTAATGAAAGAAATTAAAGTTAGATCTAGTAAAAAACAGAATGATGGTACTTTTGTTCATGAAGTCACTTATGGGAATGAAACTTTCAAAGATATACCAAATATTCCCAAATTTCAAAAATGTGATTCTGATAATTGTAAATATTATTCGATATGTAAGTATGATGATGGCGTAGTGCGAACTTTTGATTGTAGAAAAAATCAAAAAAGAGTAAGCATATTATATAATATCTTTACTATTAGTATAGTTATATCTCTTTTTGTATTAGTTTTTGTAGTAAAATGTTTGCCGTTATTTAAAGGATTAGGTTTTTTCCTTTTGGGACTTATAGTTTTGGATATAATCTGTACTTATATAGAAGGATCAGTTATGAAATTTCGTGATAAACGTTTCTATAATAAGTTAAAAAAGGCTCAAATTGTGAAAGATGAAAAAGCAAGAAAAGAAAAAGAAATTGAAGATGCTAAAAGAGCTGAAGAAGAAAGAGAACTCTTGTCCAAACTTCCATATTATCAGGATGTTTTAAAAGCTGAAAAATTTGTTACAACTTTAAAAAAGCTTTCTGATCAATACAACTTTGGCAAAAGTAATGAAAAAATTTCAGAATGTGTAGATAAGCTTTTTGAAATAATTGAGATTCTAAAAAAAGATAGTTCAGGATATCCTCGCGTAACATTTCTTTTTGAAGGTGTTATAGAAGAATTCTATAGTGCTTTAACCAAGTACTCATATTTTTTGAAAGCTGAGTTTAATGATCCGGAAAACGAAAAAGTACTTGAATCATGCGTAGATAAATTCCTTAATTTTTTAAATAGCCAAAAAATTGAAGCTATTTTTGACAAGGATGCTACATCAATTCAGTTTCGTAGCTCAGTAGAAGCTTTAGGAAGTATACTTGACAAAAATTAATTTGAAAAGGAGAGTATAGTATGAATATGAGAAAAAAGCGGTTAGCTCAGTGGGGAGCTGCAATTATGTTGGTAACTGTACTTTTTGTATTAGATAAAGTAATAACAGATCAGTATTTCACAGAAAGAAATCCGGTGACAGTTTATGCACCAGAGGATATGAAATCAGCATTCAAATCAGCTTTAAAATCTGCTAATTTAGCATCAGAAAATGAAATTGTTATTACTAATAATGCTACTGAAGCAGATGTAATTATTGGATATGGTAAAGAAAATGATGCAGAATATACAAAAATTGCATTTTCTCCATTTGTAATAGGTTATAATAAGAAAGATACCTATTTTAAACAGCTTTGGAAAGCTGGTATCCTTATTCCAAATGAATATGATGAGGGCTTTTTCGAAATAGACTTCTTAAAAGTTGTTAACGAAGCAATTGGAAGCGGACAGTGGAAAAATTTAGGTGTTAAAGATCAGGGAACAATAACAATATTTTATCCTGATAAAGATACACCATATTGGCATGATTTTTATAATTTTATGCTATTGACCATAAATGGTGGTACTTATCCTGAAACCTCTACAGAGATGAATAAAGCAGTGGAAGTAATGGAAAAATTTGAAAACAGTTCTTTCACTGAAAGCATTAAGAATTTTGATGAACAAATAGTAAGAACAAGTGGTTTTGGTTCAAATATCTTATATGTATTGCCTGAAAAAGTATTATTTGATTTGGCATTGGATAATGAGCAGACTACACGAGTATTTTTCCCGTTAAAGACATCCTACTTTAATTACTTTGTTAAGGGGAATTCTGACATAGGGAAAAAAGTAGTTGATAATTTTAAAGATGATTCTTATTCGTCATTAAGAAATAATGACTATCGTAATTCGTCTGAATATGAACTAAACAATAGTTATTCATGCGTTTTGGATGAAAGAGATATTTTTAAAGCTGTAGAAATACCAAAAAGTAATTTCTTTACCAGTAACTATTTCAAAGAAACAAAATAGTTTGCGTATAATATATTGCCCTATGGACATAAAATCGTGCCTATGGAGTTAAATAAAAAAGAACGTGCAAGACTGCACGTTCTTTTTACGTGTATGAATATTTAATGTACATGTAAAGTGATTTGTAGAAATTTTTATACAATTTTTTAGTTATATACAATTATTATATTCATAATAGTATTGGTTGAATTTGTTCGTTATCTAAAGCATATTCTAATGTTTTTTGTATATATGCAGGATCAAAAACTAAGGAATGCGGTTTAGTAATAGGATTATCTTGTTTAAAAGGTACGAAATAATAATTTTTTCTATTAAGTAATTTTCCAATATTTTCTGCAGCTCCTGACAAGCCATTATTTGTTGAAATTGCTATTACGACAGGTCTGTTATTTCTTAAATGAGATTTTACAGCCATAGTTACAGGTGTATCTATAATATCATTAGCAAGTTTTGCTATTGTATTTCCTGAACATGGAGCAACAATTAATATATCAAACATTTTTTTTGGTCCAATTGGTTCTGCATCTGGAATCGAACATATTATTTCATTATTAGTTATCTCTTCAATTTCTTTTTTAAAATCTATTGCTTTTCCAAATTTAGTATCTAAATTAAAACTATTAAAACTCATTATAGGGAAGATGGAAGTATTATTAATTTTTGATATTTTTTTTAATTCATCAATAGTTTTTCGGAAAGTACAAAAAGAACCTGTAAAAGCAACACCTATATTTTTCCCTTCTAGCTTCACAATATATCTCCTTTTATAATAATTTATGAAAAAATAATTATATTTATATCTATATATTTTATGAAATTATGTATACTAAAGTTATTATAAATTTATAATAAAATTTATTTAATTATTTCATATTAAAGTTATACATACTATTATTACAATTATAGTATATTATTAAGCAAATAAGAAAAGTTGAATATATTGAAACTTTTTATTTATAAGTCATTAGATTTATAAAAATATACATAATGTGATTGACATAATGTCGAAAAAATGATAAAATATTACTGTAATTTAATATGAAACTACTAATTTAATGTAATCAACGGAGGTATTAGCATGTCAGAATTTAAAGAAAAGACAATTGAAACTGCAACAACTGAAGTAATTGATGTTGAAAGCGTAGTAGAGAATATCGGCATTAGTGTGCCTGAACCTGTAGGAGCTGGTGAAGTTGCTCCTTTAAACTATGAAGCAGCACTTGCAAGTTACAATGAGGCTGAACGGCAGGAAATAATTGCACTTTCGGACAGTATTGATGTTACAGAAATTGAAAAGGTAATGAATTACGGTTCAGTTCCTTTAACAAAGACATTTGAAGATTGTGGAAGATTTCTGAAAAATGAAAGAGGATCTCAGGCGGATCAGGAGGTTATTGCCCGGGTAGTAGAATTATCCAAAAAAGCTTCTGAAAGTAATGAAGATTTCAATTTGGTACTTCAGGAACCAAATAAATTCAGAAAGTTTTTGGTTAAGATTTTCTTTAGAGGAAATTCTAAATCCAGAACCGAAAAAATACAGAATAGTGCAGTAACTTGCTACAAACTTTTGGCAGAATTAAAGTGTTCCTGTGATTTATGGGTTGATATGTTAAAAGAAGCAATGGATGAAGTTGGCTATTCTGTGTTAAGTGACATGGAAACAATTACCTTGCTGGAGAAGTATATTATTGCTGGAAATATGGCTCGTGGACGTATTGAAGATCAGTTAAAAGGACTCGAAGCAAAACATGAGGAGACAGGTCTTCAGAAGTATTATCAGGATTATGAGAAAGTTAAAGAAGGATACAAAATCTTTGACATAACTCTGCACAATCTTGAAAAGTCTCGTGTAATGTATCATTTGAGTCTTGGTCAGTTGGCGCTTATCAAAACTGGTAATAGAAATGTCCAAATTTCTATTCATACACAGGTAAAAAATACTATGGCGCTTGTTTCTCAGCAACTTAGAAATGCTACTTTGAATGCTAAAACCCGTGAAGTTCTTGAAGGACAAAAGGCACTTTCTAAATTAAGTGATGAACTTATCAAAGATGTGTCTCAGTCAGTTGGACTTACTGCGGAAGAGACAGAAAAATTGCTTTATAATGGAATCTACAATGTAGAAGCTGCAAAGGAAGCTGTAACAACAATTATAAACAGTTGTAGTTCAATTGAAAGTATAGCTACTGAAATGCTCCCGCAAATGAAAGCAGATATGAGTCAGCTGGAGGGATTAGTTGATGAATTAGGACCATGCATTAGCAGATTAAATAACACAGCATTAAATAGTAATACAGTACCATCAACTGCTGGTACTACTACTAAAAGCACCATCACAACCAACAGTAAATTAACATTTTAGAAAAATATATCCTCTGACCATTTAGGTCAGAGGATTTTTCCTTTATTTTCTTGCGTTTACATAAAAAATATGCTATAATTAACATAGCGTTTGAATCAATCAAACAAAAACTGAAAGGAGAATGAGAAAATATGATTATAACTTCTCAAGGATTTGGTCATTTTACACAAGGATTTAACAATCAGGACTTTGGAATTGAAACTTCGCGGATGCTATTAATTCTTGATGGATGTAGCGGAGCTAAATATTCTGAAGTGGGAACCAGATTGTTTGCGCAACTGTTCTCTAGAAAGGAGGATGCAGATAATTTAGAAAATTTTGAAAATAACGTAAAAAGTGTTTTCGACGATCTTATCAATAACGTAAAGAATTACTATCCAGTACAAAAGGATTTGGAAGAAAACTTCATTATGGAGAATCTTCTATTTACAATAATTGCTTGTTTTGAAACTGAGGATGAATACATTGTTAAGCTTTTTGGGGATGGATATATTATCACACAAAATAATCGGAATAAAATAAGTTTTTTAAAATTCGATTATGGTCCATGCCCGCCATATTTTGCATATAAATACTGTGACATAGAAACATTCAAAGACTACGAATTTAAAACTTTTAAATTCAACAAAAAAACATTTCCAAAAATAGCAATTTCAACAGATGGAATTATGCCAATTGCTAAAGGAAATGTAAAAGGAGTAGATAGCATTTTATTAAGTGGAAATGAATCTTCTATTGAAATGTGTATTAAGGCGAAAAGGCAAAGTTTTGATGATGATGTTACAATAGGAATGTTTGGAGGTAATTAGAATGGAATTTTTTAATAGAAAACGATCAAAAAATGGAACTACAAAAAAACGTTCTCAGGAGCCATTTTACAATCCTAACAACTCTTCTGGAGAAACAGTAAAATCAACAACTGCAAACTCAGATGATAACAAACAGGGCAAACATGGTATTATAAGAATAGCACCAAATAAAGATTCTGAAAAAAAGGTGGAAACAATAATTATTGATGATTTAGAGAAGGATAAAGATAAAAAAGTAAGTAGTTTTGGAGGATATAAACATGGATTTTATGCTCCTCTCGTAAATAAAAAACTT
Source organism: uncultured Clostridia bacterium (assembly GCA_949388605.1). GTDB lineage: Bacteria > Bacillota > Clostridia > TANB77 > CAG-508 > Scatovivens. Next base: position 41,004 of record CASKJV010000006.1, read on the forward strand.
ACTGTTATCTTAATTGAAAATACTGCAACAACCAAAAAAGAAAAAGATATGATCAGTAAAATTATTAAAAAGCTTGTTCCAAATGGGCTGATTACTGCTATTACTTATGGAACTAAATTATATCAATGTGATATTTGCGAAATTTCTGAATTCAAAGATGAGGAAATTTTTTCTTGTGAAGAAACAAGTGAAGATGCATGTTTATTTGATGCATTAGTACTTTTGGAGAAAGTATGCTCTGATGAGTATATGAAAACAAAAGAAAAAGTAGCAGATGATGGCAAAAAAGAACGCATAAAGATAAACAGTATTGAAATAATTGGTATTGGAACTTGTAAAAATAGTACTTCTAAAGTATCTAAGGAAGTTGCTATTGATGCTTTTGAAAAATTAACGGAAAAACCGGAGATTGTAACAAAATATTTTTGCCTCACAGAGGAAACCTTTGTGCATGCGGCAGAAATAGGTTTCCATTCTATTATGGCAATTTCAAGAAAATATTAACAATATGATAGGAGTGGATAATCTTGAGTATTAAAGAAAAAATTTTGGAGTTTTTAAGTCGTATCTTTCCATCAATTTTAAAGGAAGAAGAAAAGCTTGCAATACCTATGTTGGAAGAAAATCCAACTGAAGTTCTTTTAGAGCAAATTGAAGAAGTTGAAAAAAAGAAAGAAGAAGAAAAAATCAATGTTGCAAAACGGACATTAATGACAAGATTTTATGCTATCGAGCAGGAAATCGCAATATTTGAAAGTGATTTTCCAAAGGAGTATCAGGAATTTCTGTCAAAGATCAATTCTTTAAGAGATTCTTATATTTCCAGCTTAGCACAAACAGGAAAATCATTAACTTTCGAAATTGACCCCGAATTGGATTATAACAGAATTGGGGAAGTAGTAAAGCTCGAAAGAGATGTGAAATTTTTTATTGAGAGTAAAGTAAAATTTAGTATTCTTTCAAAACGTTTACAGCGTTTAATAACAAAATTAAACATTTTGTACAATGTTTCTGTATTTTATTTTGAAAATCAGGAAAAGGATAAGGTTAGAAATCAGCTTGAACATGCTTTAACAGCAGAACAGACAATAGCAGACGAATTAAAAAACTGTGAATACATTTTAAATGATGTACAGTTAAAAGAAAGAATTGTAAGCCTTATGTCATATGTAGATTATATAATTTTTAGAGCCAGCTTACGAATTTCTGACAAATCGCCTGCAGAAGTGCTTGAAAAATTAGTAATACTAACCAAATTTGAAAAATTTGATTATACTACTGCATTTAGCGTGTTTATTAAAGATGAGATATCTGATTTAAGTCAGCTAATTCCTTTAATTACTGATGAGGAATGTAACAAAGTATTAAGTAAGAAATTAGAATATCTTCTTATGAAGATTACTTATTACAATGATAATGAAAATCCAATACTTGATTCTAACTTTTGGATAAATTTTTTGGATTTTGAAACATCTCTTTTTGAAATTTTAAAACTTAGTGGTGTAGAGAAAAATAAAATAAAAGTAAAACTTATTGATAGAATGGAAATAAGCGTAAATGAAAATGAAGTTTTAACTTCACCAATAACTAATGCATATTTAAACTTAACAAGTTTATTTTCTAAAACCCATGACAAAAGACTTTTGCTTTTAATAAAACTGATTAAAAGTTTATCTTCAAAGGTAACTTACAGAGAAATATATTTTTTAACTGTATTATTTGATGCATTAGGCGTTATAAAAAATACTTCTAATGGTTTCTTTAAATATATTGAAAAATATTTAAAGAAATATCCATATGATCAAAGTAGTATTAGAAATAAAAAGGCTATGTTAATAAGTTCTTCGAATAAAGAGTATGTAGAAGCTTTTTCCATAAATGATTATGAAAAAGATTTAATTGCAACTCTTGAGAACTTAAGTATTGATTTTAAAGTAGATAATAATCAGGTACTTATAAATTCCTTTTATTTCAATGGCTTAGAAAATGTCTTTAATAGCTTACACATCAACAATACAAATGTATAGTATGGAGGTAAATAATATGTCAAAAATGAAACATTACTATGGCTTTACTACTGACAAAATTAATATTTTCATGATGTTGCTTGATACTTCAGGTTCAATGGAAAGAGATGAAGATAACATGCGGGAAGGGGTACGTGTATATCACGAAAGCTTTGAAAACTTTTCCGAAAGAAATAGTATTGCAGTATCTGTTTGCAAATTTGATGGAAACTTTAAACCTGGTGAATTTAAACCTTTAAAGGATTTTGACTCTTCATATTACTGTACAAATGGAGCTACTGCTTTGTTCTATTCTATTGTTGAAGGTGGAGAAATCCTTATAGATTATATTAATAATATAATTGAAAAGAAACATATTACTCCACGTGTTACTTTTATAGTTTTTTCAGATGGTCAACCTTATAATGATAGAGCTCGTAAAGCAGATGCCGAAGAAATGATCAGTAAATTGAACTTGATGGGAGTAACAACTGTATTTGTTGCCTTTAAAGATGAGATTTCATCAGAATTTGGAAGCCAATTAGGATTCGTGGCCACTAAGGATATACGTAATAGAGAAGATTTGGTTGATTTTATGGGAAGAGAATTATCTCAATCTTGTAAAAAACAGTCTCGAAGTGCAAAATCGTTAGGAGCAAATTTCTTTAGTCATGCAGCTTCTAAGAGCCGTTCTGCACACTATTCTCAGGCTACAGCTCAGGTACTGGAAGATGATTCTTGGATGGATGATCTTTAAAATTTAGAATATCTGTAATAATGACAACTGTGGGAGAGCGAAAGTTGCTCTCCCATTTTGTAAAAAAAGTGAGGTAACTATGTATAACATTTTAAAAAACAAGATATATTCTCATTTTTATAGCACTTTTGTAAAAGAGTCTTATTTAAAGGTTTCTGAAGTTCCTAACAAAGAAGAAGTTTACTATAAAAAGAAAAAGAAACTGTTAGTTGTTTTAGTAAAAGATGAAGAGATTGGCTCTCAGATTTATGAAATCATAAAAGCTCTTAAAGATCGTAATGAGCAAATAAATACTGGAAGAATTTCTTTTAAAGTTGTAGATTATATCGTTGACAAACAAAATACTGTGCAAATGTTTTCCTTAAATTTTGCATATGATAATGAAATATCTTGGAATGATTTATCAAAACCAGAAAAGTTGCAGGAATTTGTGACTTTTGTAGATGTTATGCAGATAAAAGGTTATATTTTGAATGAAGCGAAATTTGAAGATGAAAAATGTTCTAGCCTTTCTGCTTTATTATCTTTTTTCGACTTGACAGGAACAAAAAGCGAGAAAGTAAAAGGCTGTATCATCAAGTATATTCATTATGCACTTTCTGGAGGAAGTAATTTTGATAAATTTTATACAGAAATTACTAATAGAAATGAAATTGTTCATATTAGTGAGTTTCCGTATTCATTACCAATAATTAAATTATGCTATAATTATTTTTCTACAGGAAATATTCCAGAGTATATATCAGGAATTCTTGAAAAAGAAAATATTTTGCAGTGCTCTGAAAATGAATACAATGATTATTTAGTATTAACTAATGATAATCTCACAGATTATATGACTGTGACTGATACCAATAATGACTACACAATTTATGCTGTAAATTCAGATGAAAGTATAAAAATATACAATACTATTTCTTCAAAGTTTTCAGATTTCTTAAGGGATAAATTGAATTTCCTTAAGTATAATATGGGAAACTGTTTAGAACAAATTGATAGATTAATTATTGATTGTAATGGAAATATAATTGGCTACAAATTCACATTAAAAGATTTAGATGGATACAAGTTATTCACAACTTTAAATGTTCCTAAATTTGTTACAAGTCAAATGTTAATATTTCAAAATATATGGGAACTGGAAAAACAGTTAAAAGAACTTAATTCCTATAGAATTAAATTTGGAGAAGAAGAAAATGATTTTGATATTGAAAAATCATTAACAATAATGTCTCCTGGATATCGGTATACTGTTGTACCTTATCAAAATACCATCAAAGACTTATTTAATCTTGTAACACAAAATCCTTGCATAATTGAGAAACAACTTATTGATTTATTATTTAAAATGTTATTAAATTATTTAAATAATGAATATGGAGAAGTTCATGATGAGCAAGAGATTTTAGATAAAAAAGAAATAAGGTATTTAACACCTGGATTGGCCAAACAATTTGTGAATTACGTTTTAAATAGCAAATATTATGACTATTATGAAGCGTATAAAAGTTTTTCTGATTTATCAGAAAATGAGCGCTGTAGTACATGCATATCGATTATATATGATAAAAGATTTGTGTATGATCCAACAAACGTATCATTTGTTTTTGATTACGAAGTTGAAAATCAAAAAGATATTAAGCTGAAAAAAGGAACAGAAGAGATTTTGGCCGATGGAAGTAAATTACTAATATTCGATAGCAAAACCAATATTAAAAAATTGCAAAAATATGAAGAGAAGATAATTAATGAGCTTGATTCTATTGGATGCGACGAATATAGGCGTGATGGAAAAATACTAAAAGTAGATAAAGTAATTTACTCTAAAGAAATAGATAGTAATGGAATGTATAAACTTATTGGATATATTACCCGCCCTTTAAAAGGAGAACTTTTAACAGATGATTTTATTTTAAGTCTGAATAATAAAGAATTATTAAAATTTATAGTATATTATCTTGGTATTTTTGATAAAGTCCAAAATCAACATATCTCTTGGGATAAAAATACTGTTTGGGTAGATAAACAAAACGATACATTTACTTTCTACTTTGATATACTAAATAGTAATTTCAATATTGAAAAGACCTATACAGATTCATTTTCTTGGATAAAGGATTACTTAATTGATAAAGGTTATAATCCAAATGCTTTTATGGGACTAGAAGACTTTCAGCCAACGACGAATTTTGCTGCTTTTGGACGTTATGATTATAGTTCTTTATTAGTATTATCCATTAGTTTAGATTCGTATTGTGAAGATCACAAGATATATTATGATAGTACTAAAATGGCATGTCCTGCATGCTTGGAAAGTAAATTTTTTGTTACATCAGAAACCAAAAATAATATTATCAAATTATTTGAAGACTCAATTGCAACTCATTATAGAATAGATATATCAGATGGATTTAAGCCATATAATCTTAAGGTTTACAAGAAATCATGCAATATCAATATACAAGAAGTAGAAAACAATATAGATGAAATTGTAAGCAGAAGAATAATTCATAAAGACTTAAACTTAGGTCAGAAATGCTTTGTACCTTATAAAAAAGCTTTTAATTCAAAATCGGAATTCATAGGATATATTTATGAAGCGGTTGACTTTGATAATCCATTAGATATTGATATGGATAATATAACTATTGATCCGGCACTATGCATTAATCTGAATGATTCGAGAAAATTTAAAAATCTTCCTAGATTAAAATGCTTAATAAGATTATTATCCCAGGTAGAAGAACTTATAAAGAATGGATTTACTTTTATTGATAATCCTTTTACTAATGTATATTTGAGCAAAGAACATAAAAAACAGGTTCAGATATTAAATATAGAATTTGCCAAAAAGAGAAGAAAAAAGAGAACAAACTTGAAAAATAGTAAAAATTGGGCATACCAATATGTATCTAATATTATTTCTTTAGATGATACTCTTGAATTAAAAGAACATAGTTCAGAATTCAATTCTCTTTATGAACAAATGTTAGAGTTAGAAAGTAATTTGACAAATTATTGCTCTATCCACAAATTATATTATGACAGAAAATATGCATTTTGTCCTAAATGTATAAGCAAAAAAGAATTTGATGAGCTGGATAAGGAATTTGTAAATATTAATGAAATTACTTCAAAAAAACCTATTGCTGAAGGTGGAGAGTCAATTCTATATCCATATGAAAATAACTCAATTGCAAAAATTTTCAAAACAGATGAAGAGTCTGAAGTAGATATTTTATTTAAAAGCATAATTCTTACAAGGATTTGGCGAAAAAGAGAAATTTTGGAAAATCTTAACATTCAAAATCACAAAGTCAAATTTATATATGCTAAAAAAGTTCTTTTTAGTAGAAAAAATAAACTTGTTGGATACATTATGGACGAAGTAGAAAATGGATTTTCGCTTTCTGTTTTACGGAATAAAGAAAAAATTGAAGAACTTGGGTTAACCAGAAAAGATGTATTAGAAATATTAATAACAGTAGGTGAAGGCATTAAAATTCTGCATGATAAAGCAGACATTTATATTGGTGATTTAAATGGTGATAACATTTTATTTGATATTAATAAAAATGTATATTTCTTAGACTTTGATGGAATGGGAATTGACGATATTGCTCCTACGTTTTTTACAGATGAATATCTTGACCCACTTTCTGAAGGAAATATAACAATGAAAGACGATTGGTATTCATTTGCTATTCAGGCTTTCCATTATCTTACTTTTGTACATCCATTTAATGGAATTTATTCTACTGTAATAGATGGACAAAAAGTAAATTTGGAAATTGTTGATAAAATGGCGCAAAGGATATCTCTTCTTGGAAATCACGGAATAGAAGTTCCCGATGTAGCAGAATCTTGGGATTGGATGGAAGATGATTTGGAAAAAATATTTTTAAATATATTTGAAGGAAATGTTAGAGAAAGTATTGTTCCACAGCTCAAAAAACAATATAATGTTTTATATGGAAAGAATGTAGTTCAATCAACTGATAATAACAAATCATTCTCAATTAATTCCAAATATCTGGCAATACCAGCTAAACGATTTTTATATGAACCAATACAGGTTATCAATGACTATTCAATAGTATCTAAGGAAGTGGTATCTGAAGACCATGAAAATGGCTTTGTATCCATTTTGGGAAGAAAAGATATTGAGCATACTATTAGTTGCTCTCCAATTGGAATTAATAATGTATTACTATCAGATGATGAAGATTTTGCTTTTATAATCTATAGTGATAAGATATTAGTTGTTGATTTAAAATTAAATGTTAGAATCCATACAGAAATAGGAAATGCTATTAATAATGCGGTTCTAAATGAAGACAATTTGTATTACACTGATATAAAAAATGGAAAAAACGTTATTTTTAATTTGAAAATTATCCGCACACCAGAAGAAGTACAAGTAAAGAAAAAAACGATTGACTTCTTAGCGGAACAAGAAACACGAGGATTTTTAGCTAAATTTAATTCAAAATTTGTTATAGTTAAACATTCCTTAGACGGTTCCGAAGATGAAATTTATTGCAATGAAGAAAAACTTTGTAGCATAACTTGTAATAATAGTACTATTGCATACAATATTATTTATGATGATGCTTCTAATTTTTGGCTCGTTATAAATAATGAAGGCAATGGAATTATTATTAAAACTTTACTCGGAACATATGAACGTATTAATATTAGAGATATTATAGGGAATCGTAAATTTAATATAAACAATATTAGTTTTACTAGAGGATATATTTATGTCCCGACTGAAAATTGCCTGTATCTAATTAATACAATAGACCAAACAAAAACTAAGAAAATGGAGGTTGATAAAATTATAACACCAGATTCAAGGTTGTATGATATTAACCCTAAAGGGTTTAGTGTTATAGCAGATAATAAATTTTACGATATTCGTAAAAAATAAAAGTATCGAGACCACATAATGTGGTCTCGATTTTTTATAGGAATTTTCTATTAAATTCTATTATAGAAGCTTTTTGAGAAACTTGATACATCTAGATAAAACAATTTTATTATTCTAGACATAAATTATTAGTTATGCTATAATGCTAATGTAAATTAGTATGAGGAGAAAGAACAATAAGTGTTAGAATTAGAAGAAAATCTTAAATTTTTAAACAAACTAGATAACAAATTAAAAGAAATAAAAGCTTCCATGAAAATTGAAACTTTAAAACTTGAATTAAAAAACTTAGAAAATGAATCTTTAGAAAAAGATTTTTGGAATAATCAAGAAAATTCAAGTTTAGTTTTTTCGAAAATAAAAAGATTACAAAAAAAAATTGGACTATATGAAAATTTAGAGTCTGATTTAATTAACCTAATAGAAATGAATAAATTACTTACTTTAGAACCTGAGCAAGAACTTATAAATGAATTATTAGCAAATACAAAAAAAATACAAGAAGATTGCAATAAATTAGAAATTGAAACTTTATTTTCAGGAAAATATGATATTAATAATGCTATATTAACAATGCATCCTGGAGCAGGGGGGACTGAATCTCAAGATTGGGTTCAAATGTTATATAGAATGTATGGGAAATGGGCTATTTCCAATGGATTTTCTATAAAAGAGCTTGATTATTTAGATGGAGATGAAGCAGGAATAAAAAGTGTAACATTTTTAATTTCTGGTGATTATGCTTATGGATACTTAAAAGGAGAAATGGGGGTTCATAGATTAGTTAGAATATCTCCTTTTGATAGTGGAGGAAGAAGACATACTTCTTTTGCATCTGTGGAAGTATTACCTGAAATTACAGATGATATTGAAGTCGAAATTAATTCTGACGATCTAAGAATAGACACTTACAGAGCTTCTGGAGCAGGTGGACAACATGTTAACAAAACAGATTCTGCAGTGCGTATTACTCATATTCCTACCAATATTGTTGTATCGTGTCAATCTGAACGTTCACAAACAATGAATAAAGAAACAGCAATGAAAATGCTTAAATCCAAATTATTAGATTTAAAAGAAAAAGAAAATAAAGAAACTATTTCTGAGTTAAAAGGTGAACAAAAAGATATTGCATGGGGAAGTCAAATTCGCTCTTATGTTTTTTGTCCATATACATTGGTTAAAGATCACAGAACAAATTATGAAATAGGAAATGTTGATTCTGTAATGGATGGCAACTTAAATGATTTTATGCAAGCTTATTTGAAAATGATAAGTAAAACTTAATTTAGTACAGAAAGAAAAAAGTCTTGGTATTAAAAATTAAATATGTTATAATATCCATTATAACACTGTGAGCAATTATATATTGTTCATATATTAATATCTAATTTATTACATAAAATTAGATATTAAATATTGTAATAAATCACTCAATTCAAATATTAAATATATAATATAGTATGGACTTATGTTTTATTACAATATTTATACATAGTAATTTTTAAATTTAAAAAATACTATTAGTTTATAAAAAAAAAGAGGGTACAACATATGGGAATAATTGTACAAAAATTTGGAGGTAGTTCTGTTTCTAATCTAGAAAAATTAGAATATGTATCAGAACATATAATTGATGAGGTTAAAAAAGGAAACAAAGTAGTAGTTGTTGTTTCAGCACAAGGAAAAACTACAGATAGATTAATAGCAGAAGAAGCTGAAATTACAGATAATCCTAATGGAAGAGAACATGATGTTTTAGTATCAACAGGAGAACAAATTACAACTGCAAAACTTGCAATGTTACTAAATAAAAAGAAATATAAAGCAGTTTCATTAACTGGATGGCAAATTCCTATAATAACAAATAGCCAATTTATGAATAGTAGAATTAGATATATTCATAAAAAAACAATAGAAGATTATTTAAATTCTGGAAATATTGTAATAGTAGCAGGTTTTCAAGGTGTTGACGAGAATGGAAATATTACTACATTTGGAAGAGGTGGTTCAGATACTACTGCAGTTGCATTATCAGCCACTTTAAAAGCTGAAAGATGTGACATTTTTACAGATGTTGACGGTGTTTACACATCAGATCCTAGAATAGTTAATAAAGTAATCAAGCTAAAAACATTATCTTACGATGAAATGCTTGAAATGTCTAGCATGGGGGCAAAAGTACTTCATAATAGATGCGTTGAAATTGGAAAAAAATATAATGTACCTATATATGTAAAATCTACTTTTGAAAAAAATAGTATAGGAACATTAGTATCAAATAATAATTTAGAAGACCTAGTTATAAATGGCGTTACTAAAGATGATTATATTTCTAGAATAACAATAGTTGGTTTAGAAAATAAAATTGGAAAAACTTATCAACTTTTTAAAATTCTTTCTAAAAATTTAATTAATGTTGATGTAATAGTCCAATCTTTTGGTGAACATATTACAAAAGATATAGCATTTACAGTAAAAATGAATGACTTAAAAAAGACCTTAACAGTATTAGAAGAAAACAAAAACGAGTTAGGAATACAAGATATTCTTCACAGTGAAAACTTATCAAAAGTTTCAATAATTGGAGTAGGAATTGCAAATAAGCCAGGTGTTGCTGCAGATATGTTTGAAGCCTTATATGAAAATAATATCAATATGCATATGGTTACAACTTCTGAAATTAAAATTTCTGTACTTGTAAATTCTAATCAATCAGATTTAGCTGTTCAAGCGATTCATAAAAAATTTTTTGGAGAATAAAATATTTTAAATATATTTAGGTAATTAGTCAATGCTATGTATATCTTATAGGATATTGTTAACAATTTCCTAAGATAAATCAGACTCCCTCTTTTTTGAGGGAGTTTTTTGTGTCATATAAGAAATTCCTATTATATAAAGTATTCAGTAAGATTTACACATGTTTTTATTCCATAATTTTGTTCTAAACTTATATTTATTGAATAAATATAAGTTAGAATAATTATAAATTATTAAAAAAAGAAGTATAATCATTATCTTTTTGTAATTATTTTAAAAAGGAGGTATTTTATGGAAGAATTAAAAAAAGTAACTAATACTTTTCAAAATATAGTATTAGAAAATCGTGAAAAATTAAATATTACTGGTATAGTTGATGTATTAAGTTTTGATGATCAAATAATAATAGTAGAAACAGAATTAGGTTTGTTAACTATTAAAGGAGAGGATTTAAAAATAAATAAATTAAGTATAGATACTTCTGATTTTTCAGTAGATGGAAAAATAAATAGTCTTGTGTATTCGAGTTCTGACAGTAATATGTCAAAAAATAAAAATATATTAAGTAAAATATTTAAATAAGGTGTGACTTTTGATATGAAATTTTTTTCTCAAGAAGAAATATTCTTACTTTTCTTTATTATAGGGATAATAATAGGGTTAATATTTGATTTTTTTAAAGTATTAAGGAAATCTTTTAAAACAACAGATATAATCACTTTTGTAGAGGATCTACTATTTTTATGTATTTCTGGTGGATTAGTAGTATTTAGTATTATAAAATTAAATGGCGGAGAAGTAAGATTTTATCTATTTCTAGGAATATTTTTTGGAGTATTAATTTATTCTTTGACAATAAGTAATTTATATGTTATAATTCTATATGAATTTATAAAAATATGTAAAAAAGTTTTTATATTTTTTAATAAAATTCTTTTTACAATATTAAAAACATGCAAAAATGTATTAAAATATATTTACTTAAAAATAAAAAAATAATGGAGATACATAGGATGAATATATCAAAAATAAACAAAATATTAAATTTAATAGTAATTTTATTAGTTATATATGTTATATTTACTTCAATAAAACAACAAACAAAATTAAATTCTTATGATAAAGATATCTCATACTATAATTCTCAAAAAGAAGATTTAATTAGCAAAAAGGAAGAATTATTAGCTACTAAAAAAAATGTTGATTCAGAAGAATATATCGAACAAGTAGCCAGAGAAAAACTTGATATGTATTATCCGAACGAAACTGTTTATATTGATGTAAGTAAATAGAGTTATCTATTTACTTTTAAACTTATTATTTTATATCATTAAAAATTTTTATCTCAATTGTTTGTTTCTAAATAAATTTCCTACAAATAAAAATTAAATAAGGGGGCAAATTATGGAACTAGAAAGTTTATCACTTGTTGATTTGAAAAATTTAGCAAAAGATAAAGGAATCCCAAATTATTCAAAATTAAAAAAATCAGAACTTATTGAAAAAATTTTGGAGCAATATAATAGCAAAAAAGACGAAGAAACATCTAAACAAGACAATATAGAAAATATCAAAACAACAACTACTAACGAAGAAATCTCTTCAAATTCTTATAAACTAAATAGTGATAATGATGAATATGTAGAAGGAATTTTAGAACTTTTACCAGATGGATATGGTTTTTTAAGAGGTGACAATTACTTATCAACTAATAAAGATGTATATGTATCACCAGTTCAAATTAGAAGATTTAAATTAGATACTGGTGATAAAATAAAAGGAATTAAAAGAATTCCCAAAGAAGGTGAAAAATTTCCTGCTCTTATTTATGTTGGAGAAGTTAATGGTGAATCACCAGACAAAGCCATGAAAAGAAAGAGTTTTGATGATTTAATTCCTATATATCCTCAAGAAAAATTAAAATTGGAAACAACAACTTCAGAATATACAATGCGTTTAATGGATTTAATGAGTCCAATTGGAAAAGGACAAAGAGGTATGATAGTAGCGCCTCCTAAAGCAGGAAAAACTACTATTTTAAAGAAGATTGCAAATAGCATAACAACTAATAATCCAGAAGTATATTTAATTGTACTTCTTATAGATGAAAGACCGGAAGAAGTTACAGAGATGAAACGTTCAATAAAAGGAGATGTAATCTACTCTACATTTGATGAACAACCAGAACATCATGTTAAAGTAGCAGAAATGGTTATAGAAAGAGCAAAAAGATTAACAGAACAAAACAAAGATGTTGTAGTTTTATTAGATAGCATTACTCGTTTAGCAAGAGCATATAACTTAGTAATTCCATCTTCAGGAAGAACTTTATCTGGTGGTTTTGATCCAGCAGCTCTTCATAAGCCAAAACGTTTTTTCGGTGCTGCTCGAAATACTGAAGATGCTGGAAGTCTAACTGTTTTAGGAACAGCTCTAGTCGATACTGGAAGTAGAATGGATGAAGTTATTTTTGAAGAATTTAAAGGTACAGGAAACATGGAAGTTTTCTTAGACAGAAGTTTATCAGAAAAGCGTGTATTTCCTGCAATTGATGTTAATAAATCAGGTACAAGAAGAGATGAATTATTGTTAAATAGAAAAGAAAATGAAACAGTTAATTTAATTAGAAAAAATTTTTCTAGTTTATCTACAGCAGATTTAACAGAAAAATTAATTAATTATATGACAAAAACAAAAAATAATGACGAATTTATAAAATTAATATAATCAATCAAGATATAAAAAATGGGCATTTTGTCCATTTTTTGCATATATCGCATATTACTATTATAATCTACTTTTAACCGCCAATCATGAAACGCACCATGCCTTAAATTGCATTAAATATTTTATCAAATAAGAAATATATTATTGATAGATTATAAAAATATGATATAATATAGATGTTTAAGAATAAAATTTAAAGTAAAGATGGAGGATTTTAAAAATGGAAGAAGAAATCGAATCAACAAACAGCGAAAATAAAAAAACTAAAAACAAAAAGCTACTTATAATATTAGCTATAATTATATTAATAGGAATTATAGGAATAATATGCTTTATAAGTTCATTTGTTAATGAATATTCACAAAGAATAGTATTAGGTAATGAAATAGAAAATATTAATAAAACAGGAAATGTAGACACAGAAATAAAATCAAAAGGAAAATATGCTGATGTAGAAAAAGCTTTAAAAGACTATATTACTGAATATCAAACTATAGCAACAGAACTAGAAAATCAATATGAAAATGATAAATTTTCAACATTATTATCAGCAGACAATTATGCAAGTGATGGTCCAGAATTTGCAGAATCAAAGAAATTAGTTTCAGATATAAAAGGCAAAGGGGAAGAAGTGAAAACAAAATTGTCTGAAATGGTAACAAACGAATACAAAGAAAAAAGAGCATCAGATATGAATTTAACAGGAAAGTATAAAGATTTATTTATAGAGAGTATACAAATAGAAAACGAATTAGAAAAAGTTAATAAAACAATTGATAATATTAATAATTATTTAGAAAAAGTAGAAAATATTTTTGATTTCCTAAATGAAAATAATGGTAAATGGGAAGTAAAAGATAATACAGTTCAATTTTATGATGCTACATTACTAACAAAATACAATTCTTTAGTTTCATCAGTAAATATAATAGCAAATACATTACGTATGGGATTATAATAAAATTTGCTGTGAAAATAAACTAAATATGAAATTAAAAAATAATTTAATACCTAATTAATGAAAAGGAAGTAGAAATACTTTCTTTTTTTATTTGTATAAATTATTGATACATGATGATGTTAATATTAATATAAGGGCAAAGTTAATAAATATGATTTTAATACTTTTCTATAGAGGGAGCGTAGTAGCTCTTATATTAAGTTTATATATAACATTGCACAAAATCAAAGTTTTGTGCAAAAAGGAGTAGGACTTATATATAAAACAGCCAAATACCTATACTCCTACATACATCTGATTTTTAGCCGTCTTAATCCTATTATTATTCATTATATTACTTTATTTCTTTTGTATTTATATTCTCATATATAATCTTTTATATTTCTGCTTATATCAATATTTCTATTAAGCTTTAAAATCAAATTTTAGCTATTTTAATTATTTATTTATATAAATTTATTATTATAAAATTTTTTATCTTTATTTCTAATTTATATCTTATAATTTTTCCAAAATCGCTAAAACCCTTGAAACTCTAGAATAGCCTATATTTTCAGACAACAAACTATATGACTAATTTTTAAAAACGCCTTAAAATCGATTCTCGTGCGTCGTTATTTTGGCACTTTTAGAGTATTTTTCTAATATGATAATTTACTATATAGATATGAAATTTTTATAGTAAAATTATTAAAATTAACAACGCACCAGGATAAACAGTTATTTTAGCCAACAAGTTATATTGCTTTAAAATAAAAATGGCTTAAAATCGATTTTCGCAGGTCAATATTTCGAGCATTTTTAGAGATAATTTAGTATTTATAAGGATTATACAAATAATAATAATAATATATAAATAATAATATATAAATAATTATAATAAGATTTATAAAAAATAATAAATTCATATAATGCAAATAAATCAATTTTTAAGTTTAGATGAATAATTTTACAAATATTATAATTAAATTGCTTAAAAACGATTTTAAAGTTTATAAATTATAATTTAATTTGTAATCTAACAAAAATTTCTATAAGTTATATTAAAAAATTATAAATACACAAATGTTCGGTTTTTGAAAATTTTATATATAAAATTAACTTGTACAAAATTAAAATTCCAAAATCCTAATTATATAAATTTTTATAGTTTTAAATTTAAAGTTTTATTTATATTCTAATTTTTAAGATATTTTATCTTTATTTTAAAATTATATTTTTCCTTAAATAACCTATTTCCCTATTCCCTACTTAGATTCGCATATTTCATGTTCATTGTGTTGCTCTATAGTATTATTTGGCTTTGTTAAAATATTTTTTCACATTATAATTTAAAAGCAAACTATTTCTAGTTTGCTTTTAAAAATTAACAAGATATTGTTAATATATTTCCATTGTTATCAAAAATAGCAAATTCATCTTTACCATAAAAAGTTTTATGAAGTTCTTTAGCAATTTTTACTCGATCTTTTAATTCATTATAAACTTTTAAAACGTCGTCAACAGTTATAAATAATGTAAATGTTGGTACTATTTCATCTGTTTTTAAAGTCGAATATTCTTCTATTAAATTTTGTTGTTCTTGAATCATTATAGAGATTTTATCCTTATTTAAAATAGCAAAATTTAAAATTTCTCCTTCTTCTGGAACACTTAATATCTTTTGAAACCCCATTTTTTCTTCATAAAATTTTATTGTTTCTTTTACATTTTTAACCATAATATTGGTTGTTATTGTTTCATACATAATCTTATACCTCCAATATGATAATAAATAAAATAATATAAAAAGTATTGTAAAAAACGGACATTATTTATAATTTTCTATTATCTTTAATGGAGAAATCCCTGTATATCTCTTTATCTCTCTTATTAAATGTGATTGGTCATAAAAGCCACATAAATTAGCAATATCTACTAAATTCATATTTTTTTCTAATATTAATGTTAAACATAAATGCAATCTAAGTATATTTAATAGAACCTTTGGTGATACTCCAAAATTCACTTTAAATACTCTGTATAAGTGCCTTTCATTATATCCTAATTTTTTTGCAATATCTATTACATTTTGGTCTTTAGGATTATTGTATATCTCTTCCACCATTGTTATAAATGGCATTTCTATTTTATCTTCTGTCTTTTGAAGCAAATAAACTTTTAAATATTCTATTCTTTCATTAGTACTTTTTAAATTAAATATTTTATGCAAACTAACTTCTTTTTCTATATTATCAAAAGGTATTTCATTATCCATTATTTTATCTGCTTCTATATTAAAAAGCAAATAAAATATACTTGGTTTTAATCTAACTCCCATATAGTCTATGTTTTTATTTAGCTGAAAAGCCTCTGTTTCTTTACTAAATCCTGCAAAGCAAATTGCTTTATTAGCAAAATCTATCACAATATCAATACAAGCATCTGGCAAAATATTGTTAGCTATGGTTTTATTTAATATATTTTTTGATTTCATTGTCCAAATACACATACAATAATTTTCAAGTTCTTTTATATTATATTCTGCATATTCTATATTTTCCTTAAATTCTTTATCTAATAAATATGGTATCTGTTTTGGATAATACATATATTACTTCCTTTCAAAATTATAATTTATGTTACAGATTCAATTCTTTTTCTAAATCATTCATATATATTTTTACTGACTTTTAAAATATGGGGTTTTACTATAAAATTATTAGTTTCTATTCTTTCTGCAAAATCTAATACTATATTACTATTAATAGTAAAGTATGCAGAATAATTATTTTAGCATATTTTCAAACAACAAAATATAAATTTTTCAGAGATATTTTATTATAAATATGTTTTTATTTAATTCTATATTTTAAAAAAACTACTCTCTCCTACTCTATTTTTCTTTTACAATTTTTCTGCAACTAATAAGTACTATTTTAATAAATCTTGATTTAATATAACTGTACTGTATATAAATAATACATCTTGATCTTTAAAGTCAATATATTGACGAAGTAGGTTACTTGAAACATATCTTAAATCAATTAGAGTTATATTCCTATAGTTTTCTACTAATAAAGGAGCCAGACTACTTCCAAAAGAATCTCTAAATATCAATAGTTCTTTATCAGTTTTAGCATTATTATTTTCAATTTTTATTATTGATGTAGCTCCTGACAAAAATATATCATATTTGTCTTTTGTTTCTTTTTTATTATAAATGTCACAAATCTTTTTTGTTTCATAATTATATGTAGTACAATTGTTTATTGTATCATTATTTAAAATATACATTTGGTCTGGAGTAACATTTGAATTTCCTTGAACATAATATGTTCCATAAAAATCACCTACTTCAATCTTTTTATAATTATTTTTTATATTTAATAAATTCATGCTTGATTGTATTTTATCTGCGACATTTATTAAATTTTCCTGTTTCCAGTGAAGATCTGTTTTATAATAATCATCTAATTTTAAATTATCCCAAATATCAATATATTTTAAATCTACTAATTTTTTATTCATTATTTCTCTTAACAAATTATAATCAATTTTTAAATGGTCATCATTTTTTAAATAATAGTTTTTATCTGGAATAATTGCATAATATACATTCATATTTTTTAAATATTCATCACATATTTTTTTAAATTTATCAGCGTTTTTTTCAACATTTGTTTTATTTAAAGGATATTCCATTTTATAAATGGCGCCATCTTTTTCAAAATAGTTGTTATTATCTTTTTGTTTATAAATATTTATACTGTAAAAAGCTTTTACATTTCGAAAAAAGTCTCTTTCAACAAATTGATCTACTGCATAATTTTCAAATTTACTAGCTGTTTCTCCATTTAATAATTTAGATATAGAAACTTCAGGAAATTGAGATAAAGCTCTTCTTTCTATGACAGATATTTGTTTGTCTTTAATTGCAATATTTATAAAAAATGTAAAAATTAATAAACTAAAAAAACCAATTGTAATAATTAAATTTTTTGTTTTGTTTTTCACTTTTACCTCCTAAAATCTAAAATATAAAAAAGGATTAAAGGAACCATCTATAATATAACTTGTACAAAATAGTAATATTAAAAATAAAAATATTGGTTCTAATATATTATTGATTTTATTAAATTTGGTATCACTTGTAATATTTTTTAAAAGTGGTGTTGATCCAATTATTCCAACTAATATAACTACAAAATAACTTTTAAAATAGTATATACTCTCTTTTGATATGATTGGAATATTTCCTATTCCAATTAATCCTTCAATGTTTTTTATAATCTGATTAAAATTTTCTCCACTAAATATAATAAAACTAATCATTACAATAAATAAAACATAAATTCTTTTTAAAAATTTAGGTATTTTTTCTAAAAAACTATTTAAAAATAATTTTTCTATAATTAGTAATATTCCAAAAAATAGCCCCCAAATTATAAAATTCCATGCAGCTCCATGCCAAAGCCCTGTTAATAACCATACAATAAGAATATTCCTTAGCCACTTTATTTTACTTACTCTATTTCCCCCAAGAAAAATATATACATAATCTCTAAACCAAGAACTAAGCGATATATGCCATCTTCTCCAGAAATCTGTTATGCTTGTTGCTATATATGGATAATTGAAATTTTCTAAAAAGTCGAATCCAAACATTTTTCCAAGACCTATTGCCATATCTGAGTAGCCAGAAAAATCAAAATAAATTTGAAGCATTACTGCTATTCCATATAGCCAATAATATAAAATACTTAAGTTGTTACTTTGTAAAAATATTTCTGTTAGTTCTCCCAATATATTTGCTATTAGTACTTTCTTGCCAAGCCCTATTATAAATCTTCTAACACCTAGAGCAAATTTTTCAAATGAATGAGTTCTATTTTCAATTTGTTCTTCTATTGTCGCATATCTTAAAATTGGTCCTGCTATTAGTTGTGGAAATAATGAAATGTACATTGCAAGTTTAACAAAGTTTTTTTGGACTTTAGCTTGTCCTCTATACACATCAATAAGATAACTAATCATTTGAAAAGTATAAAAAGATATACCTATTGGTAATGCAACATAAATAAAATCTATTTTATTTGTAATCCATAAATTAATATTTTCTATTATGAAATTGAAATATTTAAAATAAATTAATATTCCAACACTTACTACAATTGACAATTCTAAAAATAATTTAGAATTTTTTTTATATTTACTAATTAAAATACCAAAGATATATGTTGAAATAATTGAAAATATCATCAATAAAGTATATTTTGGTTCTCCATAGAAATAAAATATTAATGATGATATTAATAATACAATATTTTTATGTTTTCTAGGTGATAGATAATATATTGATAATACAATTGGTAAAAAGTAAAACAAAAAAGTTATGCTTGAAAATATCATATTTTCTCCTTATATATAAAAATATCGCCTAAACATTTTTTGTGTTTTGGCAATATTCCCATTGTTTTTATTAGTACATTTCTGGAGGTAAATCAATTTCTTCTGCAGTTTTTTCGTATACTTGATTTATATTTCCAGCCAATGATTTAAATCTTTCATAAATAGGTTTAGCTATACCTTCGTTAGACATCACAAGAAATACTATATCTCCACTACTTGTTGCATATAATTTTTCTGCTTCAACACAAATCCATTTTCTTGTATCTATATTTTCAGACATTTGTTTTGCAATTTCATCTGCATTTATTCCAGATTTTACTTTTGCAAGAACTAATGAATATGCTTGTGAAGACATAAGTGGTTCAGATACAACTACATATTCAAAGTTTGTTCCATTTTCAAGACCTGTTATATATTTTACAGAATCATTATTGGTAATATCTAATATTTGACTTTCTAACATTAGTAACTCACTTTCTGGTATCTCTTCATAAATTTTATCAACTAATCCAACTAAATCTTCACCACTTTCCATTGGTTCTAGATTTGATTTGTTTTGTTTATTAATTAAAGAATTTACTACATAAATTCCTAAAATAATAACTATAACTATAACAATTATAATAGCTACTTTTACTGTTTTATTCATATTTTTCTCCTTTCTTATTTTTACTTATATGCATTATATAATATAGGATAAAAATATTCAACATTCGAATTATTTATATTTTACATTATAGATTATTTAGCTATTTCAAGTGTTTCAATTCTTGTATTACTACAAACAGTAAATAGGATTTCAAACATAATAGCAGTATAGTTCCAACTTGAAACTATACTGCTATATAAAGAATTAACTTCTATTTTTTCTTAAATTTTCAAAATACTTTTTTACTCTCTCAACATTCCCTTTTTTGGCGTTATCAATACTTCTTTTTTCAATTAAATCTACTGTCGCATCATTAACAATATTATGTTTTATTGCCCGTTCTAAAGCATAATCTATTACTTTTGAATTAACGCCATACATTGATGCAAATTCTATTTTAGGAATATCTGGACTTTTTCCAAAACGTATTGCTAAATCTTTAAGCTCTTTTTCTGATATTGCTTCAGCAATATATTTATATCTCTTAGTATACATTTTAGCATACTTAATAACTGTAGAAGTGCCTGCGCCATTTTTGTGAAGATTTTGATTGGTTATTGATTTTTTCATCATTTTTTCAACAATTATATCTTCCACTAAGTTCTGAGTAACAGCATACTCCAATACTTTATAAAAACAAGAAAATGTTATTTCATATCTATTAGAAAAATATTTCCGTGCAAATTGTGGTTCTGAATTTGCATATTCTTCTGCAATCTCTTTGCAAAAATTATTTAATTTTTCTAATGACATAGTTGCTTTTAAATTTTTAAAGTTACTACTCATGCTTATGCCTCCTATTAAATGTGTTCTAGGTTTTTAGTTCTAATTTTTCTCTTTAATTTACAATTTCATTAAATTTTATTGTTAAAGTTATCATTTTTTGAAAATTTAATATACTTTCCTCCTTTATTTAATTTTGGAATCATTACTATAATTTATATTTTATGATACTACATTTTCATAGTTATGTCAATTTCTAACTACTCTTTATTCCTATCTATAAACAATATTAACATAGGGAAAATTTCTAATCTTCCTAAAAGCATTCCTATACAAAAGGTAACTTTTGATAAACTACTAAAACCAGAAAAATTTGTTACATCAAAACATAACCCAACATTTCCAAAAGTTGTAAAAACAGCATTAATAGTTTTTTCATAAGAAAATCCATCAAAACCTACTACAAATATCATAATAATAATTAAAATTACATATAAAAACATAAATGTGCTTGTATTTTTTACTATATCCTCTGGAACTTTCTTTCCTTCAAATGTAATTGCCTTAACACTATTTGGATGAACTACTTTTACGATATCTCTTTTTATAGATTTAAAAATAATAATTAATCTTGAAATTTTAAACCCACCACATGTACTTCCTGCACAAGCACTAATTAACATAAGCATCATCATTAATACTCTACAAGATGTTGGATAAATATTAATATCTCCAACACTGTATCCTGTACTTGTCATAATTGAACTTACATGAAATATCGAATCAATAAGTGCCTGAAATGAATTTGTAAATAGACTTACTGTATTCATAAATATAAATGCAACAGAAACTATAAAAATTAAAATATATACTCGTAATTCTTCACTTTTAAAAATATTTTTTATTCCACCAATAAAAAGTAAAAAATATATATTAAAATTAACTCCAAACAAAAACATAAACAATGCGACTACACATTTGCAAAATGTAGAATAAGTTGCAAGAGAAGAATTTAAAACAGAAAAACCTCCTGTTCCTGCAGTTCCAAAAGAAATAAGAATACTATCAAAAAAATTCATTCCTCCAAAAAGTAATAATACTATTTCTGTAATAGTTAATCCTAAATAAATCATATATAAATATAATAAAGTTTTTTTAATTCCTGGAACTAACTTTCCAACTGTTGGCCCTGGCATTTCAGCTCTTAGAATGTGCATAGACTTTCCTTTAGATGATAAAGGTATAATTGTTATAACAAAAGCAAGAACTCCCATTCCTCCTATAAAATGTGAGAAACTACGCCAGAATAATATACTTTTATTTAAATTTTCAACATTGTCAAAAATTGTTGCACCTGTTGTTGTAAATCCAGAAACTGTTTCAAATAGTGCATCTATAAAATTTGCATCTTTATTTAAATAAATTGGAAATGCACCAATTATGGATATTAATATCCATGCTATTGCTACTATTTTAAATCCTTGTTTTGCATAAATACTATCATCTTTAGTATCAATTAAGTTTAATAATAATCCTATTATTAAACTTAAAATTTGAGGAATTACAAACGGAATTATATTTTCATGATAAATAAAGCATATAATTATTGGAAAAATAAATAATAATGCAAATCCAATTAAAACTTTACCTATATAATTATAAATTATTTTATCTTTCATATTATTTAACCAAATCATTAAGATCTCTTAATGTCCCATTCTTTGCAATAATTAAAATACTATCTTTCAATTTTATCTCATCTTCTCCAGTTGGATATATAATATTTTTCCCTCTTTGAATTGCACTAATTAATAAATTATCTCGTATACTTAAATCTTTTATTTTTTTATTTAAAGCTTTAAAATTTTCTTTTACTTTAAATTCAATTACTTCAAAAATATCATCAAAATTATATACAGATTCACATGAACTGCTTCCACTATTTTCTACAGCACGAATATATTGAACTACTTGATTTGCAGCAATTTTGTGAGATGCTATAGTAGTATCTATATTTGCCTTTTTTACAATTCCATCTAGATTAATATGATTAATTTTAGTAATTACTTTAGGAACGGAAAGTGATGAGGCAAACATAGAATATACAATATTTTCTTCATCTAAACTAGTTAATGCCACAAATGCGTCACATTCTTTTATCCCTTCTTCATATAAAATATTTTGGTTAGAAATATCTCCTTGAATAATTAAAGCACCTGGTATCTCTTCACTAAGAAATTTACATCTTTGTTCATCTTTTTCAATAATCTTAACATACATTCCCATATCAATTAATATTTTACTTAAATATAAAGTTATAGATGAGCCACCAGCTATCATAACTTTTTTTGTTTTTTCACTAATTAATTTTGTGTACTTTAAAAATATATTAATGTCTTTTCTTTTTCCAGTTATATGAATTTTATCTCCAATAAATAATTTTATATCTCCACTAGGAATAATAACTTCATCTTGTCTTTCAATTGCACATACAATAATTTTGTTTTTGATTTTCTTTGATAATTCTTTAATAGATATTCCATTTAGTTTACTATTATCTTTTACACGTAATGAAATAACTTCCATTCTTCCTTTAAAAAAAGAAGTTGCATCTAATGCACTAGGAATACTTAATGCTTGTGCTATTTGAGATGCTGCTAAAGCTTCTGGATTAATTGTCATAGAAAGTCCTAGCACATCTTTTATAATATTAACAGAATTTGAATATTCTGGTGTTTTTATACGAGCAATTGTATGTTTAGCTCCTAATTTTTTCCCTATAAGAGAACACATAATGTTTTCTGAATCACTTTTCATAACACTAATTAACAAATCTGCATCAGTAATTCCAGCTTCTATTAGAATATTAGAATTTAATGCATTTCCTTCAACATAATTAACATCTTCATTATTAATTAAACTTTCCTTTCCAGAAAAATTTATATCTATTAGCGTAATTTCATTATTTTCTTTAGCTAACAATTTAGTCAAATATTCACCTAATTTCCCAATACCAACAATAACAATTTTCATAATTTTTTTAATTATATAACTATAATTTTCCTATTCCCTTCTATATTATTATATATTACTAAACTAAACTATACTATCATAAATTTTTATAAATTACAATCTAACTTAAGATTTCCCCAAAAATAATTTCTTCAAAATATGCATTCGCTTCAAATTGATTTTCGTCATATAATGATTTTATTTTTTCTGAACTTGCCCACATAACATCACAAACTTCTTCCTTTTGTATTGTTACTTCATCAATAGAAACATTAGATTCAAATATCCATACATCTAAAATATCTGGACAGTTTGGATAATATCTTAATGTTGATCCTATAAATTTACCTGTTTCAGAATTAACCTCTATTCCTAATTCTTCCTTAACTTCACGAAGTGCTGCTTGCAATGAAGTTTCCCCTTTTATAGCAGAGCCACCTGTACATTCCCACATAAGCGGATGTGCTTTATTTGCAGAACGTCTTGTTATTAAAAATTCGTTTTTACTATTTTTTATCCAAGCATTTACTACAAGATGATATTCATCATCTTGTAATTTATCGCCTCTTTTTACTATTTTCTCTAATTTATTTCTATCCTTATCATATAAATCCCAATATTCAGCCATTTTTCTATCTCCTTATTTCATATTTATGACAAAAGTTGCTTTTCCATCTTCAATTGGTAGAACTTCAACACTTGCTCCTGCTTTTAAAAATTCAAGAAAGGCAGAAGTTGCATATAACTTTTGTTTTTGTTCATTTTCTTGAAAAATATTTTTGCTTAATACTAATTTTAAATCATTACATAAATATTCAAAAACATCTTGCATTTTTTCATTTTCATTCTTATTCATTTTTTACCTCCCAATGTCTAAATCACCACATACTTTATTATAAGTTTCTTCTATATCTAAAACATCTGTGTATACAATAGTTTTAGCATACATTCTTAGGGCTTCACTATATTTATCGTTATCAGATACAGCACTTCTAACTCTATGTTCAATATCTTTCTGAGTATGATTTCTTACATCACTATTTAATAATCTATTAAGGATTCCTTCTTCTAAGTTTTGAAATGTTAAGTTTACTATATCTATATCCATTCCTTGTCTTTTTAAATCTTGTAATCTTTCTATATCTTTATAAGAAGTAAATAATACTAATACATCACTATTTTCCCAAGCTTGAATACAATCATTATACAATACACCATAAAAATTACCATATTCTTTTTCTATAACAGAACCATCTCCTGAGGATATTAAAAATTTTCTTTGTTCATATAATTGTTTATAATCGGAATGCTTTAAATACCTATAAAAACCTTCTATATCATCATTTCTAGGTAATCGCGTTGTACAATGTTTGGGTATAGCAATTTCATTTCTAGTAGAAAGTCTTTCTCCAAGCGTTGTTTTGCCAGCACCAGATGGTCCCATAATAGCAATAATACTTTTTTTATCTAAATTCATTTTATTTCTCACTCTCATTTTCCAATTGTTTTAATAATTTCAAATATCTTTTATAATTATCTTTCATTTGATTTTTAGAAAATAAATCAATTTTCCCTTTTTGATGTAAATAAAATTTTTCCATAATAATCTTACATAAATAAAACTTTGTTATATTATAATAATCTAAATCTGAATATTCTACGAAATATTTTTTTGTTTTTTCTTTAAGTAAATTATATTTTTTTAAATTCAACTTATCATTTTTAACAAAATTTTTTATAACAATTACTGCAAAATCATATAAAGCTGAAGAAACACAAGTTTCATCAAAATCAATAATATAGTTGTATACAATATTATTTTTAGAAATATCACCATGATTTAGATATTGCTCATTTAGTAAACTAGTATCTAGGGTATTAAATATATTGATAACATAATTTATATCTTCCTTATTTATTCCATTAGTTTCTGAACTTTTAGATAAATATTGATAATATTCTAAACACTTTTTCAATAAAGTTTGAGAAAAATTGGTACTTCTATCTATACACAAAATATTTTCAAATAATTTTAATTTATTTTTAGTTAATTTATGTACATTAATGTAATTAAAAATGTTATATTTATATGATTTATAAGTTATTGTATCATTATTAATGGGTTTTATAAATTTTATATTATTAATTTCATATCTTTTATATAATTCTTTTGATAAATCAAAATTGTAGTCATACAAATATTTTTTTATAATAAATTTAGCTTTTGAAGTAGTAACTTTAAAAACTAAATTCGCAATTCCACTTCTTATTTTTTTATAATTTATAATTTTATCATTAACTACATTATTTAACACAGCTTGCAAATCTTCTAAAGTTACATTATCTTCATTATATTTTCTAATTGTTTTTTTATATTCATATACAATTTCTTCACAAATTTTATCTGGATTATATTCTTCTTTCACTCGTGTAATATTTTTAGTATTTACTTCATTTATTAGGCTTAATTCATATTGAGACATTATTTTTTCTGCTAAATCTATATAATTTCCAGTATCATATATGCATGATTTATTATTAAGCATTTCTACCATTCCAGAGTTTGAACTTCCAACAATGTATAGTCCTACTGACATAGCTTCTAAAACAACATATGGAAAATTATCAAATAGAGATGGGAAAATTGCAACTTTTGACGAATTCAAATATTCATTTAATTTTACATTTTCTATTTGTCCTACGAACTTAATATTTTTTCTAAATTTTTCTTCTACAATACTAGTTATTAATTCTTTTGTAGACATATTTTTTTTATTTCTAGTTGTATCTTTTCCTATAAATTCTATATTTAAATTTGGATATTTGTGAAAAACTATATTTAGTGCTTCAGCTAATAAAAGTACTCCTTTTCGTTCTTCAAGACTGCCAACAAAAATCATTTTTGGTTGTTTAAAAATGCTCTCATCTCTATAAAAAGCTGAAATATTTGCAGGATTAGGTGTTACTAATATTTGATCTTTCTCTATATTAAAATCTTTTACAATAATGTTTTTTAGAGCATTTGAACAGCAAGTAATTAAATTGGCTGAATTTAACATTTTTTCTTCCCATTTTAACATTAAAGCAGTTATTTTGCCAAAATTATTTTTATTATATTTTAACCATACTTTTAATGGTGTATGAAGTCTTACAACTAATGGAATCTTTCTATTTTTTTCAAAATAAACAGTTTCTGCTCCCCAATCTGGAACTTCTATAATATCAATTAAATTATTGTTTTGTAGATTATATAAAATTTGCGCTACACGCTTTCTATAAATTATATAATCTCTTACTTGATTATTAGTTTTAGAAACAAAAATTCTATATATTTTTACTCCATTTTCAATATAACAGCTATCATTAGTTAAGCTTCTACATATAACATAAACATTATTTCCTTTTCTTACTAATTCTTCTGCCATATTTTTTTGATAAGTAGCAATTCCACCAAAATTAGTTTCTTCAGGATATTCTTCATGAACAAAACAAATATTCAAAATAATTCTCCTTATTTTTTTATGGTTATTATAATACACTATTAATAATTTATCAATACAAGCAAAAGTGAACATTTAAGTGTATCTTATTAGACATGATTATTCTAAACTGCCTATACTTATATGTACGAATTAAAATTCTACAGCTAAGAAATCCTCTGTATAACTTATCTGTACGAATTAAAAATTCTACAGCTAAGAAATGTTCGTATACCGAATTTTAAAATTATAAATTAGCTAAAGGATTTTTTTCTACTGCATCTCTTATCTGCTCATTATCTACATGAGTATATATTTCTGTTGTAGATATACTTTCATGTCCTAAAAGTTCTTGCAAAGCTCTAATATCAACATCTCCATATTTATACATAAGAGTTGCTGCAGTATGTCTTAATTTATGAACAGAATAGCTACTAGCTTTTTCTATTCCAGCATTTTTTAACTCTTCTTTTACTATATATTGAACTGTTCTTCTACTAATTCTTCTTTTTTGTTCACTCAAAAATAATGCATCACTAGAATCGAATTTGACTCCATCTCTAGGTCTAACCGCCAAATATTTATTAATTGCTTTTATACATGCTTTATTTAGATATATTGTTCTTTCTTTATTTCCTTTACCAATAACATTTAATTTACTGTTTTCAAAATCTATGTCACTAATATTTATATTTATTAATTCTTGAAGACGTAATCCACAATTTAGAAGAATTGTTATCATAGCAAAATTACGTTCGGAATTATTGTGGTTTCCATGATTTACATTTTCTACTGGATTTGAAACTGTTGCTAAAAGATTTTTACTCTGTTCTAAAGTTAAATATTTAGGTAGCCTTTTTCCAAGTTTTGGAGTTTCTAAATCTTGAGCAGGATTTTGAGATATTTTTTTTGTTTTATTGCACATATAATTAAAAAATACTTTAATACTTGCAGTTTTTCTAGCAAGAGTAGCGGGTTTACTATTATAGCATGTCTTTAAATATGCTAAAAATGAATGAATATCTGGTAATTTGATTCTTTCAAGTGTTTGTAAATCAAAACAGTTTATTTTAATTGTTTTTATAAATTCCTCATCTTTAACATCAGTTAATTTATATTTAAATGTTATGTATTTCAAAAAATGTGCTAAATCATAATTATATTCTTTTATGGTATTTTGTGATTTATTAAGAATTGTTGAACTATAAGCTAAAAAATCATTTAAAAATTCTGGATTATTTTCTGGATCTATCATTCATATTCTCCTATTATTCATAAATAATATGTAAAGAACAAAAATGGACAATATACAATATGCAAGAATCGAAACTTTACTGAGACCTTTTAATTAAGCGACTCATCTTCCATCAGGATAACTTATTTTTTATATTAAATATTGTACTTTTTGTTGTAATACATAACTGTTATTTATAATTTCTATATTTGTTTTAATTATATAGATAATAGAAATAATTTACAATAACTTTGCACAAAATAGTATTTTCAGTTATTGTTAAAATACTTATAAAAATATCTTTAAGTTCTTATATCGTATTTATTTCTACACTATTTTATTTACTAAAACATCTATTTTTAATAACTATAGTAAAATCTATATTGCAATTTTTATGTAAATCTGATATAATATATTTGATTTACAATAACAACTCATATTTTTAATAAAAGGAGGAAATTATTTATGTCAGAATTAACTAATGGACTTTGTTCTAACCGGGCAACAGAAACAATAACTAAAAACACCTCAATCTCCCCTACAGATACTACTGAACTTTCAGAAGAGGCTGTGCAAAAAGTTGAGCTTTCTAAATTTGAAAAGAACATGCTTGAACTTCAAAAAGAGATCGATAAAGCATGTGAACATAATCCCGAATTTGACAAAGCACTAACTTTTATTGAGAATAGTATTTCTAATTGGATTGATAAGGTTAATGCCCAAAATGATTTACCTAGAAATACTCCAAAAGCTCCTATATTTCCTACTGACATATGTATCAAAAAAACTATTCTTCCACCATTTCAACTATCACCAAATGAATTTTCAATTTTGCTAAAATATCTAAATTTTAAATATATTAAAGGAAGAAGAGTTGGTGGCAGTTATTTTTTGATAAAAAAATGTTTATTTAGTTCAAAATTGCATCTTTCAACAAAGAATTTAGTGTATTTTTCTTATTAGTAAAATATTTTCATTACCACTATTTTTGAGGTACAAAAAACGAGTGTCATTCTTTTTAGAATGATACTTCGTCATTTAATATAAACTTTTTTGAATTGTGTCCACTAAAATCAAGATTTATTCTGGAATTCCTATTTAATAAAAAATACTTCAGTAAACTTTGCACACAATTTTACTCATTACATTGTTCTTTATAAGCACTAATCTTTCATCTTTTTTTCTTTTCCTTTAATTATATTCTCAATTTCTAATTTTCCTGCTCTTGTAACCATATTATAGCCATATTTGTTTTTTAAGTTATCTAATACATTATCTATTTTTTCTTGTTTTTCATCGCTTTTTTGAGTAAAAAATGATATTTGAACTTCATTTTTGTTTTCGAGTTTATCCACTCTTACACCAACTAGTCTTATTGGTTCTTTCTTATACATTTCTATAAAAATTTCTTTTGCAGTTTTTAATATTTCTTTTGTAGAAGAAGTTGCATATTTCAATGTCTTTTGATGAGAATAATCAACAAAATCTTTTGTTCTTAATTGAACATTAACTGTATTTGCAATTAAATTATGTTTTCTTAATCTAAAAGATACCTGTTCACATAGGGCTAAAATTATTTTATTAATTTCTTCAGGATCTTTTGTATCTGCTGGTAAAGTTACAGAATTACCAATACTTTTTGGTTCTTCTGGTTTGTTAATCACTTCTTGATCATCTATGCCATTTGCATAGTTCCACATCATTAATCCAAATTTTCCAAAACGTTTTATTAAAAATTCTTTATCTGTTTTTGCCAAATCTCCAATTGTTCTTATTCTTAAATTATACAATTTGGGAACTGTTTTTTTCCCTATCATAAATAATTCAGAAACAGGCAGTGACCACATTTTATCTTCTATTTCATATTCATATAATGTATGAACTTTATTTGGCTTTTCAAAATCTGATGCCATTTTTGCTAATAATTTATTACTAGATACTCCAACATTTACAGTAAAACCTAGTTCTTTTTCAACTCTACTGTTAATTTCATATGCTACATCTATTAATTTTCTGTTTCCTAAAAAACTTGTCATATCCAGAAAACATTCATCTATACTGAAACGTTCTATTTTATCTGTATACTCCAATAGTATTTTATATAAATCATTAGATGCTTTATTGAATACTTCAAAATTACCATTGAAAACTTCTAGTTTATTACATTTTTTTCTTGCAAAATAAATTGGTTCACCAGTAATTATTCCAAATTTTTTAGCTATTGGACTTTTTGCTAACACTATTCCAGAACGACGTTCTTCATCTCCACCTATAATAGATGGAATAGTTCTAATATCTACAGGGTACCCGCTATTTAACATATCTACTGCAGTCCATGATAAAAAAGCATTGTTAACATCAACATGCAAAATTTGTCTTTCCACTATTATCTCTCCTATCTAACAAATAAATTAAAAAGAATACCAAACACTAGTTCTAGTGTTGATATTCTATCATTATATAATTTATGTGTCAATATAAATACGAAATAATGTTCGTTATTTTAAATTTGTATATTCTGGTTGTTTTAAATTATTTCTATTTAAATTATGTGTTGCTTTTCTTAAGTCTATTTTTTCTTTTACAAAATACTTTTCTTCAAATGTCAATTCTCCTAATTTTTCATATTCTAAATCAGCTTTATTTTGTAAATCTTCTATACTACCATTATTAGTTATAATAGATGTATTACTTCCTGTAGTAGATTTAAAGAACTTTAATGCATAGGGAAGTTCAGTTATTTTTACTTCTTCAGTTGTTAATGCATCTCTTGCTCTAATACCTTTTCTCCTACTTAAATAATTTCTTTCTACAGTATAAATATGATCAAGTTTAGGAAATAATTTTTTATGAATAGGTAATGCCCAATCATCAATAACAATTACGCCTTTCCCAGAACTTTTAAATTCATCAATTTGCTTATTTAACTCTTTTTCTATTAATTTACTTCTTACAGCCATCAAAAATTTAAATGCAAATTTATTTTTATAGAAGATTTTTTTAAATCCAGATTTCAATTTAGGATTGTTTTTTGTTGATTCTGTAGTATTATTTTCTTGCGATTGTAAAAATATTTTAAAATATTTTCTTTTCATTTCTCCAACTAAATTATCAACATGTATAACTCCAACATTTTCTCTTTTATCTAACTGTTCTGTAAAAGTTGTTTTTCCAGAACCACCAATTCCCATAACTCCAATTAATTTCATAAAATTTCTCCTATAACTTCATATATTTAAATATCGTTTATTGTTAACTACTTATGTATTATAACATGATATTAAATCCTTTTCAAGTTATGTTAACTATATTTTGATAAAATAGACTTTTGTTCAACTTTTCCTGAATGAATTATATAATAGGAATTACAGAGAAATTTCCTATTATATAACAAAAGAACACTTATTTAAGTTAAGTGTCCTTTTACTTTTTCTATTTTAATCTTATAATTGCATATAATGTACTTTCATCCTCACTTTTTATAGTAACATAATGAAAATTATTTTCTTTAGAATAAATAGCTTTTACATTTTCACCTAATTTTATTTCTTTTTTATACATTACTTCAAAATAATTTAATTCTTTTAATAAACTTACTTCTTCTGGTAACGCTTCTTTTGCAATATCTAGATAGTAAATATTGTGTAAATGCTTATTTATATCTATTAAATTTCTTGTTATTTTAAAATTTATTTTATATTGTTGTTTAATAGGTTCCTTTATTTTTGGCAAATCATATTCTTCAAAAACTTTATTCTCTATTTCTGGTTTATATTTCTCAGAAACATCCTCAGAAATCTTTACCAATTTTCCTTTATCTATATCTATAAAAACCCACTTAGAAGTTGCTATACAAACTACTTCATCATATTGATCTCTAACTTCAAAATCACGAAAAGCATAAAATCTATCTATATGTCTAGACCAAGTTTTTACTGTTAAAGAATCATTAACTAATGGTCTTTTTTTCACATCTACTTTCCAAGACAATAAAATCCAAGATTTTCTTGTACTATCCATATCTGTGACTCCATATCCAGCAATTTCTGAATGTAGACCTGCAACATCTTCTAAATATCTTAATAAACAAGTATTAGTTAGTTCTTTTTGTGAATTGATATCACTTAAACCAACAAAAAAATTATGTTCAACAAACATTTTTAACTCCTTTGATTTTTCTAACTAAAAAATTATATAATATTTTTTTAGAAAAAACAAGTGAGCATTAATAATACACATATAATAATTTATTAAAACTGTATTATATTCGTTAATAGTTATTTATATATAGTATTTTAAATTTTCTGCTTCTTCCCCAGGTTGTGTTTTTTCATATGTTGATTTTAAATTTTTTAGTTCTCTATTTATATCTTCTTCAAATACAGTTCCTTCAGCTAAATCAGTAAACCATTCTTCAGTTTCTTTTATATACTTTTTTTGAAAATCTTTATCTGCATAAATTGCTTCTGATAAATTATGAGCTCTATCAGCTAATTTTACCATTCTTGCCATATCATTTTCTTTAATTCTTTTATAATAATCTTCTTTAATATATCCTTGCTCTTTGCTTACTAATAATACTGCTGTAGCAATTTTTTTATTAGAAATTTTTTCAATTTCTTCATAGGTAGTATCTGTATCTTCTATCAAATCATGAAATAATCCTGCAATTTGATATTCTATATCTAAGCCTTTATCTTTTAATATTTTACTTACAGCTAATGGGTGCAAATAATATGGTGTTCCTTGCTTTCTAGTTTGGTTTTTATGCTTTTCTTTAATATACTCAATTAAGTTCATCTTATACTCCTCTATACAAAATAATTATTAATATTATTTTTTTCTATCTCTTATATACAATGCAAGTTCTTTTAAAAATTCTCCATTTTCATATTTTTCAATAATACTAATTGCTTTGTCAATAACTTGATTTAATTTGTTTATTGATTCTTCTAAACCATATTTAGTAATAAAAGTGCTTTTATTTTTTTCAATATCGTTTCCAATAGGTTTTCCAAGTTCTTTAACATCCCCAGTTATATCTAATATATCATCTTTAATCTGAAAAGCTAATCCTATACATTCACCATACTCTGTTAGTTTTTCTAAATCATTCTGTGTAGCATTTGCAAGTATTGCTCCAATTCTAACGGAAGCACAAATTAATGCACCAGTTTTATTTTTATGCATATATTCTAAATAATCATCAGATATTTTTTGACCTTCAAATTCTGTATCAACATATTCTCCAATAATCATTCTATCTGTAGCATTAGCTAATTCTTTTAAAGCTTCTAGTTTTTGAGCTATGTTTTCATTATTATTTGATAATTCTTTTGATATCATTAAATATGCTTTATTAAGTAATGAATCCCCTGTCAATATCGCAGTAGCCTCATTAAAAGCTTTGTGATTAGTTGGTTTCCCATGTCTAAAATCATCATTATCTATTCCAGGTAAATCATCATGTATTAGAGAAAAATTATGTATCATTTCCATTGCTACTGCAAAAGGAAAAACTTTTTCATAATCTTTTTTAAATAATTGGTATGATGTCATTATTAAAATTGGTCTAATTCTTTTTCCTCCAGCCATTAAACTGTACTCTATAGATTGATTTAACTTTTTTTCTATAACATCATCTTTTATTATATTTTTTTCAATTTCATTATTAATTATATTTACATATTCTTCTAATTTATTTTTAAAATTCATAAATATTATCTCCATATAATATATATTTATTTTCGTTATTTTTATACTATCATAAAAATAAGTAATTATCAATAAATTTAAAATTTATCTGTAAATCATTATCATTCTTAGAGCTAAGAAATGTACAAAATTGGCAAAGGCTTTATATAATAGGAATTGCAAAACAATCTCCTATTATATAAAAAAGATTAGAAATTATCTAATCTTTAAATTATAATTTTAAAATTCTTTTTTTGAATATATTTTGTATGAAATTTTGAATGATATATAATAAATAGTAATTATAAAAACTAGTAGTATAAGTGGTAAAAATAACTCCAATCCAATATTTACTATATTTAAGAAACTATTTAAAATATGATTTGAACTCAACTTTTCTCCAAAAAATATTATTCCACCTGCTAAAAAGGCTATTATTGCTGTAATTAAAAACATATATATTCTACCTTTTTCTGCTCCCATTTTATAAATACAAGGAATTTGTATTGATTCTACAAGACTTATTCCAAATACTCCCCCAAGAGCTATTGATATCATATCAATAATGTTAGGTAATGCTTTTTTCATTATTATAGATACTGCTAAGCTCATAATCATACCCAAAACTGCTCCTAAAATAGTTAAAGCTATTGCTAGAATATATTTTGATAAAACAATTTCTTTTTTTGTAAGAGGAAAAGTTAATATATATTTATCAGCTTTAGCCATTTCATCATAACTAAATGTTGCCATACCAAACATTCCAAGGCCCAAAGTCATCATAATAATAAGTATTTCATCCATACTTGAATTTTTAGGTTCTAATGATACAAATATAAATATTATCATAAATATAATTAAAGTTTTGGTATAGCTTTTTAATTGTAACAAATCTTTTGTTATTAATCCTTTCATTTATTTTTCCCCCTTTATATAAATAAGCATTATATCGTCTATTGTAGGCTTATCTATTATTTCAATATTATATTTTTTCTTAAATTCAAATTTATTTTCTACTAAAACATCATATTCATATTTACTTTTCTTGTATTTTACAAAATCATTTTTATCTATTTTTTCAAATTCATCTTTAGAACATCTTACAATTCCATAATTATCTAATAATTCATCTCTTGTTTTAGTAAATACGATTTTTCCTTCACTAATAAATGTTATATAGTCTGCAATGTGCTCTAAATCTGATGTTATATGACTTGATACTAATATTCCATTTTCCTCATCTTGTATAAAGTCTTGAAAAATATCCAATATTTCATTTCTTGCAATTGGATCCAATCCTGATGTTGGTTCATCTAATATTAACAATTTAGGATGATGTGAAAGTGCAACTGCAATTTTTAATTTCATTTTCATACCACTTGAAAATTCTTTAGACATTTTATGTTTAGGTAATTTTAAATTTTCTATATATTTAAAATATAATTTTTCATCCCAATTTTTATATATCTTCTTCATAATTTTATTTATATCAGTTGGAGTTAAATATTCGGATAAAAAACTATCATCTAAAACAACTCCTATTTCTTCTTTAATTTCTTTTTCATACTTTCTATTATCTTTTTCAAATATTTTTATTTCGCCAGAATCAGTATTAATTACATTTAAAATGGATTTTATTGTTGTGCTTTTTCCAGCTCCATTTTCACCAATCAACCCCATTATCATACCTTTGGGTAATTTTATATTAATATTTTTTAATTCAAAATCACTATATTTTTTATTTAAATTTGTAACTTCTAATATGTCTTTCATAGTTTTTCCTTTCTTATGAAGCAATTATTCTTCATATAAAATATCTAACATATTTTCTATTTCACTTTTAGAAATATTACTAATCTTAGCAATAGATACTGCAGTATCTATTAAATCTTCAATTTTTTGCAATTGTTCTTCTCGTATAAGTTCCATATTTTTATTGGCAACATATACGCCTTTTCCTGGAAATGTTTCTACATAGCCTTCCCTTTCAAGTTCTTCATAGGCATTTTTGGTTGTTATAACACTTATTCTTAAATCTTTTGCTAAATTTCTTATTGATGGTAATTGTTCTCCTACTTTTAATTCATTTGAAACAATTTTGTTTTTGATTTGTTCTTTTATTTGCTCATAAATTGGTTTATTACTTGAATTGCTTATTATTATATTCAATACTATGTAGCTCCTTTCTTTGTTTTATAGAAATTTTTTATTGTCGACTTAATAAAAATTCACTATGTATATACTGTATATACTCAGTATATACAGTTGTGATAAAAAAGTCAATACTCTTTAATAAAATTTAAGAATATTTTCTAATTTCAAACGCCCCGTTATTAAATTAACGGGGCGTTTGATTATTCTCATTTCTGCAATTGCTTAAGCTGAGCTATTTTTTTCTGCTTGTCTGCTTCAGCATAATTGTTATACACCTTCATAAAAGTATCCAAGTCGCGAATTCCTACTTCAATTACCTTATCATATATTTCCTGATATATAGGTGTTTCCATTAATTCTGACCTTAAATCAGGGTATAAATAATAAATATCTTTCGGAACATTTCTGCGCCAAGAAATTTCATCGTCAACCAGTAACATTCCTCTAATTTCTGTTCCAGAAATTGGAACCAGATTACGTGGGACAAGAAGTTCAGCTGTCATCTCGATGTCTTTTTCTTCAAACCAACTGCTTCTATTTCCTTCTCTTCCATAAAGAATTACGTCAGGAAATCTTCCAAATTTTTCAATAATATGTTGTTTTAAATATTTTCCCCAACTGGTACTTCTGTTCTGCTCATTAGACATATCATTAATGCCATCAATAATGAGCTTATCCTTTGGTATATCCCAATACATTTCTCTGAGCACTTTTTTACGAGTTTCTATGCAAAAAGGATTCCGCAAGGTACCTTTTTCCTGTGCCGATCCTATTGCAACATAAGTTTTCCGACTAATTTTAATTCCTTTGTCGATAAGCAATTTATGCCCAAGATCCGCATGACCATATCTGCCACAAACAAAAGAAAATTCAAAAGCTGAATCATAACTCATTTTTGTATACCTCCTAATTGTTTTTGAAATGAATAATAAAACTGTATCGCGTTCTTTCATTATTATAACATAGTATACATAAAATTTCAAACGTTATTTATATTTCTAATCTTTAATTTGTATTTCTAATAAATATAGTAAATCTATTGCTTGAAATTGATTAATTATTGCTCCTTTTATATTTTCAATAGATATAGCAATTCCTTCAATAATGCTATCAGATAAATCTATATTTTTTAAACTTGTACTATAAAAATGTGCTTGAGTTAAATCTGCTTTTTCAAATAAAATATCTTTTAATTTATTTTCTTGAAAATAACTATTTCTTAAAAGTGTATTATTAAACAAAACCTTTTCTATTACTGCATTTGATAAATTTATATAATTACAATTAGAATTATAGAAACATATACTGTAAAACTTTGCTTCAATAAAATTACAACCAATTGTTTTGCAATTATTAAATTCACATCTTATAAAAGAACAATTTTCAAAAGAAGTATTTGAAAAATTACAATTTATAAATTTTACATTTTTAAAACAGTTCTTTTCTAGTGTACTATTTAGAATAGAACTATCTTTAAAAATAACATTTTCAAATTCTATATTATTAAATTCTATATTTTCTTCTGTAAAATTTTCAATTATTTTATTACTAAAATAATCATCTATTTTTATTTCATTTAATAAGTTTTCACATTTATCTAAATTTTTTAAAAATGATTCTTGTGGTTTTAAAATATTCATACTTTTCCTTTACTATTTTAAATTTACTACTTTTGTAGCAACTTTTTGTATAAAAGTATCATCATGTTCTACAAATATAATAGTTGGTTTATATTTTAGTATTGCTTCTTCAATTTGAATCCTTGTTAAAATGTCTATATAGTTTAGCGGTTCATCCCAAATATAAAGGTGGGCTGATTCTGAAATACTTTTTGCAATTAAAACTTTTTTCTTTTGTCCTTCACTCATTTCTTGTATATCTTTATTAAATTCAGAATTTGATACTCCCATTTTAGAAAGCATAGATTTAAAAACACTTTCATCAATACGACTTTCACGTGCAAGATCTTTTAATTTTCCTTTTAAGTTTTCTGTACTTTGTGATACATAAGAAATTTTTAAATCATTTGCAATTTTAATACTTCCATCATGTTTAATTTCATTTCCTATAATTAACTTTAATATACTCGATTTTCCAATTCCATTTTTGCCAACAATTGCAATTCTATCTCCATTATTTACTTCAAATGACACTCTATTAAAAATCAATTTATTATCGTATTTTACTTGAAAATTGTCTGCTATAATTAATGGATTTTTTTTACTTTCTATTGGGGTAATTTTCAAAGGATCATTTCTATCCATATTATTTAACAAATTAGATTTTTCATCTATTGCTTTTTCAATTCTTTGTTCTATTATCTTTGATCTTTTCATCATTTTAGCAGATTGATGTCCTACATATCCTCTATCTATCATTTCTTTAGAACCACTATGATTGTATTTTGTCTTTTCTATTTTATTTGACCAATCACTTGTGTTTCTTGCAGATACTCCTAATCTATTTATATCTTTTTGTAATTTTTCGTTTTGTATTAATTCAAAATTATCTTGTGCATTTTTGTTTTCTTGCCATGATGAAAAATTACCTTTTTGAATATCGATATTTGTATTATTTATAGAAATTATATGATCTACAACCTTGTCTAAAAAATTTCTATCATGAGAAACTACAATAAATCCTTTTTTCTTTTTTAGATATTCTACTAAATTATTTCTCGTTTCTAAATCTAAGTGATTTGTTGGTTCATCAATAAGTAGAAAATTATTACCTTTTAAAAATAAACTTATTAAAAGAACTTTAATTTGTTCTCCACCACTTAATAAATAAAAATTTCTATAAAGAATTTCTGCATCTGTATTTAACAAATTTAGTTCTTTTATAATTTCCCAATCTTCTACGTTTGGTGCAATTTCATTTACAATTTCTATAGTTATTTTGTCTTTATTTTTTACTTCAAATGGAAAATAATCAAACTCCACACTCTTTGAAATTGTTCCTCTGTATTCATATTTTTCTAATAACAATTTTAAGAAAGTAGTTTTTCCTTTTCCATTTCTACCTATTAAACCTAATTTCCAGTCTGTATCTATATTAAATGATACATTTTCGAAAACATTATTTAGGTTTCCATCATAGCCGAATGTTAAATTGTTTACACTTATTAAAGACATATTACCTCCTTAAATTTTATACATAAAACAGCCTTTTTCATGAGAATATATTACTCCTATTGCTTGCAAATATGAATATATAATTGTTGTTCCTACAAACTTCATTCCTCTTTTTTTTAAATCTCCTGAAATTTTATCTGACAATTCTGAACTTGTTTTATCTATTTCATAAATTATCTTATTATTTGTAAATGTTATTAAATAATTATTAAATGATCCATATTCATTCTGTATTTCTCTAAATATTTTACTATTACTAATTGCTGAATTTATTTTTAATTTATTTCTTATAATTTTTTCATTTTTTAATAATTCTTGTATTTTTTTATCATCATAATTACAAATCTTATCTATATCAAAATTGTCAAAAGCTTTCCTAAACTCTTCTCTTTTATTTAATACACATTCCCATGAAAGACCTGCTTGAAAGGATTCCAAAATTAACATCTCAAATAAATGATGTTCATTAAAGTTAGGAATCCCCCATTCTTTATCATGATACTCAACATACAATTTATTTTTTAGATTACACCATTTACATCTTACTTTATCTACCATATAAATTCTCCTTCAAGCACAAGTTCATTTTCAAGATTTAATTTATTGTGTTTCATATAACCTATGAATTACTTTTTATAATATCTTTAATTACTTCTCCTGCAATAATTAATCCTGCAACTGATGGAACAAAAGATATACTTCCTGGAACTTGTTTTGTATTGTTACATATTTGTGATACTTTTATTGGTTCTTCCTTTGAATATATAACTTTTAATTTTTTTATTCCTCTTGTTTTTAATTCTTTTCTCATTACTTTAGCTAAAGGACATACGCTAGTTTTATAAATATCTGTTACTTCAAACCTTGTAGGATCTAATTTATTACCAGTTCCCATACTTGATATAATTGGTATATTTAATTTATTTGCTCTCATAACAAGTTCAATTTTAGCTGTAACTGTATCTACACTATCTACAATATAGTCTAATGTTTCATCCAAAATCCCTTCACTATCAGGCATAAAAAATTCTTGATAAATTTTAACTTTAGCATTAGGATTAATCTCCAGTATTCTTTCTTTAGCAACTTCAACTTTTGTTTTTCCAATTGTTTTATGTGTTGCAATTATCTGTCTATTTAAATTACTTAAAGCAATTGTATCATTGTCTACTAATACAAAGTTTTCTATGCCTGCTCTTACTAATCCTTCAACAACAAAAGTTCCTACACCTCCTATTCCAAATATAGCAACTTTAGATTTGTTTAACTTTTCTATTCCTTCTTTTCCTATTAATAATTCTGTTCTTGAAAATTGCTCTAACACTTTTCCACCTCTAATTAAACTTTATATTACTTTAACAATTTGTATTACTTTTTACTTGGTAAATCTTTACAAGTTTCAATAACAATTTCTTTTAATGATTCTTTATTATCTATATCATCAACAAAATACATAGGTTTAGCACCTTTATAAGGTATTTGTTCTTGCATATTGTATTTTTTATTACTATTAACTATCTTTACAAGTAGTCTATTATCGTATAGCCCACCAAATAAAATACTATTATAATATAATAAATATTCTCCCATCATTGCTCTACAAGTTATATTATCTAATAAATCTAATTGTTCTAATATAAAATTTTTATAATCTTTTGATGTTGCCATAAACTTAAGCTCCTTTACAAATTATTTTTTCTTACTAACTTTATATCATATATACAAGTAGTTTTCAATTTTATATTGTTAAATTTATATATTATTTCCCTTTGTTATAAAAAGATAGTTGTTCCTTTTCTTTAATTTCTAACTTTAATAAGTAACTATTTTTAAACATTTACTATTTCTTCTAATTCAGCTTTAGAGTGAAAACCAACTGAAACGTTTGAGACTTCTCCATTTTTAAATAAAATTAAAGTTGGAATACTTGTAATACCATATTTAATAGCTAAATTTCTTTGCTCATCAACATTTACTTTTCCTACTTTTAGTTTATTTTTATGTTCTTCAGCAAATTCTGCAAGTACTGGTGCAAGCATTCTGCAAGGTCCACACCAACTTGCCCAAAAATCTACTAACACTAATTTTTCCCTTTTTAATACTTCTTCAAAATTTTCCTCTGTTAAATTA
Source organism: uncultured Clostridia bacterium (assembly GCA_949388605.1). Classification (GTDB taxonomy): domain Bacteria; phylum Bacillota; class Clostridia; order TANB77; family CAG-508; genus Scatovivens. Next base: position 82,751 of record CASKJV010000006.1, read on the forward strand.
ATTTCTACCATAATATATTTCTCCTTTTAATTTGATTTATAATAAAGCAAACAATGACAATATCCTTCAAAATTTGGATCTTTTACTTGCTCACGAAATTCTTTACACATACACTTTGTATCTTGTGTCTTTTCTAATCTACAAGGGCAATAGCCACCAGTTTTTTTTAAACCATCTTGAACTGCTTTTACAATCTCTTTATCTTCATTTAATTTTATTGCCATAAAATTTACCTCCTTATATTTATCTTAAATATATTTTATCACTTACATTAATTTTATTTCTGTGACTAAGTCACATATAGAAAAATTTTTTTATATACAGAATAAAAAATTTTATATAATTTTAATAACACTATGTGTCTTGTCTTTCTTTTGTATAACATTCTTATTATAGAAGAATAGTAGAAATATTTAAACTGAAAAGATAAAACTCTCTTAAAAAGAGAGTTTCCTTAATGTTTCTATATCTATTATTTTAACTCCACCTCTTTGGATTTCAATTATTTTATCTAATTCAAATCTTTTTAGCATTCTTGATACAACTTCTCTTGCAGTATTTAAATCTTTTGCAATTTGTTCTTGTGTAATTTTTATTTTTAAATTATTATTTTTATTAGTCTCATTAATTAAAAACAAAGCTAATCTTTTATCAAATTTATCAAATAGTATTTGCTTAATAACCCACATAACATTTGAAAATTTTTCTGATATTAATTCATATGTATAACAGCGAGCATATATATTATGATTTATTAATTCATTAAAATAACTAACATTAATAAGTATAACTTTACAATCTTTTTCTGCTATCATTAATGTATCAAAAGTTATTTGACTTATTACACAGTCTGCTGATAATACACAAACATCATCTTCAGAAAGCTTAAATAATGTTATTTCTTTACCCTCTTCAGAAACAATACAAGTTCGTATTTCCCCTTGAATAACAATCATCATACCTAAGCATTCGTTGTTTTCACTATGAATAATACCGCCTTTTTTATATTCTTTTATTACTGAATTTCTATTTAATTCGTTTTGTTCTTTGGAAGTAAGTTTATTCCAAAATTCTAATTTATTTAAATAATTACTTTTCATTTTTTTACCTGATTTAAGAAAAATTTATCCTCATTTTCATTAATTTAACAGTTTTCTCAATTGTTTAATTTCTATATTGATTTCATAATATACTTATATAATTATTTTAAAACTAAAGCTTTTTTAGGACAGAAATTTGAACATTTACCACATTTTATACATTTTGCATAATCTATTTTTGGCGCTTTAAATTCATTTTGTGATAAAGCTCCTACTGGACAAACATTTACAGCAGGGCATTTATGATTTTGAGGGCAATTTTCTGTTACTATTTCTAATTTTCTTTCCATATAATAACCTCCTTTAATTATTATTTATTCAATACTTTCTTAATTAATTACTTATTGTTTATTCCACTCCATAGAATATTCCTCTTCACCAGTATTCTCATCAATACTTTCATTTTTGATTTCAAAATTTTCTCTTTGATAGAATTTTATTGCTCTTGTGTTTCCCTTATATACTTTTAGATTTATGCAAGGTTTTATCTTCTTTACATAGTCAACTAACTGTTTACCAATCCCTTGAGATTGTGCACTTTGGCAAACAAATATTCCTGCAATATAATTATCATCTAACCCTATAAATCCTTGTATTACATTTTCGTTATCTTCATAAACATATATTTCTGATTTTAAAAATAAATCTTTTACAGATTCCAAATTATCTTTCCAGTAATTTTCATTAATAAAATTATGAGCTTTTATATTGGTATCTAACCAAATTTTAGATATTGACTCTATATCATCTTTTCTCATTTTTCTAATCATTTATTTTTCCTCTTCAAACATTTTTTAAATCTGTATAATATAAAATTTCTTTGTTTAATAATTTTGCAAACTCAATTTCACTTTTTGTACTATTTCCAATATATCCATTTACATTTACAACTAGTATAGCATCTGCAAGTTTTATTTTTTCTTTATGCATTTTATCAAGCAATATAGCTTGTTCTTCTGTGTAGGCTTCTTTATTAGGTTTTATTAAATCTATTGGGGTTATCATACAATTTCCTTTTAATGCCATTTCTTCTGTTATTTCTTTCATTTCTTTTTGAAATTTATAACTACCACATACAGTTATTTTTTTCATTTCTAAATGGACTCCTTTATCTACACTTTAATTATTTCTTTTGCTATATTTAAATTTCTTCTAGCAATTTAAATTTTTCAATTGCTTTTGTTTCATTTTCTACAAAAAATATATCTTTTCCGTTATTACTTTCGTATATAAAATCTTTTAATGGTTTACTTGTGTATTTTGAAAAATCACCATAAATAGCAAATTTAGTTTGGTAATTTATAAATTTTTGTAAAACTTCTCCTGCTAATCCTTTGCTTAATATAAAAAAATTATCTGTTATAGCTTCTTTATTTAAAGCTATTTTATTACAATTTGTTTCATACTTTATTGACATAATAAAATCTATTGCTGACTGAATATCTTTTATTATAATATCATCACTTTTTACTATTGCAATATTTTCTATAATTTTTGTTTTCATTTTTATTTCTCCTTAATTTTCATCTATTAAATTATATCTTTTAAATATAGTAATTATCATACTATATACTAATTTTCTTCCCAGCAACTCTCTAAATTTTGTTGTTTTACTTTTTCCTTCTTCTCTTAATTTTTCTAATTCATTTCCTAACTTTTCATATTCATTTAGAATATCTTTTAATGCTTTCTCGAAATTTTCTAATCGTTCCATATCTCTCCTTTTAAAGATTACTCCAAAACTATTTTTATTCCTTGATAAAATTTATTTTTTATCCCACCTGTAATTATAATAACATTATTCCATAAGTAATAAATGGACTTGTATATATTGTAATATATATTAATGTTATCCATGGTTGATAATCTATATAAAATTCTTTAAATGTTAAAGACCATGGATGTTTTATTAATACCCATCCAATTACATCAAATACCACTGTTATTGTTCCCCAAATAAGTGATGTATAAATAACATTTTGTACAGTTAATACTTCTAATCCACTAAAATAAAAATATGCGAATATAGGAAATATTATTATATTATATAAAGGATGCCAAGGCTTTGTTTTTTCGTAGCCTTCACCCATTCCTGGACTATCTTTCATTGATTTCATGTGTAATACTACAATATTGAAAATAGTATGTAATACTCCTATACTAGTAACTATAAAATATGCTATCCAATAGCATAACATTGAAGCTCCAAATTTTTCCATTTTAATTTCTCCATTCTAAATAAATCCTAACACAAAAATAATTAAAATTCAATTCTACTTGCGTTCTTATTAAATTTTATAATTATCTTTTCGCAACATCCATAAAATTATCATGAATTTCATTACAAAAATTTATTTTAACAAATCTACAAAATTTGACATAGCTTCTGATATTTTCAATTGTTGTGGGCAAACTGCCTCACAAGATTTACAACCTACACAAGCACTTGGCTTTTTATCATCTGGAAGTGCACCTATAGCCATTGGAGCTATAAAGCCTCCACCTGTAAATACATGTTCATTATATAAAGATAAAATCTTTGGAATATCAATTCCTTTTGGACAATGCGCTGTACAATATCTACACGCTGTACATGAAAGTGTATTTTCTTTTACCATGTCTCTTGCCATTTCCATTAATAATTTTATTTCGTCATCATTTAATTTTTTATCTTCTTCAAAAGTTTTTATATTTTGTTTTAATTGCTCCATATTTGACATTCCTGAAAGTACCATTGTAACTTCTGGAATTGATTGTAAAAATCTAAATGCCCAACTTGTCACTGTTTCATCTGGTCTAGTTTCTTTTAATTTTGTTTCATTTTCTTCTGAAAGAGTACAAAGTTTTCCTCCTCTTAATGGCTCCATAACCCAAATTGGAATATTAAGTTCTTTTAATAATTCTACTTTGGCTTGAGCATCTTGGAATTCATAATCCAAATAATTTAATTGAATTTGACAAAATTCCATGTGTTTTCCATATTCACTATCCATAAATTTTTTCATTACATCAAAACTTCCATGTATAGAAAATCCTAAATGTTTTATTCTTCCATTTTCTTTTTGTTTTAATAGGTAATCTAATATTCCATATTTAGGATCTAAATATGGATCTATATTTCTTTCATAAACATTATGAATTAGGTAAAAATCAAAATATTCCATTCCTGTTTTTTCTAATTGCTTTTCAAAGATTTCTTCTACTTTATCCATATTAACAAGATCATATCCTGGAAATTTTGTTGCTAAATAAAAGCTTTCTCTAGGGTATTTTTGTAAAACTTTTCCTATAACAAGTTCTGACTCTCCATTATGATATCCCCATGCTGTATCAAAATAGTTCACTCCTTTATTTATCGCGTATTCTACCATTTTTGCTGTTTCTTCTTCATCAATTGGAATATCTCCATTTATCCCTTTATTAGGTAATCTCATTGTTCCTAAACCTAGACTTGATAATTTTAAACCTTGAAATTCTTTGTATATCATTTTTTCCTCCTCTGTTATATTTTTATTAACAAATTATATCATATATATATCATTTAGAGTTAACTCTAAGTCAAGTTTTTTTTAATAATTGAATTAAAGTTTTAAATCTAGTTCAATTATACATTTAAAAATTCATATTCAAATTAAATTTCTGCTACAATTACGTCTTATTTTGTTGGATTTCAAATTATCTAATTTTTTCATTCATAAGAAAAAGGAGCGGTCATTATAACCGCTCCTTTTGGTAAAACAATATTATTACTTTAACTGGAAATAAAAACCATACTCTTTATAGGTTCTATCACCAATTTTGGCATCCTTTGTTTTAACGATTTTGCCTCCCATTTTTTCATAAAATTTAACAGCATTTTCGTTGTTACTCAGGCACCAAACAATCATGTTCTTTTTGCCAAGATTAATCATTTGTTTACGAGTAGCAATAAACAACTCTGTACCAATCCCATTACCAATTTCGTTAGGTTTGATATACAGGCTTACAAGTTCAGAATCAAAACTGTCTACATTAGGATTCGGATTAAAGCAAGAATAACCGAGAACCTCATCACCTCTCACCGCTACAAACACAAGCTCTCTGTACTCATAAAAACTAGCTTTATATCTTTCAGCCTGCTTCTCATAGTTCAAAGAATTTAAGTAATTTGCTGCAATAATTCGGTCATATGCATTTTTCCAGCCATCTACCTTTATACGAGCCATTTGTTCCTGGTCTTCGTATCTGTTCAACCGAATAATGTAATCATCCTTGATTGGATCCAATAATAAAATTGCATTGTACATATTCAAAATTGCCTTTATCAGCTTTTCTTCTTCGATAGCATAATTCACCCGTCCAACCAGTTCTTCTTCATATGGCCACGAAATCGATTCGCCAACAAGGAATCTTGTTCTGGAAGTTGCATAAAAGAAGTTAAGTAATTCTTTCTCATCTCTTATTACAATGTTAATATTTTTTTCTTTATCATGGTATTTCATTCCTTTGAGTTTTGTAAAATCAAGGATTGCAAAAAATCCAGATTCAGGTTCTAAGTTTTCAGGAAAATCCACCATTGGAAGTCCAGCTGATAATAATTTTTTTCCTGCATCTTTTCCTACCGCATCTTTTACAGCTTTAGTAATTCTGGAATGGTACTCTGCCTCAGCTGTATCAATTCCATTTACAAGTGTTTTCATGAGATTAAGTCGATAACGATATTCACCTCTCAACTCTTCAAAATACTCATCATATGCCTTGTATCTTTCATCTGTAGCATTAAAAGATCCTGCAAGTGCTACACCTATAATTGATGGTGAAGAATCCATTTCCTGAAATATTTTGTTTATGATCCCACGTATGATTACTTCATCTGCCACTACAAAACCGGCTCTCATCTCAGCCATTGAGTAGCTCTTTGACAGCCCCATAAGCGAAATTGTATTTCTGAACATGCCAGGAATCGTTGCGATAGGTAGTGCAACATTATCCTTGTCATACGAAACATCTCTGTATACAAGATCATCAATTATGAAAACACCTCTTTTATTGCATACATCAGAAATTTCATATAACCGGTCATACTCGTTTTTGCCCATTACCTTACCTGTGGGGTTATTTGGATTTGCATTTAAAAATGCTACTACCCGCGGAACATAGCCTTTACGACGATGATATGCTAACTGTAGACTGTTGTTGATTTCATCAATTTTATCAGCAAGCTTTTTGGGGGTTACAAGAAAATCATCTTCTTTCTCTAAATCCAAAACTTCTGCTTCTGCACCAGCCCGTTCTATTCTGATGGTGAATAATCCATAATTAGGACCAGTTACCAAAACAACATCGCCTGGATTTGAAATCAGACTAATAATCTGAACAAACAAAACCGACGTGGAAGCTGAAAATGTAATGTTGTGAACAGAAAGTCCTTTCTCATCAATGTCGTCATAAGAATATGGTGTTGTATTTACAAAGCCTTCTCTTTCTACATATTCAAGCAGTTGCTTTCTTATCTCATCAGATCCTTCTGTATACGGATATCGATACATAAGATTCTCCTGAAGATATTTGATCATCGCTTGTACCGCAGGTGGAAAAGCTTTAAAACGCAACGGATTACCGCTTCCAAGATCTGTATCCGGGATTTCTACGATATTTTCATCTCGAACTTCATAACCATAGTAATCAATCGCTCTTGCGATTTTTTCTACTGTTGGATTGAAGTCTTCTCCATCTACTCTTTTACCAATATCTGGCAAACCAAAGCGCCTATCCCTTAATTCCTCCCGTTCTCTTAAAAGTCTATCGATAGCAGATGCCTTAGTTAACATTTCGTTCATATTGTATTACCTCCTATAAAAATATTTTTACATATATATTATACCATATACAGCCTAAAAAGTCTACTAAATGAGCAACGGAGCGTAGTATTAACAATACTAACAACTGCAAGTTGTGATTTGTAGAGAAGATTATATTTTTAAAAATTATAAGTTTGTATATAAAAATTTTATTATAATATTTTTCTTACTCTATATCAGAATTATTAACAAAATTATATTATTCATATCCAGTTCCTAGTTCAAGCTAATTCTC
>CASKJV010000007.1 GCA_949388605.1 uncultured Clostridia bacterium
GAACTGGATATGAATAATATAATTTTGTTAATAATTATGATATTAAGTAAAATTTGATAAGAGCAATATAACAATAAAATTTTTATATACATGTTAGTAATTTTTGAAAAATAAAATTTACTCTACAAATTACAATTTAATAATGTATTTTTTTATATAAACTTTACAATTTTCTAATTTTCGCAATAAAGAATCCTTCATATAATTCATTTGGGCACACACATAAAGTACCCTTTATTTTGGTTGGTAGCAATGGTAAGTCATCAATTCCTTCAAATTCAATTGGAACTATTTCAAGTTTATTTTCACTCATCACTTTAGACACAATTTCTTCATTTTCTTTTGAAAGTATAGAACATGTAGAATATACCATTTCCTGATTCTTTTTTAATACTTTAATTGCTTTTCTTAGTAATGCAAGTTGTATTTTAGCTGATTTATCAATTAGCTCTAGTGAAAAATGTTTATTCAAATTTTTATTATTAAAGTTTAGTATTCCACTACCACTACATGGAGCATCTAAAAGAATTTGATCAAAAGAAAAGAAATCATCTATTTGTCTTGAATCTTTTTTCATTACATATACACAAGAAGCACCCTGTTTTTCAACATTATATTTTAATTTTTCAATTCTTATATTGTTCATTTCACAAGCTGTTATATGTGCTTTATTATTAGAAAGAGCTGCGAGTTGAGTTGTTTTCCCCCCTGGTGCTGCCGCCATATCTAATATATCTATTCCTTCCTTTGGTTCTAATATAATAGGTGGTAACATTGATGATAAACTTTGTAAATAAATTTTTCCTTGCAAATAAATATCTAGTTCTTGAATTTCATTTTCTCTTACATTATTTATTATAAATGCTTCTTTACTCCAAGAAACCTTTTTATATTCAATATTTAATTCTTCCAATTTTTCTTCTATTTCTTTAATACTGCTTTTTAAGGTATTTACTCTAAAAGTTACTAATCTATTTGTTTTATATCCATCAATAATTTTTCCTTTTATTTCTTCGCCATATTGTTTTTGTAACATTTCATTTAAAAATTCTAGCATATTTATTTCCTTTTCTATCCCATATAATTATTTAATTTAATTGCATCTTAATGTTTAAAACATTATTATTTTATTAATTCTTTTAATTTTTCCTTATCTATTAGTCCAACACTTCTATTTACTTCTTTTCCATTTTCAAATATAACTAAAGTTGGTATAGACATTACTTGATATTCTATTGCTATATCTTGAGCATCATCAATATTTAATTTTACAAACTTAACTTGCTCTTCTTCTCCTGCTATTTCTTCAATTATTGGAGATAATCTCTTGCAAGGTCCACACCAATCTGCATAAAAATCTACTAATACTTTTTTATCACTTTCTAATACTTCTTTTTGAAAATTTTCACTTCCAATTTCTAAAACTTGTTCATTCATATTACTTTCCTCCAAAACATTAATTTCATTTTCTTTAGATAAATTATTTTGTTGTTCAACAGAACTACCACTTTTCTTTATATTATTAGTATTATTATCAATTTTATTAGTATTTAGGTCTTTTGGATTTATTAAAATATTATTAGATACAAACAGTAGACTTATAAAAATTATTATTAATACTATTATTTTTATTTTATCTTTCATAACATACTCCTTCATTTAAAAAAATATAATATAAATTCCCATGTACATTAAAATAAGTCCAGAAAGAACTTTAATTTTATTATAATGTTTCTTTATAAAATTAAACGTTTTCTTCAATTTTTCAATTAGTACTACAGAAACTATAAAAGGTATTCCAAGACCTATAGAATATAATAACATAAGAAAAATTCCCTTTATAATATTTTGCTGTTTGGCTACCAATAACAAAGCTGAACTTAAAAATGTTCCAATACACGGTGTCCAACTAATAGAAAATAAAATACCAAATAAAATTGATTTTACGAAATTCATATTTTTAGAATTTATATTCATACTTTTAGATTTATTTATAAATTTTAAACTTAGTATTTCCATATAATTCAGTCCTAATAAAATTATAATAATTCCAAATATTATTTTTATATATCGAATATATTTGCTAATTAACACTCCAAAACTACTTGCAAATATTGATAATATTAAAAACACAATTGAAAATCCTAAAACAAATCCAATTGAATTAATTACAGCTTTACTTGTTTTTTTATTATCTTCTCCTATAAAATATGAAATATATATTGGTAACATTGGTAATAGACATGGTGATATAAAACTTGCAATTCCTTCTATAAATGTAAGTAAATAATCCATTTTTTTCTCCTACTTTTCCACAATTTTTTAACTAATTGTTTATAAATTCTTTACTAAGTGCAATAAAAGCACTTCTTGATCTTTCAATCATATCATATGAAACACAATACGCTATTCTTACATATCCAGGATATGAAAAAGAACTTGCTGGCACAAACAACAAATTATATTTTTTAGCAATTTTACAAAATTCTTTGTCATCATCTATTGGCGTTTTTACAAATAAATAAAAAGCGCCTTGAGGTTTTACACATTTAAAACCACAATTTATAACAATTTCGTATAGTAAATCACGATTTTTCTTATAACTTTCCAAATCTATTTTTTCTTCTATACATTCTGCAATAACTTTTTGCATTAATGATGGTGCATTTACAGATCCTATTATTCTATTTGCTATTGTAACAGCTTCAATTACTTCTTGTGAATCTTCCATTTCTTTTGGAATAACTACATATCCAATTCTTTCCCCTGCTAATGATAATGACTTACTATAAGAATACACTATGAAAGTATTTTTGTAATACTTTGTAACATATGGAACTTCGATATTATTATATACTAACTCTCTATATGGTTCATCAGAAATTAAATATATTTCATGATTATATTCTTTTTGCTTTCTTTCCATAATATCTGAAATTTTCTCTAAAATTTCTTTCGAATAGATTACTCCTGTTGGATTATTAGGTGTATTAATTAAAACAGCTTTTGTTTTTGAAGTTATATTTTGTTCAAATTCTTTCAAATTTGGCATGAAATCTTGCTCGTTTGCTTTTACAGTAACAACTATTCCATCATAATTTTGTATATAATTATTATATTCACTAAAATATGGAGCAATTGTTATAACTTCATCTTCAGGATTTAAAATTGATTTCAAAACAATATTTAATCCGCTAGCAGCTCCTACTGTCATTATTATATTTGAGAAGTTAAAATTAGTAGAAAACTTTTTATTTATTGAATTTGCTATTTTTTCTCTAACATCTTTAAATCCTGAGTTGCTCATATATCCATGTAAAGATATAGGATCTTCTTTTTCCATAATTTTAACAATTGATTCTTTTACTTTTTGAGGAGGTGGAGCACTTGGATTTCCTAAACTAAAATCATAAACATTATTCTCTCCATATATATCTTTTAATTTTTTTCCTTCTTCAAACATTTCTCTTATTATAGAGTTATTTTGTACTAACTTTTTCATTTTATTAGAAATCATTTTACACCTCTTAGTTCTTAATAATATATAAATATATTAAATAAATTATATTTTATAAACTTTCATTCTTAATATTTTCCTAATACTCTCACATATATTCCTTTTTCTTTAATCTCTTTTATTGCTATTTCTTCATTTCCATTTTCAATTGAAATATCTATCAAAAAATAATATTCTCCTAAAACTGTTTTTGCAGGTCTTGACTCAATTTTTGTAAGATTTAAATTATATCTATTAAAAATTTCTAGTACTTCATATAAAGCACCAGGTTTATCTTTTACAGAAAAAATCATAGACATTTTAGAAAAATTTTTTCCTAAATTTTCTCTTTTACTTAGTACCCAAAATTTTGTCTTATTGCTAAAATTATCTTGTATATTTTGTTTAATAAGTTTTAAATTATATTCTTCTAGACAAGACAAATTACATATACAAGCACAACTTCCATTTTCTTCACTAACTTTTTGAGCTGCATATGCAGTGCTTTCTACTGCAATTGTTTTAGCATTTGGTAAGTATTTTTCAATAAAATTTTTGCATTGTGCTAACGCTTGTGGATGTGAATAAATAACATTTATCTCATCTAAATCGTACTCTTTACTTGACATTATATTTTGATTTATTTCTAATAAAATCTCTTTTTTTACTTTTATATTATCATTTTGAATTAATGTATCTATTGCATCTGTTACACATCCCTGAAGAGAATTTTCAATTGGTACAATACATTCATCAATTTCATCATTATTTAGTGCAATTATCGTTTCTGTAATTGTTTTATATTCTACTTTTTCTTGATTTTCTTTACAATATCCATTACATGCTTCATAAGAAAATGTCCCTTTTGGACCTAAATATCCAACTTTCATTTTTATTCCTTTCTTATATATTGGGATTAATCAATTATTTACAATAAATTTCTGTGCAAATATATTAATGTAAGTATTTATTTGATTGCAAACACATAACTAAAAGATACTTAAAAGATTACATAATTTTCATTAAATTATGTAACTTATTTTTACTCTTTACAAATCTAACTTCTTCTAGCTATATATAACTTATATGCGATTTTTATTATTTTATCATATTTATAAAAATATTACCATATATAGAACAAAAGAGCTACTTTTAAAGTACTCAAATATTTTAAGTAGCTCGTCTTTCTTCTATATAACTTATCTGTAGTTTACTTTGATTCACACAGCTAAGAAATATTCAATGCACCAATTTTACATAGTAAAATTGTGTGCAATATTTCCTGAAAGGCTTATATTATACGAAAAACCGAGGATTTCTCCTCGGTTTTCTTTACAAATTATATGCGTCAATTTTTACTTTCATCTGCTTATACATGTATGGATTCTCTTTTTTAATTTCCTGAATAATCTTATCAACCTCTTCAATAGAGATTCCTTCTTTTTCAGCAATTTCTTCTCTTGGCATACAGCATAATATTGCCATTGCTATTTTTGCGAATTCTTCTTTCCGTTCATGCATATTTTTTCCCTCCTATTGAATTATCATATTTTTTTGCCTATTCTTTGTTTTCATCTAATAATACAATTTTCTGGTCAACAAATTCTCCATCTTCTGTATAATATTTGTCAATATATACTTCGATTTTTTGTCCCAGTTCAACAGCATCATAGAATTTCTTATTATTAATGATTCGATATGTTCCTTCATATTCCAACTTAACCTTCCATTTTTCTGGATCAGTCATAGGAGTCATCATCATCATGTCTCCAATTTGCATAGGAATAAAGTAATCGTTTGGTGGTACATATCTTTTTTCTGTTACTTCTGCTAATTGTTTTCCTGTTCTTTCTCTTATTAAGGTTCTTCCGCACCCTGATAAGATTAATACTAACATCATTGCAAATACAATAAACCGTTTTTTCATATTGACCTCCTTGATTAGTACATTTTACAGTTCATATATTTTTAACTAAGTTAAAGGCAAAAAACCTCACATTAGTGAAATTAGGATGTTATAAAATACTACATGTTAAATTATAGCATAACTTTCCATAATTTTCAATATGTTAATGTTATTATTCTATTTTTTTACTATTTATTTTTTTATAATGTAAAATATTACTGTTGTATATATGATAACATTTTAATATATTTAAGTGGCTCGTATTTGTATATGTTTTTGTAAAATAATTGTAAAAGAAAGCATTATTTTCTATTTTTTTTCAAGAACAGTTAAATTATGTTATTACTAATTTCCTTAGTTTTTTTTTAAGAAAACTTATTTTCTTAAAATTAAATTATTATTTTGAGAATCTATTACTATTTTGCTCATTGGAAGTATTTCTTGAGTCAATATTTTTTCTGCAATTAAAGTCTCTACTTTTTTTCTAACAAATCTTTTTAATGGTCTTGCACCATAAATTTCATCATATCCATTATCTATTAAATATTCTTTTGCTGAGTTTGTTAATTCTAATGTTATATGTTTGTCTTCTAATCTGTTTTCCAAATCTTTTATTAATAATTCTAATATTTTAGCAATTTCATTTTTCTTTAATGGCTTATAAAATACTATTTCATCTAAACGATTTAAAAATTCAGGTCTAAATGATTTCTTTAATAAATTTTCAACTTTTTCTTTAGCTTCTTCAGAAATTTCACCTTCACTATTTATACCTTCTAATATGAAATCTGATCCTAAATTTGATGTTAAAATAATAATTGTATTTTTGAAATCTATTGTTCTACCTTGTGAATCTGTTATACGTCCATCATCTAGTACTTGTAATAAAATATTAAACACATCTGGATGAGCTTTTTCAATTTCATCAAATAATACTACAGAATATGGTTTTCTTCTAACAGCTTCTGTTAATTGCCCTCCTTTTTCATATCCTACATATCCTGGAGGAGCACCTATTAATCTTGATACTGAATATTTTTCCATATATTCAGACATATCTATTCTTATCATATTGTGTTCATCATCAAATAAACTTTCTGCTAAACTTTTTGCAAGTTCTGTTTTTCCAACTCCAGTTGGTCCTAAGAACATAAATGAGCCTATTGGTTTTTTAGGATCGCTTATACCCGCTCTTGAGCGCATAATTGCTTCTGATACATCTGTTACAGCTTCATCTTGACCTATTACTCTTTTATGAAGAATTTCTTTTAAATGTAATATTTTTTCTCTTTCACCTTCCATAAGTTTACTTACTGGTATTCCAGTCCATCTTGATATAATTCTTGCAATTTCATCTTCTGTTACTTTATTTCTTAGTAATCCATTTTCTTTACTTTTTTCTGATAATTCTTCCTCTTGTTCTAATTGTTTTTGGAGTTGTGGTAATTTCCCATATTTAAGTTCTGCCGCTTTATTTAATTCATAATTTCTTTCAGCTTTTTCAATTTCTGCATTTACTTTTTCTATTTCTTCACGTAATTTTTGAACTTTTCCTATCGCTTCTTTTTCGTTTTCCCACTTTGCCTTCATGCTTTCAAATTTTGTTTTTAATTCTGATTTTTCTTTTTGAATATCAGCTAAACGTTTTTTAGATATTTCATCAGTTTCTTTACTTAATGCAGTTTCTTCTATTTCTAGTTGCATTATCTTTCTTGATACTTCATCTAATTCTGTAGGCATAGATTTCATTTCTGTTTTAATCATTGAACATGCTTCATCTACTAAATCTATAGCTTTATCTGGTAAAAATCTGTCTGAAATGTATCTATGTGATAATGTAGATGCTGCAATTAAACTATTGTCAGCAATTTTTACTCCATGATACACCTCATATCTTTCTTTTAGTCCTCTTAAAATTGATATTGTATCTTCTACTGTCGGCTCATCCACTAAAACAGTTTGGAAACGTCTTTCTAAAGCTTTATCCTTTTCTATATATTCTCTATATTCATTTAATGTTGTTGCACCTATACAATGAAGCTCTCCACGGGCAAGCATTGGTTTTAACAAGTTTCCTGCATCCATTGCTCCATCTGTTTTACCTGCACCAACTATTGTATGAAGTTCGTCTATAAATAAAATAATTTTTCCGTCACTTTTTTTTACTTCTTGAAGTACTGCTTTTAATCTCTCTTCAAACTCTCCTCTATATTTTGCTCCTGCAACTAAAGAGCCCATATCTAGTGAGAAAATTGTGCAATCTTTTAGTCCTTCTGGAACATCTCCTCTAACAATTCTTAACGCTAACCCTTCTGCTATTGCAGTTTTACCAACGCCTGGCTCTCCTATCAAGCATGGATTATTTTTTGTTTTTCTTGAAAGAATTCGAATTACATTTCTTATTTCAGAGTCTCTTCCTATAACTGGATCTAATTTTTGTTCACGAGCTAATGCTACTAAGTCTTGACCATATTTTTTTAATACATTATAAGTGCTTTCTGGATTATCTGATGTAACTCTAGTATTTCCTCTAACACTTGATAATACTTTTAAAAAATCATTTTTGTTTAGTTTGTATTTATTAAATAATTCTTTTATCTCTCTATTTTGATTATCAAATAAAGCAAGCATAATATGTTCTACTGAAACATATTCATCCTGCATTTTTTTGGCTATACTTTCTGAATTAGTTAGAACTAAATCGACATCTTGAGCTACATAAATAGAGTCTGCTGATCTAGCACCACCTGTCATTCTAGGTTTATTGCTTACCTTTATTTTTAAATCGTTTTCCAATCTATCTGAAATTCCTAATTTTTTTAATAGTTCTTTTATTAAGCTATCTTCTTGTTCTATTAAAGCAAGCAAAAGATGTTCTTGTTCTATTTGTGAAGATTGATTTTGAACGGCTAAATTTTGGGCATTTTGTATTGCCTCTAAAGATTTTTGAGTAAATTTTTGAGCATTCATAATATTTCTCCTTACTTACTATATAATTTTTATGTTTTTATAATAATAAAGTTAATTAATTCTATTAATTTATTATTTCAAATTAATATTAATTTTATTTATTGTTATAATACTTATAAAATGCATAATATTTAATCTAAAAAAACGAAACTTTAATAAATTATTTGCATCTCTAATATGGATAACTTATTTTAAGATATGCATAACTTATATAACTTGCTTCGTTTTGTACATCATGTCTAAAATTATTATAATACTTATTTTTAGCAAAGTCAATATGAGAGTGCTAACTTTATATACTTGCTCATTACTCTTTTCTATGATATAATATAAAAGAATAATGCTAATTTTTTCCAATAAATTAGCATATTGAACAAAAGAGTAACTTTTAACATTCTCAAACATTTTAAGTAGCTCGTATTTGTTCGTGTGCCAAATTTATGAAATAAATTTGTGTGCAATATTAGCCTAAGGCTTTAAATAACAGGAATTGCGAAGCAGTTTCCTATTATTTTTAAAAATTTAATTAAAGGATTTTAATTATGGAAGATACAATAAAATTTACATTGATTGTTGACAAAATTGATAAAAAAATATCAGAACTAAATATAAAAATATCTAAAGATATTGGAAATCTGGATTTAAAAAAAGAACTTGAAGAACTTTTATTGGATAAAAATATTCTTTATAAAGGCAATACTAATGATGTCAAAAAAATAATGAAAAAATATGGAGATATTGTTAATGAATAATATGGAAGAATTAACTTTAAAAATAAAAAATATAATTGAATCAGAAAAAGCTATCCATTCAGAAGATATTCAGTACTTATTACCATCACATTCTGCTCTTATTGCACAAATTATAAGTAACTACAATTTACAACCAACTACTAGCCCTACTCCTGAAGCAGATATGATCTTTTTAGGTGCGCCTACTGGAGCTGGAAAAGATACTTTAGTTAGAAAACTTATGTTAGATAATAGTGATAAAAACTTTATTGTTCTTAATATGGATATGTTTAGACATTATCATAATGAACTTTCTCCTACTCATGAACCAATTTCAGATAAAGAATTTGCTAGAAAAACTAATCAAACTTCTTACGAATTATATTATATTATTCAAGAAACAATACTAAGAGAATTTCCTGGAACAAATACAATTGTTACTGGTACAATTAAAGATTTAACATGGGTAAAAGAAATTGTAGAACGCTACAAAAATGATCCTAATACAAAATATAATATATCACTTGCAACTTTAGCTGTTCCAACCACTGAGAGCGCTTTTTCAATATTTGAAAGATATTTAAATATGGTTAATAATAGAGAATCTGATACATCACCTTTACGATATACAGATTTAGATTATCATAATGAGACTATAAAAGATTTTATTTCAAATATACGTTATTTTGAAGATAATATGCATAATAATCCGAGAGCAAGATTTTTTAACTCAATACAAGTATATCGTAGACATAAAGATATGTTTGATCTTTCAGAAGACACTCTAGTTTATGATAGTAACAAACCTGATTCAGAGAAATGTGCTACTACACATCTTCATGATATAATGAAGTCTCCTTGTACTATAGACAGTTTTAGAATTTTAAATTTATTAGAAATTATTAAAAAAAATGCTGATTATTTAAAAGATCAGGGATTATATAAAGAAATATTAGCAGATCTTGAAAAAATATTACCTCAATTAGATAAATCGAAAACTGATATTTCCAAATAGTTATTAAAAAAATGCCAAAATCAAACGATTTTGGCATTTTCCTTTTTAGAACATCAAAAAATTTTTCTTTAATTATTCAAACATTTCTTCAATATTAACCCCTTTATTAGCTAAACCAGCAATTATTGGAATAGACAGTAAGTATACAGCTACTATGAGTAATTTTAGCAAAGTACTTATCTGTAATGTCATTACAGGAAGCCAAATCAGAAGAACTAAAACTACAATATATCCAATCATATACCATCTATCTTTTTGATTCCATAATCTTTTAAAGATTGATTTTGAGTTTTTCAAATCTTTTTCATACAAAAGGTTCCAATTTATCCATTTTGAAATGCTTCCTAAAATAAATGTACTTGAAAGAATAATGGCACTTATAGTCATTGTAATAAATGGAGTAGTTTCAAAACATCCAATTACAAGTAGTATACAACTTAAGTTGAAGTATATAGATATTGCCATTGAACTACTGTAATAAGCACGGAAGTTTATATATCCACAAATTCCAAGTATAGATATATATAATACTCCTAATATTGTCCACATAATAGCTACCTCAATTGTTGCACAGCCCCATAGAAGTATTAATATTGCCAAAATAGTAGTTACATGAGCAATATGAGTCCAAAACTCCCATACACTGTTTAATCCACCTGCATAAAACTCCCGAAATTTGTTATAGTTTTTGCTTATAAAGTTCATATTTTTCCTCCTTAAAAATAATTATTTTAAAAGTTTCTATATAAACTTGCTTTCGCAAGGTAAATTTTATGTAAATATTGTAACACGAATTTAGCTAAAAATCAAGTTTAAAGAAGATTATGTCAGATATTAAAATTTGTTTCTTAATATCTTAGAAACTCCATTTTCATTATTACTTAAAGTAACTTCTTTTGCAAATTCTTTAACTTTTTCTTTTGCGTTTCCCATTGCAACTCCGCATCCTACAGTCTTAATCATAGAAATATCATTTAAGTCATCTCCTATTGCAATAACTTCATCAATATTTATTTTTAAATACTTACATAAACCATTTATTGCATTTCCTTTTGAGGCATTTTTATTAATAATATTAATTGCCCAAATTTCAAACTGTTTTGTTTTTATATGATATCTATTCTCAATTTTTATATCTTTTCTATTTAGAGAATTTACATATTCAATTACTTCATCTATTTGATTTTCAGTTTTTGTTCCAATTGTAAATTGAAGGACTTTATTTTCATTAATAAATTTATTAATATTCTCTTCCATTTTAACTTCTTTAGAAATAAAATAATTCATATCACTTATATATCTAGCATATTTAGTATCTATTCTTGCTAAATAATTATTTCTAATACAATAGTCATACAAATTATCTACTAAATCTTCTGCAACATTTGCTTCAAATATGGATTGATTATTTTTATAATCATATATGATTGCACCATTACATCCAATCACATATTCTGATGCATTAATTTCATCTTTATAGTCTTTCATTAAATTTATCTGTCTACCTGAACATAAAATAATTTGTCCTTCTTTTGATTGAACATATTTTATTGCTTCTTTATTTTCTTCTGATATTTTTTTATTATCATCTAATAAAGTTCCATCTAAATCTAAACATACTGCTTTATACATTAGTTCTCCTTATTTTTAACATACATATATTATTGTTCTTTAAAAACCTATTCTTTTTCTAGATTCCTCTGCTTTTATTTCTGGTATATCTTCTTCAGTGAAAGTAAGTAATCTATCCATATCATCCACTTTTCTAGTTTTTATAGCATGTTCAATAATTATTTTTTGAACCATATTTTCAACAAATCTACCATTTCCAAAGTTTTCAACCTCTTTTGCATCTTCAAGTATTTTTTGTACTTTTAAATTGGCTAATTCGTCAGCTTTAAAACCTTTTAATTTAACTTTATTATTAAATATTTCCATTAATTCTTCAACAGAGTAATCTTCAAAATCTATTTCATATCCTATTCTAGATTTTAATCCTGGATTTAAATCTCTAAATTTTCTCATTTCTTCTGTATAGCCTGCAAATATTATTATTAATCTTCCGTGAATAATCTTCCATTGCTTTTAAAAGTGTTGCAACACATTCAGCTGAATAACTTGCATTTGAACCACTATGCTCCATTATTGCATAAGCTTCATCTATAAATAAAACACCATCTAATGCAGATTCAATTACAGATTGAGTTTTAGGACCAGTTTGACCTAAATATTCACCAATTAAATCTTGTGATTGTACTTCAACTAATTTATTTCTTTTAATATATCCTAAGTTATAATATACTTCTGCAACTAATCTTGCCACTGTTGTTTTACCTGTACCAGCATTTCCTTTAAATATCATATGCATATTAAAGTCTGGAGCCTTATTTAATTTTTTATTTAATTCTATTACAGAAATAAATCCATTTATTGTTTCTTTTACTTTATTAAGTCCTGTTAACGAGTTTAAATCCTCTAATATATTATCTACTGTTCGTTCTTCATTTTTTACAGTTGATTCAAATACTTCTACATCTTTATTTGTAATAATTTTTAAATTTGCTTCATCTGTATAATTTGCTGAATGTGTTATAACTAATTTATCAAATAAATTAGTTACAAATCTTGCATTTCCGAAATTTCTACCTATTTTATTTTTTATTATTAGTTTTTCAATTTTACTTTCTACACCATCTTCTAAAGTAAATCCATTGCCATTAACTTCGTCTTTAAATATCTGAATTAATTCGTCTTTAGAAAAATCTGAAAATTCAAGCTCATATCCTATTCTAGACATTAATCCTTGATTTTCATTAATAAAATCATTCATTTCCTTTGTATAACCTGCAAATATTATTACTAATCTATCTTTGTATAATTCCATAGCTTTACATATTGTTGCCATACATTCAGCAGGATAATTTGATGAACTTCCTCCTTTACTTGCCATTATTGTATAAGCTTCATCTATAAATAAAACTCCATCTAATGCAGAATCTATTACAGATTGTGTTTTGGGAGCAGTTTCTCCTAAATGACTACCTATTAAGTCTTTACTTGTAACTTCAATAATTTTATTTTGTCTTATAAATCCTAACTTATAGAATAACTCTGCAAATAATCTTGCAACAGTAGTTTTTCCAGTACCAGAGTTTCCTTTAAATATCATATTTAGATTATTAAATCCTTCTATATCTATTTTTTTAGTATAATCTAAATATTTAATTAATTCATTGACTCTTTCTTTTACTTCTGGTAATCCTACAAGTCCATTTATATCTGATAATATTTCTTCTACTGTTCTAGTTTCAGATTGTTTTGGAGTATCTTCTTTACTAAATTTATTTTTTACCTCTAATAATTTAAATTTATTAAAAATAATATTATCTGTAACTTCATTTATATATTCATACTCATCTTCTAATTCTGGATTATATGTATCATTTATATATTTTTCTAACTCAATTTTAAAATCTTCATCTATAGGATAAATATTTCCTAAATTATCTAAAATTTTATTTTTTATTACAGTTGCATCAAATCCCTTTATATGTATTTTTTTATTTATAATTTTACTTTCTATTAATGGATGCTTTTGAGTTATACTTTTAAATATATCTTCAGTTTCCATAAAAATAGTAATAGATTTTTTATTTTTCATATTAAATTTTTCTATTGCACTCCAAAAAGCATCAACTCTATATTCATTTAATCCTTTTATTTTTCCTAGATTTTCAAAAATTATAACATCATTTTCTGAATACATTCTGTCTACTTGAGAAATCATATCAATTGAATCTTTTGTCCTTTTCACAAGCATTTCAGTATCAACCCATAAAGTACCTTTATTTGCAATATAGCAAAAAGTTCTAATATATCTATTTAATATATTTACTACTTTTTCTGCTATAATACTATTTTTTGTATATAAAGCAATATTGAAATGTATATATGGAAGATTTTCGTTATAATAATAATTTCTAATGTAAGTTAAAATTGAGATAATTTCATTTTTTTCTTCCTTAGTAATCTCCAATTGTTTAATTAAATGTATATATTGGTTATAATAAACATTTCTAAGTTCAATTTCTTTAAATTTTCTTTTTTCCAAAACTCTTTTTATAATAGTCTCTTCATCAAGATTACTTTTTTCACATAAATATTTTATAAATACAGCAATCTCAATTGGAGAATTATTAAATATATAAGATGAACTATTGGAAATATTTACTGAAGATAAATTAAGAACTCCTTCTATTCCATTATTTTCTTTATAGAATTCTTTCAAATTGTTAAAGAAAGAATTATTTTTTACATTAAAATCTATATATCTATAAAATATTTTTTTATCTTCTATTTTATCTATTTTTACACAATCTGAAGCAAGCAACATTTCTGCTCCAACAATATCTATTGAATTAACATTTAATCTGTCTACATTATTTATTGTAGACAAAATAGTTTCTTCATCTGTTGAATACTCTTTTTCTTCATTAGAAACTAGTAACTTAAAAACCTTTCTTGTATCAAATTTATTATCTGAAATACATTTTAAAATATATCCAATTAATTTAAATGGACAAGAAGATAATTCTGCTGTTGAACAATAGGAACATTTCGCATTTAAGTCTGTTTCTAAGTTATTTAAATTTAATCTCCAAGCACTTTTAGCATCTCTTAATGCATATCCTATATAAAATAAGAATATCTTTTCCATCATATCTTGAGAATCATTAAATTTTTTTGCACATAATTTTAAAAATGATAAATCTAATATATTAGTTGGTTTTTCAACCATTTTATCATTTTCTTTTACCTTTTCTGTTTGTAATGAATATGTAAGTAAATCATTCTCATAAATAAATTTTACTATTTTAAGTTCAGTTGTTGAAAATCTTTCTTTAATAAAATTTACAAAATTTAGTGTTTCGTCCATGTAATTTCCCCTTTATCTTTTGAAATAATTATATTTAGTATTTTTCATTAATTGCTTTTGATATTGCTTGTACTATCTTGTCTTTTTCATTTGTTATAATTTCTATATCATTTTTTATATATCCTAATTCTAATTGATATGTCTCTATCCCTTGATTTGATTTATAATATTCATTTTTTGAATATTGGGTATTTCTACCATCAACATATGCACCTGTTGCAACTCCACCAACTTCTCTTATTGTGTATAAATATGGCGTATCTGTTGTAATATTATAAGGCTCATATCCTTTTTTATTAGCTGTATTCGCATATTCTTTTATAATAGCTTTGGTAAAATTTCTAACATAAACTCCCTCTGTTTGTTTGAAAGAGTTGTTATTAGAAAATGTAATAGTTGACAATTGATTTATTTGGTTTGCCATTTCTGTTGCAAAATTCAAATCAGATTTTGGCGGACTATATATTTCAAATCCTGTTAATTCTTTATTTGCATCATTATTTATATGAAATGAAATCATAAGTTTTGCTTTAGTTTTACATGCTATACTAATTCTTCCATCAGAATTGTACATATTAGTTGTTGTAAAACTTGATGAATTAGACTCATCTCTAGTTAATTTTACTTTATATCCTAAAGTTTCTAATTCATTTTTTAAACTATACGCATATTCAAGCATAACATTAGCTTCTGTTACTGAACCTAAAATCTCCCCAGAGTCTCTTCCACCATGTCCTGCATCAATTACTATATCATATATATTTTCTGGTAATGTTGCATCTTCTATTTTCATTGTTAATAAATTATATTTTTTTCCATTATAATCTTTTTCACAAAAAGCAATATTTGCTTTTCTATTTTTACTTTCTTTAGTTACTGTATAATACTCTATGTTTTCAGCATCTGAAGAATTCACAAAAGAATAATACTTTGGTTCTACACTATTATTTACTTTTAATCTAGCAAAAATATAATATTCTCCATTTTCTAAGTCATCTATAACTAGACCTGAGTTTATTATTTTAGAAGAAAATAATAAATCGTTATTTTCAAAACTGTAATCTAAATTATAGTTTTCTTCATAATTTAATCCATCTGTTATATACAATTTTAAACTTTCAAAATTATCTTTATTTACATTTGAAATTTTTCCATCTACATTTAACGATTTTCCGTATGTATACACATTTATTGCTTCTGCAGACTTAGTTTGCATCGTATTAAGTATTTTTAGTTCAGCTTCTTTTCGATCATATTTAGGAACTTCTCTTTTTATAGTAATTGAAATTCCATACCAAATACCTACTATCATAAAAATTAATATAACTAATTTTAATAATCTATTCACCATAGGAAACACCTACTATTCTTCTATTATTTCACCTAACATGTCATAATTTTTTACTGCTGTTATTTTACATTTTATAAAATCACCTGATTTTACTCTTCTATTATTTTTTATAAATATTGTACCATCTTCATTTGGTATATCCATATAACTTCTAGCACAAATGAATTTATTATCATCTGAAAAGCCATCTACTATAGCTTCATAAACATTTCCAATTTTCTCTTCCAATTTTATTTTTGAAATTTGTTGTTCAAGAGCCATAATTTTGTTTAATCGTGATTGTTTAGTTTTATAATGTACTTGTTCTTTCATTTTAGCTGCTGGTGTTCCATCTTCTTTAGAATATTTGAAAACACCTAATTTTTCAAATTTAGCTCTATTTACAAATTCATATAATTCGAAAAAGTCTTCTTCTGTTTCACCTGGAAATCCTACTATTAAAGTTGTTCTCAAAATAACATCTGGAATTTCTAAACGAATTTTTTCTATTGTTTTTTCTATAGATTTACTATCACTTTTCCTATTCATTCTCTTTAATACTTTATCTGAAAAATGTTGTAATGGAATATCAAAATAGTTACAAATTTTATCATTTTGTTTTACAACTTCAATTAATTCATCTGTAATACTTTCTGGATAAGCATATAAAAATCTAATCCATTTAAATCCTTCTATTTTACAAAGTTTATCTAGTAATTCTGCTAAACATGGTTTTCCATAAATATCTATACCATATTTAGTTGTATCTTGTGCAATAACTATTAATTCTTTAATTCCTTTATTAGCTAGCTGTTCTGCTTCACTCAAAACATCTTCCATTTTTCTACTTACAAATGGACCTCTTATATATGGAATTGCACAATATGTACATCTATTACTACATCCTTCAGCAATTTTTAAATATGCTGTAGTATTTCCTGTTGAGATAATTCTATTTAAATAATCTAATGTATTTTTGGATTCTGATTTCACATTAACTAAATTAGAAATCTTTTCCCACAAGTTATCATATTCATCAATACTTACAAACAAATCTACTTCTGGAATTGACTTTTCTAATTCATTTTTATATCTTTGAACCAAACATCCCATTGCAATTAAATATTTACAATTTCCGGCAGACTTATACTCTGCCATTTCTAACATACAATTAATTGCCTCTTCTTTTGCTGATTCTATGAAACCACATGTATTTATAATTATTATTTCTGCCTCTTTAGGATTGTTTACTATTTCAAAGTTTTCTTTTTTAAAAATACCTATACACATTTCTGTATCTACTAAATTTTTACTACATCCGAAGTGATATAAATCCTACTTTCATTTTTTCTCCTTCTGACCAATTTGGAACATTAGTTTTTGGTCATTTTATAATATTATTGTAATTAGTGATGCAAATACAAATCCTGGAATACCAAATAGACCTGTAAGTAATACTGTCCACCAATATACTTTTACTATAATTCCTAAACTAGCACAAATTGCTAAAATAATTCCACCTAAAATTGAATTAAATACAAATTTAAAAATTATTTTTAATGGGAATGTTAATATTTTTAAAACTATAATTAATAAAAATATTCCAATAATATATGATCCTATTCCACCTAATGATATCATTTTATTTTTCCTTTCTTATTACATATTTTCTTTATATAATTATTATATACTTTTTTAATATCTAAGATTATCTTAAAACTTTTTGCTATTGATATGTTTTCTAGTAATCTCCATTAAATTTAATTTTGTAAATTCTTCTACTTGCACTTTTGATCTATCTTTTTTGCTATTTTTTACAATTTCATTTATAACTGCTTGCTTGTTTTTATCTTCTTGCATATCTATAAAATCTATTATAATAATTCCACTAATATCACGCAACCTTAATTGTTTAGATATTTCTTTAGCAGCTTCAAGATTAACTTTTGTTATTGT
This sequence comes from uncultured Clostridia bacterium, assembly GCA_949388605.1. Lineage (GTDB taxonomy): Bacteria > Bacillota > Clostridia > TANB77 > CAG-508 > Scatovivens. The sequence goes on from CASKJV010000007.1 coordinate 18,341, forward strand.
TTCTTCTACATCTTTCTTTCCAATAAATTTTCCTGAATTCACATCAATAGCAACTAAAGCTTCTGTTTTATCAATTGTTATAAATCCACCATTTCTCAACCAAACTTTATTACTTTCTGTAGCTTTTATTTGCTTTGATAAAGAATATTTATTTAATATATCTTTATCAATTTCTATTTCTATTTTAGCATCTATTTCTTCCAAGCATTGTTTTATATTGTTAAAATCATTTTCATCTTCTAACACAATTTTATCTAATTTATTATCTACTAAATCAACAATTGTTTTTTTTAAAACTCCACCTTTATCATATATTTTTTGTGGAATTTTATCTACTGGTGTATTTTGAATACTTTTCCATTTATTAATGGTTCTCAAAATGTCATTTTTTAATTCTTCTTCTGATTTACCTTCTGCTACAGTTCGAATGATTGCACCATTATCTTTTGATAGATATTTTCTCACTATTTCTTTTAATCTTTCTTTTTCTTCTTCATTCTCTATTTTTTGAGAAACTGTAATAAAATCCGCATTTGGCATAAATACAATAAATCTACTAGTTAAACTAATGTGAGTTGATAATCTAGGGCCTTTTTTATCAACTGCTTCCTTTTTTACTTCTACAATTAATGGATCTCCAGATTTTATTAAATCACTTATTGACTTTTTTTCTAATATTTCATTTTTAGTAATATCTACTTTAGGTAAAATATCTTTTACATGTATAAAAGCATTTCTTTTTTCCCCAATATTTACAAAAGCAGATTGCAATCCGCTTATTACATTTTGAACCTTTCCTATATAAATATTTCCTTCAATAGATTTATCACTTTCGTCTTCTTCATATTTCTCAACAAGTTCTTCATCTTCTATTAAACATATTACTTTTTTATTTTCTGAATTACATATTACTAATTCTTTCATTTACACATCTTTCTTTTTATTAAATTTATTCATGGCTACATCTATACCGTTTTTTATAATTTCAACAATTGCCGACTTTGCCATATCTGTTCCATTTTCTAAAACTTTCATTTCTTCATCAGGTACATGTCCAATAACATAACTAATCATATCTGTTTTATCTTTTGGTTTTCCGATACCAACTCTAATTCTACAAAATTTTTCTTCATTTATAGAATTTATTACAGATTTCATTCCATTATGGCTTCCAGCTGAACCTGATTTTCTTATTCTAATACTTCCAGAGTCTGTATCAAAATCATCATAAATAACTATTAAATTTTCTTTTGAAATTTTATAAAAATTTATTGCTTCAATTACTGATTCCCCACTTAAATTCATAAATGTTTGAGGTTTTAAAAGAACTATCTTTTCTCCTTCTATTATCCCTGTTCCAAATAGTCCTTTAAATTTTGATTTATTAACTTCAATTGAATATTCTTTTGAAAGTTTATTTATAACATTAAATCCCATATTATGTCTTGTTTTTGAATAATCAGTTTCAGGATTTCCTAGTCCTACGATTAAATACATATAAAGTACTCCTTTTCTACATTGTATATTATAATGTAAATTTTCAATAATTACAATATTTATTGGGTACTTCTATATTATTTTAATAAATATAAAATGTTAAAATATAAATGTTATTTAAAAAAATCACAAAGCATTTTCTTATAATATAACAAAACAGATAGCATCTATGAAGTGAACCTAAAATGTTAGACAAAAAGTTTAACAACGAGGGTTCATTTCAGATGCTATCTGTTTTTATTAGTTTATTTTTATAAATTAAATTGAATAATAGTTATAAAAAACTTTATACTGATATTATTAAATCAATTACTTTTCTTGAAGAATTTTATGTTTTAGCTCATCCCAAATTTCATTAGTTCTTATATATTCTGCATAGTGCTTTTTAACATTTTTATCATAATCTTTAAGTTCTGTAATTAAGCTAGAGAAATCACATGTTTCAAACTGTTTAGAAAGTTTATATACACTCTTTTCTAAATTTTGAATAGAAGTATTTATAATATTTTTATAATTTTCTCTGTCATTAATATATGTATATAATGGTTTATATTTTATCCATCCTAAAGTTGCTTTATAAAATCTTTGTTCTATTCCATTATCTTCTAGCATTATTTTTAATGGATGTTTTGGAAATTTTTCTTTCATTAATCCAGTAAACCTTAAAAATCCATCATGAAAATGATATGCTGGAACAGAAATAATTTGTGTATTTTTAGAAACTGTTCCACAAGCAAATAAAGAATCTTCACCTCTTGCTCCTGGTGGATTATAGAAAGCAGGTATCTTTTCTATGTGGTTTAAATTTAAACATAAATTTGACCCATATATAATTGGTGTTTCTCCCTTTTTACTTATTTTTTTTGATTTTATATTTCCTAATGCAATGTCTTCATCTGCATATTTTAGGAATCCTTCTTTTGCTCTTGTTGAGTTCACACGTTCCCATGTAATAACTTCATTCGAAATTCCATCTATAAAATTTTTATAATCATCTTCTTTTAGTATTTCATTATACTCTATATATGGTATTGGGCTCATAACACCACATCTATCACCAACTGTAATGTCCGTTTTCGAAATATTTTCTAAATGTCTTTTAATTGTTGGTTGTTTTACCCAAGTAATTTCACTATCTTTTATTATATCTGCTAATGGATATTCATCATCATCCCAAAATAATAAATAATCAATTTTCTTTTTTAATGCATGATATAAAATTGCATTTCTAGCTTTAGCGTATCCTTTTCCTATAAATAAATTAGCATCTTCTGGATCTAAATCATATTTTGATATTAATATTTTCTTATCTTCATCTATTTCTTCTGGAGTTATATATTTTATATTAACATATTTATATACTTCTGGAATAATTCCATAAAAATCTGTTCTAGTCGTATATTGATATCCCATATCAAATAATATATATATTGTAAAATTAACTTTAATTTCTAAATCTTGCACTTGCTCGACTAAATATTTAGCATATGAATTTATAATTTTACATACATTTGGTCTCCCAGTTATGAAACCAATTCCAAAATTTATTTCTTTCTTCATAATTCACTCTTTCATCTATAATATTTTAGCTTAAAATATTGCACATACTAATTATTAAATATAATTTTTATGGTAATTTTTATGATTTATTATTTAATATTATATAGAATTTAAGTTAATATTAATATTATAAGATGATTTCAAAAATTATCTTATAATATAAACATATCATGCTCACAGGTTCTTATTAATCTATTCATTATTGCATATCCTAAGCCTTCTTTTTTTACACCTTCTATAAGTATTTTATAAGGTTTCATTTTATCTGCCTCTCTTAAATTTGAGAAAATATTTCTAGCAAATCCATCTAAATCATCTTTTTTTCCTATAGATATAAATCTTTTATCTTCCAAAAAAAGTTTATCTTTATGTTCATCAAACCCAATAACTACTACATCTCCTTTATATTCTTTAATATATTTTTTTAAATAGAAAATTTGGTCTAATTCATCTTCACAATATACTAATTTACAACTTGTTTCTGGTGCGTAATGTCTATATTTCATTCCTGGACTCTCTATAGTTTCATTCATATTTATTTTTCTAAAAATATTTTTATCTATTTTAACATTTCCAATTACTTTATCTATATCTTCTGGTGTAACCTTACCAGGTCGTAAAATAACAGGAATTTCATCTACTACTTTTACAACTGTAGATTCCAATCCTATTGAAGTTTGTCCACCATCTACAATTGCAGAAACTTTACCTTCTAATTCTTTTCTTATATCTTCAATATTAGTTCCACTTGGTTTTCCAGAAATATTTGCACTAGGTGCTGCAATTGGTACACCTGAATATGTTATAATTCCTCTTGCTATAATGTTTTCAGGAATTCTTATACCAACTGTATTTAATCCTCCTGTAACAATATCTGGAATTATTGGTTTTCTTTTTAATATAAGAGTAAAAGGTCCTGGCATAAAATTATCTATTAATTTTTGCTCCACTTCAGTAACATCTTCTGCTATATCTTTTATTTTTCTTTTATCTGCTAAATGTACGATTAATGGGTTATCTGATGGTCTACCTTTCGCAACAAATATTTTTCCGACAGCACTTGCATCTAATGCATTTGCACCTATTCCATATACAGTTTCCGTTGGAAATATTACAATTTCACCATTTCTTATTAAATTACATACTACTCTTAATTCTTCTGTATTAGTTTTTTCTTTCCAATCATAATACATATTTATCAAACCTCAACCTGCATTATACTATAAATTTATGTAAATTGTCAAACTTCACTTCATTCATTTTAAGATATCTAGATAACTATGTTCAACTATCTGAATATATACAAATTCTAGCATATTTATTGTGCAAAATATTAAGTACTGTTACTATTCACAGTAATATTTAAATTAATAAAGAGTAAATAACTTTAATGTATTATTTTTTCTCCATTCCCAACCACTAACACTTTGTAGATAAATTTCTAAAAAATAGTATATTAAAGCTATTTAACAAATATAAATTAACCGTGAATAGTGACTGAGTAATATTCTAGTATATATAAATCTGTTTATAATTATTGTTTTTTCCTGATGATTTTGATAAAATTAATTATAGCATTATAATTTTGAAAGGAGTTTTACTAATGTCTAATATTTGCGATAAAACAAAATGTACTGGATGTATGGCATGCTACAATGCTTGTCCTAGACATTGTATAAGTATGGTATATGATGAAAATGGTATACTAAATCCACAAATACAAGATAACTTATGTTCTGGTTGTAATATATGTTCTACTGTTTGTCCAGTTAATAAAGACATACCTGTAACTATGCCATTAGAAACATATGCTTGCTGGGATTTAAATAACGAAAATAGAAAAACTTCTAGTTCTGGTGGAATTGCTTTTATTTTTTATGAACATTTTATACAAAATGATGGAATAGTATATGGTTGCTATTATGATGAAAATTTACAACTAAAGTTTTCGAAAGCAACAACTTTAGAAGAACTAGGAAAATTTAAAACTTCAAAATATTCACAGGCATATATTGGAAATATATTTAGAGAAATTTTTTCAATGCTAAATAATAATAAAAATATTTTGTTTATTGGAACACCTTGTCAAATAGCTGGTTTAAAATCCTATTTACGCAAAGACTATGATAATTTAATAACTATAGATCTTATTTGCCATGGAGTACCATCTCAAAAGTTTATTGATGAATATATTAATTCTCTAAATTTAAATACTTTTCCAGACAATTTAACTTTTAGAGGTCTTAATGATTTCTATTTTGTATTATATAAAAATACAGATATCATTTATTCAAAAAAAGCTCGTGATGATGCATATTATTCATCATTTTTAAATGGATTATTTTATAGAGAATCTTGCTATACTTGTAAATATGCATGTAAGGAAAGAATTTCTGACATTACAATAGGCGACTTTTGGGGACTTGGTGAAAAAATCCCATTTAATCATGATATAACAAATGGAGTTTCTGTAGCATTAATAAATACCGAAAAAGGAAATAACTTTTTTAACAATATAAAAGATAAAATATTTTTTGAAAAAAGAACTCTTCAAGAAGCTGTTGAAGGAAATGAGCAATTACGCCACCCTTCAATAAAAAATAAGAATTACGAAAAATTCAAAAAATTATACATAGATTATGGATTTGAATATGCATTAAAAGAATGTTTATAAATTTTATTTAGGAGGAAATATGAAAATAGGAATAATGTCAATGCAAAGAATTACAAATTATGGTTCATATCTAATTGCTGTTGCATTAAAAAATACATTTGAAAAAATGGGACATGAAGTTCAATTCGTTGATTTTAAAATTGAGCCATGTATTAATAACGAATCACTTGATACATACTTGGAAGAGTTAACAGAAAAAGATAAATTTTTTATTAATCAAACACATGAATTCAAACAAAAATTTAAAACTGAATTTTTAAAAGAATTAGGAATAGATAAAAGAAATGAAAGGCCACAACTAGATACATTAGTTATTGGTAGTGATGAAGTATTTAATTGTACACAAGATAATCCAGATGTTGGATGTTCTTTAGAATTATTTGGAAAAGATGCAAATGCAAAATCTATAATTAGTTATGCTGCTTCATGTGGAAGTACAACATATGATAAATTAAAAAAATATAGTTTAGATAAAGATGTTTCAAATTTATTAAGAAAATTTAAATCAATTTCAGTTCGTGATAATAATTCAAAAGAATTTGTAGAACAATTAATCGGAGTAACTCCTGAAATGAGTTTAGATCCAGTTTTATTATATAATTTTGAAAATGATATAATTGATAATGTTAAAGAAAAAAATTATATAATAGTTTACTCATATAATCTTAGATTTTCGAAAGAAGAAAATGAAGCAATTAAAAAATTTGCAGAAAAATATAATAAGCAAATTATTGGAGTAGGTAATTATCAATCTTGTTGTGATAAATATATACCAGCACATCCTTTAGAAGTTTTGCCATATTTTCAAAAAGCAGATTACATTTTTACAGACACTTTTCATGGTTCAATATTTGCTATGAAAACTAAAAGACCTTTTGCTACAATAATTAGACCAAGTAATAAACAAAAATTAGGTGATTTACTAGAAAGATTCCATTTATCAGACAGATGTCTTTCTTCACTTGATAATTTAGAAAGTCTTTTATTAGAGCCTATTGATTTTTCAAAAGCTTATGAAACCATAGAAAAAGAAAGAAAAAAAGCATTACAATATTTAGAAAAAAATTTATAATATATTTTTATATAATATTAAAAGCCGAAACATTAAACATATTTAAATGGTTCGGCTCTCATTTTAATTACATATAAAATTTTGAAACATTTTATACTAGTATTTATTTACCTGTTTCTTTAGTCTCTTTTTCATACTGAAGTAATACTCTACAAGAATATTCTACTACTCTATATATTGCAAATATAAAATCTGCTTTTTTATCTTCATCCACTTCTTCTATCATATCTAAGCACTTGTCAACATTAAAATATAGATCTTTTAATTTACCTGGATGAACTTTGGATGAAGTTATACTTGTATTACTTTGTACTGTATATATGTGTGTTACAAAGCTTGCTACTTTATATGATTTTGCTTTTAATATTCCTTTATAATAAAATGGAAAATCTGGATGAAGCTTATTTTCTTCAAATACAATATTATTTTCTTTTAAAAAGTCTGCTTTCCAGCAAACATCCCAGACTACTTCATATTTCCAATTTCTTGCTCTTTCTTTAAAAGTTGAATTTTCTTCTGTTGGTAACCACAACTCTTCTTTTCCTTCTCCATTACCTAATGTCTGGAAACCTAAATATACTAAATCTGGAGAATCATTTCCTATTATTTTATCTATTCTTTCTAAAACATTTTCATCTGCCAGAAAATCATCTGCATCAATAAAAATTATATATTCTCCATTAGCAATTTGCATGCCTAAATTTCTTGCTCCACCTTCCTTTGAATTTCTAGGAGTTTTCTTTACATTTACATTTTCTAAGTTTGTACTTAGTTCATAAGTGTTATCTTTTGAGCAATCATCCACTACTATAATTTCAAAATTTCTAAAAGTTTGCTTATTTACACTTTCAACAACTCTTTTAATTACTTTTTCAGCATTATATGCTGGGATTATTATACTAAACCTTTTATTCATAATTCCTCCAATATGTATTTTATATTCATTTTCATTATTTTTACATTCTTTCTTTACTAATTGTACATTTTTTTAGCAATAAATTCAATATTTTCATACAAAACAATTGAATTTTATGTAAATTTGTGTTAGAATGTTGCTAGTTTTTTATATAATTTAATAAAATATTTTGATTTTAATAATAATATCAAAATTATTTTGCATAATTATAAATTTTAAATATAAGGAGGTTTTGCTTTTAGTTTTTAATTCTTAGTTACTAATTGAATATAAAAAAGGTAATCAAAGTCTAAAACTCGTAATACGCAAGGAGGATTGTAATGAAAAAAGCATGTACTTTAATTGCCACCATACCATCACTTAATAATATAGAAAAAGTAGAAAGAGTTTTTGCAAATACTAATATTTCTGAAGTACGATTTAATACTGGTGCACAAACACCATATTCAATTTCAGAAACACTCGATATTTTAAAAAAGCTATCTATAAAATATAAAAAAAAGCTTTGGATTGATTTAAAAGGACGGCAGTTAAGAGTTATTAAATGGGCTGATCCATTATTCTCTTGTATTGAATTAAATCACAACATACAACTTTTATATCCAGCACAAATTTACTTCAGAAATAGTGATAGAGTGAATATTACACATGTAAAAGACGGAAATAAAATTTTCGTAGATCCATTGCCCAAATATCCTTTAGGAGCAGGCCAATCTGTCAATATTATTGCTAAAGAAATCAAAATTGATGGATATTTAACAAAAACTGATAAACAGTATTTACTTGTATGTCGTAAAAAAAAGCTGAATAATATAATGGCATCTTTTGTAGAGAACTTTAACGATTTATCACAAATACTTCGTTTTTTACCAACTGCTAAAATAATATGTAAAGTTGAGTCTTCTAAAGGGTTAGAGTTTATTTCTCAATACAACATATCTGGATTAATGGCTGCAAGAGATGATTTATTTATTCAAACTGGACAAAATTATAGCCTGTTAGATCACTTAAAATTCATTATTTCTCGGGATCCAGAAGCCATTTGTGCTTCACGGATATTTTTATCATTGGAAAAAAAGGATACTGTTGATTTTGCAGATTTTGCAGATTTGGAACTGATGTACAATATGGGTTATAGAAAATTTATGTTGTGTGACAATGTTTGCAATTACTGCTTTGAAAATGCTATATTGGCTTGGGAGAATTTCATCAATGGATAATTTTATTTTATGTGGTATGCAATTTGGTGATGAAGGAAAAGGAACTTTTGTTGATTATTTAATATATAATCAAAATATTGATTGTATTGTGAAATATAATGGTGGTTCTCAGGCCTCTCATACAGTTATTACTCCATCTAGAATTGTTCACAAATTTAGTCAATTAGGCTCTGGAATGTTTTCAGAAAAATGCCATACTTACTTAACAGATAATATGGTAATAAATATCGAAAACCTTTTAGTTGAACTTGATGTATTTTCAAGCAAAACTAAAATTCCAATTCCAGAACTTATAAATAGAATTCATATACATGAAAACTGTTTTATTGTAACTCCATATCACAAACTGATAAATAAACTTCGTGAGCTTTCTAAAGGTGATAATCGCCGTGGTACTGTAGGAACTGGAGTAAGTGAAGTTCAATATTTACTAAATGAACAAAAAAAGTTTCCATGTGAACAACCTTTAGGATTAATGATAAAAGATATTTATAATCATTATAACAATAATTCTATTATAGAAAGATTACAAGCTCTTCAAGAATATGTACTTTCTTTTTATTTACAAAATCAGGAAATTATTTCTAAAAATATTCCTGATGAATTAAAAGAAAATTTATCTAAAGAGATTTCTTTTTTACTGCATCCAAAAGCGTTTTTTACTATTGCTTCACATTATATAACAGAGTTCAAATATGCACGAAAGGAGTTTAATTTACAAAAATGCCTATATAGCAACTATGATTCAGCTATACGCACTTATCATAATGCTATATACGAAGGATCTCAAGGTCTTCTTATTGATAATGTTTATGGAATAAAGCCTAATACAACATTTCTTGACACTACAAATAGCTTTGCTCTTAGCCTTTCTCATGCGAATGATGTTACGCATAAAATAGGAATTACAAAAGCATTTATGTCTAGACATGGATTAGGTATCTTTCCTACTGAATCATCAACCGTAAGCAATCAGATTTCAGACGAAAATCAAAATTTTTCTTTTTGGAACGGAAAAATTCGTTTTGGATGGTTTGACAGTATATTAGTAAGATATGCTCAAAGCATTAATAAAGTAAATGAATTATATTTATCTGCACTTGATAAATTGGATGATTTCGACACAATCAAAGTTTGTAATGAATACATCTATTCTGGCACTATTGATAGTGAATTTAAAAAAATATTTAGTTACTATCTATCAGAAAATGGACAAGTAATTATTACAGATATAAAGGAAAATCATAAGGATTTAAATAAATATTTAAGTAATTGTATTCCAAAATACATTTGTGTAAATGGCTGGAAATCAAATATTACCCAAATATCTAATAAATCTTATCTTCCAACTAAATGTTTAGAATATATTAAACTTTTAGAAAAGCTTGTATGTATTCCTATAACAATTGTATCTGTAGGTCCTACTAGAGAGAATAAAATTAAGTTAACAGTTTAAATTGTTTCATCAAGGAGGTAAAATATGGATATTTACAGAGAAATTAGCAGATATGTTCACTTTAACGGTACAGCAAACATCTTAATCTCAGGTACTACCTGCTCAGGAAAAACAACATTAGCTAATAGAGTTCGGGATTGCTTAGCTGATCATATTTCAGTAACAGTTGTTTCACAGGATGACTATTTCAGGAATCTTAGAGATATTCCTTATACATCTAACGGTCTTCTAATGGATTCACCCGAAGCATTTTGCCAAGAAGAATTTAAAGAAGATGTAAAAAAACTTCTTGCAAATTCAGTTGTAAAAATGCCAAACTATAACATTCCTACAAATACAAGAATCGATAAGAAAAAAGTTGTCCAAAAAAGTAAAGTAAATATTTTTGAAGGGTTACATGTAATTGATTTTTTATCTGGTTTTATGCCTGATTATATTTCCATATATCTTGATACAGATATGGAAACTTGCTTGAGCAGAAGAATTCAGAGAGACACATCGAATCTTCATGTTACAGAAGATGTAGTATATAAATATTGGAATAACTGTATAAAACCTGTATCTGAGAACTGCATTTTGCCACAAAAAGATTATGCAGATTATGTTCTGTGGAGGTGGTAAATTTTTATGGACATTAAAGTAGTTTATGAAAAATTATTACAAGCCAAACGACCTATTGATTTTTTTGGTGAAGTTTCAAGTGATACAGATTTAAAAAGAATTTATCGAACATATGCAAAAAAAATTCATCCTGATACTGCACCACATAATGATAAATATATTGCAAGTCAAGCAATAATTCTCCTAAATGATTTATATAATTTAGGAGCCAAAGAACTTAAAGATGGCATTTATTCTTTCATTGATCCTATTAAACTTTATAAACACATGTCACCCCTATTTGAAGTTAAAATAAAAGGTGAATTATATGAGTTTTATGAAAATGTTTTTGAAGGAGAAGTTGCAAATATTTTTAAAGGAATCTCAAATAACAATATTTTTTATTTGAAAGTTCCGATTGATTCTGATGATAATGAATTAATAGATACTGAATATCGTGTTCTTTCAACTTATAGACATCAATCTATTCCTTATGTTGAGCAAAAAATCAAAATCAATGGTTCTAATTCTATTCTTATGAGAGAAGTACCAGGCATAACAATGCCTGAACTTCTTAAACAATATAAAAATAGGATTCCTGCTGAACATGTTATGTGGATGTTGGAAAGACTCTTAAGTGTAGTTGGATACATGCATTCCAATTGTGTAGTACATGGAAACATTAAACCTGAAAATATTATCATTAATAAAGAGATTCATAATGTTTCTTTAATTGGATTTTCATTCTGTATCGAAAAGGCAAATACACCAGATGCACACTACAAAATTGTAAATGATTGTTATACAGCCCCAGAGGTGAATAAAGATTCCACAGTTTTACCCTCTTCAGATATTTATTCAATCGGGAAAATTGCTATTGAACTTTTAGGAGGTAATATTTACAACAATGGTATGCCTGTATCTGTAGATGCTAAAGTTAGAGATTTTATCAGAAAAATGGTAACTACTGACCTATCTGTTAGACCAAATGATGCATGGAATCTTTGGAGTGAGCTCGTTGAGCTCAGAAATGAAGTTTTTGGGACTAAGAGATTCAAAAAGTTAGATTAAGGAGGAATATACCATGGGTGGTTATAGTTATGACAGAGATGTTTATAGTTCCAGTTCCAGCTCCAGTTGGAGCAGTTCAAGTAATTTTGGAGCAAGTTCCTACTCAACCAGCAAACTTAGTAGTACAACTTTAGATTATAGTATGGAACCAAATGGGAAAATAATCAAAAGTACCACTAAGTCCCCTATTATTATTGTACTTGATGTGACAGGTTCTAACATTAATTTTGCTCGGGTAGTTTATGATAAATTACCTATGTTCTATGGACAAATAGAGCAAAAAGGTTATTTGAAAGATTTTGATATTGCTATTTGTGCAGTCGGTGATGCTTATACTGATAGTTACCCTTTACAAATTGGAAATTTTGCAAAAGGAATCGAATTGGATTCCTGGCTGGAAAAGATCGTTCTTGAAGGAGGTGGCGGTGGACAAGGTAAAGAATCTTACGAACTTGCTGCTTACTATTTATTAAAAAATACACAATTTGTCCCAGGTAGTGAACCTATTATTTTCTTTATTGGTGACGAAAATCCTTATCCAACTGTAAATACATCTCAGACAGAGAACTTCGGTATTGGCAGTTGTAAAGATGATATTGAACCATTTTCTTTACTTCGTAAGAAAGTAAATGATAATGTTTTTATGCTTTTAAATAAGTATTGTGGCCATAAATTTGAACCCGATATAACATCTTGTTGGACAAGCCTTTTAGCTCCTGAACATGTAATTAAAATACAGGAGGAAAAATCAATTGTTGATTTAATGCTTGGTATTATCTCAATGATATCTTCGACAAGATCATTAGAAACATATCAAATTGATATGAAAAATAGAGGGCAAACTCAAAAACGTATTGAGAATGTTTCAGCTTCTTTACAAGGATTATCCACGGCTTTAGTGCCTGTTAAAATTAGTGGAGATATTACCACTACAACAAGTAAGGCAAAAGCCTCTCAAAGAGGAAAAAGACTTTAAGCAAACTGTTTAAGTTTATAATTTATAAAGGACACGCTAAAATAGCGTGTCCTTGTATTTTATTAAATTTTATTCTTCTATATTAGTATTATCAGCATTTTCTTCTTCATCAGAATTATCTACTAATAGTCGTTGTTTGAAAAATTCTTTATATCCCATAGCAATTATTATACAAATAATTATTGCAAATGATAATGCTTTCCAAATTCCACTATCCATTAATATTATTGCGAACATTCCAAATATTGCTGTAATTCCATATAATATTAAAACTGCTTGTTTTTGAGAAAAACCTTTTTTTAATAACTTATGATGTAAATGTCCAGCATCTGGTTGTATAATTGCTTTCAATGATTTACCATTAATAATTCTTCTCACAATAGAAGCTAATGTATCCAAAATTGGTAATGCTAGAACCATAAGTGGTGCAACAATTACTATTGCAGTATATGTTTTAGCTATACCTAAAATAGATATTATTGATAAACAATATCCCAAGAAATTTGAACCTGTATCACCTATAAAAGTTTTAGCAGGATTAAAATTATATGGTAAAAATCCACATAGTGCTCCTCCTAATGCAGTTATTAATACAATAGAAATTATTGGCGAAGCATTTAATGAAAATATTATTAATAATGATAAGCAAGATATTATTGAAATACCTGTTGAAAGTCCATCTAAACCATCTATTAAATTCATTGCATTAGTTATTCCTACAATCCATCCAATAGTAAGAATTATATAAAACCAGTTTCCAACACCTTCTAAATTTATTAATGGAATATCTAGATTTTCGATTTTTATTCCAAATTTGATTACCACACAAGCTGATATTATTTGAGCTGCAAGCTTAATTACTGCTGGAACACCTTTTATATCATCAATAAAGCATACAATTCCAATAATTAATGCTCCCAGTGTAAAACCAATTATTTTCATAAAATAATTATCTTGATATAAATCAATTTTATCTTCTATTGACATTACTATTAATAAATATATTATAGATACAAAAAAACCTAAAATTACAGCAAGTCCACCAAGTCTTGGCATTGTAATTTTGTTAATACGTCTTGCATCTTGTGGTGTATCTACTGCACCTACTTTTTTGGCTAATTTTATTGTATGTGGCGCTGCCATAAATGCTGTCATGAAAGCAATTGTAAAAGCTATAACTATATCTCCCCACATGATAAAAACCTCTCTATTTCATTTCATTTTTTTCTATATTCTCTATCATTCGTATTCTATCTACATATCTACCAGTTTTAAATTCAGTTCCAATCCAAGCTCGTACACTAGCAATTGCATCTGATTTTGTTACATATTGTGCTGGTAAAACTAAAACATTTATATTATCATCAGCTTTTGAATCTCTAGATACATCTTCATTAATTCCAAGAGCTGCTCTAATTCCTTTAAATTTATTTGCAACAATTATCATTCCTGCTCCTGATTTGCAAATTAAAATTCCAGTATCACATTTTTTAGATTGAATTGCTTTTGCAACTTTTTCAGCATAAATAGGATAATCTGTTCTTTCTGTACTATTAGTTCCAAAATCTTCATATTCAATTCCAATTTCTTCAAAATACTTTTTTATTTCTTCTTTTAACTCATAACCACCATGGTCACATCCTAAAGCTATCATAATTTCCTCCTTGGTATCTATTTTGCCACAATATATCATAGAATTATTAATAATACAATAATATTATAAATTAGAAATGTGAATTTTTTGTGAAATAATTATGCAAACAATTTTTTTTAAGAAAACTATTGATTTTTATAGTTATACATGTTAAAATGGTTGAAGTAAAATTTACTTTAAGAACTAAGAGGAGGTGCAAAATAAATGCCAAACATTAAATCAGCTATTAAAAAAGTTCGTGTAATCGAAACAAAAACAGAACAAAATAATATGGTAAAATCTGCTTATAAAACAGCTGTTAAAGCTTTTGAAGCTGCTGTAGCAGAAGGAGATAAATCAAAAGCAGAAAAAACATTTACTGAAGCAGTAAAAAAAGTAGATCAAGCTTGCACAAAAGGTGTTTTAAAAGCTAATACAGCTTCTAGAAAAAAATCAGCTTTAGCAAAAAAATTAAATACATTAAAATAATCGTATATACTACGATTATTTTTTTTATCAAAACCTATTTGTTTATCCTATACTATCTCTAACTTATTTCTAACTTATTTCTAACTTATTACCAAAAATTTCATTTGTTTTCTCAAATTTAAGATGCTATTATTAATTTAGAATTATTTAGACGTATATGATTTTCATATACAAAAGGAGATTACATATGAAAAAACTTATTGAATCAATAAAAGATAAAAAAATAAAAAGATTAGTAAAAAGATTATTACTAATCTCTTCTATTATTGGATTTCTCGGAATAATTGCAATATTAATATATTATAAATTTTTTATTTCTTTTAATATATTAATATTAGGAGTGTTTATAATCCAAGCTGGCATAGTATCTGCATTATTTTCTATTATGTGTGGAGTTTTTTTTGACAATTATTTACAATACAATTAATTTAGCATATATAGCTTAAATTTAAAACAATTTCCTGTAATAAAAAAACATATGCAAAATTGGACTAAGAGTTCCATAATAGTAAGTCAAAAGAAATTTTCTTTTTGCAATATTTCTTGAAAGGTTTCTATTATAGGAAGTTCAAACAATTTTCTTTTTGCAATATTTCTTGAAAGGTTTCTATTATAGGAAGTTCAAACAATTTTCTTTTTGCAATATTTCTTGAAAGGTTTCTATTATAGGAAGTTCATAGAACTTTCCTATTATGGAACAAAATAATGGTGCATATTTAGTATATATGCACCATTTGTTTATTTATATTAATAATTTTCTGCTTTTATTTCAAAAAACGCTTTTGGATGTTCACATACAGGGCATACTTCAGGAGCTTTTTGTCCTACACAAATATGTCCACAATTTCTACATTTCCAGATTCTATCTCCATCTTTACTAAATACTAAATCACCTTCAACATTATCTAATAATTTTTTATATCTTTCTTCATGTTCTTTTTCAATTTTTCCAACAGCTTCAAATAAGTATGCAATTTTATCAAAGCCTTCTTCTTTAGCTTCTTTAGCCATTCTATCATACATATCTGTCCATTCGAAATTTTCTCCTTCAGCTGCTGCTTTTAAATTTTCTGTAGTTGTAGGGATTTCTCCACCATTTAATAATTTAAACCACATTTTTGCATGTTCTTTTTCATTATCAGCTGTTTCTTGGAATATAGCTGCAATTTGTTCATATCCTTCTTTTTTAGCTTTGCTTGCAAAATAAGTATATTTATTTCTTGCTTGAGATTCTCCTGCAAAAGCTTCCATTAAATTTTTTTCTGTTTTTGTACCTTTTAATTCTGGCATATTTCTTTCCTCCTAATTATTTTTTCTACAGAAATCACATATTCCATCTAATGCAATTCCTTTATCAGAGATTTCTACTCCTGTTTGTTCAATAACTATTTGCTTAATTTTTTCATATTCAAATTTATAATCAAAATCAAATACCTTACCACATTTAGTACATATAGCATGATTATGTGGTTTAGTAATATAGTCATACCTATCTGGACCAACTAACATAGAAATTTTATTTATTATATTGTTTTCTACTAACAATCCCAAATTTCGATATACTGTACTTCTACTAACAGCTGGATCCTTAGCTTTAACAATCATATAAATTTCTTCTGCTGTTTTATGATCGCATGATTCTTTTACTACTTTAATTATTTCTTCTCTTTGTCTTGAATAATTCTTCATAAAAATCTCCCGCAAATTAGGATTAATTCCTAATTTTATATTAGTATTATATCACAAAATACTATTTTGGCAATAGATTATTTTATAAAATTTATTTATTTTATAAAATAAGTGGATCATATTTAAGCTGTAAAAAGTTAAGCTTTAGCGCATTGTCCACATCTTTACCATGTATACCTTAATTCTTATAATATAAAATACGCAAAAACACAGCAATGTTACTTGCTGTGTTTTCGCTGATTGGATGCTTGATTAAACCGCAACCGGCAGATCAATATACACCAACCATTTACGCTTCTTTCCGTTCGGAACAATCGTAAATATTGTCTCGTTTCGTATTGTCGGACCATTTGCCGCTTTAGCACGTTTGGCAGAATAAACATCTCCGTCTCTCCATAAGCCCAGTTCCAAATCATACTTCCTGGCATCGTGCAGTACACCGCACAAAATGATGAGCTGCTGCTCAATCATATCTCTGTCGGCTTTTTCTATCTGCCGATCTTTCCGTACCTTCTTCATAACTTCAACAATGTCCGGAAAGTTTTTAGAAATTAAATCATCCATCTGATCCTGAGTTAAGTTGTTAAGAATATTCTTGTGCATAAATGCTCCTCCTATTATTATGTTATTATTTGCATCGCCAATTGGCAATTTTCGAGACTTTAATATAGAACATCTCTACAAATATATTATAACATATTTCAAAAAATACTTCAACCTACTAGTTTTATTACATGGTTGGCAATACTGTTGTAGAACTTGCTCCTCTTCCAACTACTTGATTCATTAGAGAATTCCATGTATTTCTTCCAATTATTCCATCTGCAGTAAGTCCATTTTTATTTTGGAAAGATATAACTGAACTATTACTTCTTACTCCAAATACACCATCTAATCCACCTGTATCATATCCAAGTGTAGTAAGTGCATCTTGGGCTATACAAACATATACTCCTCTACTTCCTGTTCTTATTTGCGGATATCCAGATACAACTTGACGTTCATCAAAATGTACCCATCTAGGTGTTAAGTTTACTGGTTCGACATAATTCCATATGCCAGAATTAACTGCTAAATTTCTCATAGCATTTCTTCCCGTCGCATCTAAATTCTGCCCTACATCAAATGCTAAACCTGCATAATGTTGCGAAAGAACTCCATGCCCACCTTCCCAAGATCTTTTAAAAGCATACCCAACATAAATTGGCCTTCCATAAATATATCTAAAACTATTCCATGCTTCCATAGCTCTTCTATCAGTCCATAGAAGTCCAGAATTACTTGCTCCTCTAAATTCACTAACTGTTAAAGTTCTATTTGAATTATATGGCATACTTTGTGATTCACCACGATAATATGTTTCCATACGATTTGTATTATTATTATATACTAGAATTTTTGCCATAAAAACACTCCTTTCTTGTACTACTTATATACTATGAAATAGAGTATTTTTTGTGAAATTCTCGTATATTGAATTAAGCTATCATTAGAAACACTATAAAAGGCTTAAGAACACTTTCTTAAGCCTTTTTACATATATTCCAATAGTTTAATATTATTACGTTTTATTTAATCTTATAATTTAATCCTCTTTTTCACTACTTATTACTATTTCTTCATGAGTTTCTTCTTTAGCATTTATTTTAACACTATCAATAATATTTATAAATTTAATTTCATCCCTTGAAATTTCACTTCCAAATTTATTGTAACTATTAGATAATGCGTCTAACTTTTCAAGTCGTTTAAATGTATTTTTTACATCTCCATTTACCATATTGTAAATCTTAATAATGCCTTCATTATTAAATGTTTTTATACCATCTACTAATTCATTACTTCCCGTTGACAATTTATCTGTTCCTAATACTAAAGTATTTGTTCCATCTTTTAATGCATTTGAACCATCTGATAGTTTAGATACTCCATCATTTAATGTAACTATACCATTTGCCAAATCTCCAGCTCCTTTTGATATTGTAGTTGCTGCATCTAATAATTGTCCATTGGCTGTTAATAATTTATTTGTTGAAGGTGCCAATTCTTCTAATCCATTTTTTACTTGAGAAGATCCATCATTTAATTGTTTTGTTCCTTTTTTTAATTGCATACTTCCGCCATATACTTTATCTGCACCTTTTACTAAATTATCTATTCCTGTTACCAAATTATTTGCTCCTGTAGTTAATCCATCTGTTCCTGCTACTAATTCATCAGCACCTTTAATTAACTCATTTGTTCCATTTACTAATAATGTTGCTCCATTAGATAATTTTCCCATTCCACTTGAAACTGTTCCTTCTAAATTATTTAGAGCATTTATAATTGGGCTTACATCTACTGAAGACCTTTCTGTATTACCTAAGTTTTCTTCTAAAATTTCTATATTGCTGTTATTAGTTTGTACTAATCCAATTAATGTATTTTTTAACTCTCCATCTTCCATTGTAGATATTTGTACTTCTAAAGCTGCATTAGTATTTTTTAAACTATTTATAGTTGATTGATTATTTTGTAATGGTGAATTTACTGAACTACTATTTCCAATTGAATTTGTAAGTACTTTTATATTTCCTATGTCTTGACTTACTCCTGCTTGTAAATCATTTATTCCTTTTTCTAAATCATTAGCACCTTTTTGGCCATTTTCAAGTCCTGATTTAAGTTTTTTTGCTCCTGCAGATAAATTTGTTGTTCCTTGAGCAAGTTGTTCTGCTCCCATTTTTACACTATTTGCTCCATCACTTACATCTTTAGCTCCATTTGATAATGCTGTACTACCTTGATCTAATTCTTGAATTCCACTATTCATAGTATCATACTTAGAATTTAATAACTTTATACCATTAGATACTTGATTCATAGCTGAATTAAACTCTTTTGATTTAGCTACATATTGTGAAGTTCCATTTTTTAAAGTATTTGCACCATTATTTAATTCTGTACTTCCACTTTTTAAAGTGTTTATGCCGTTATTTAATTCATTTGTCCCATTATTTAAACTATTCGCTCCATCACTTAAAGTAATTATTCCATCATTTAATTTAATAGCTCCTTCTTCAATTTGAAAACTTGCAGACTTTAAATCTTCTACTTGATTATAAATTTCATCTAATTTATCTGAAATTTTATCAAAGCTACCTTCTTCTAATACTTTAGGTGTATAAAAACTCATAATATTTCCAATTTCAAAATTTGTACTTTCCATAGAAATTTCAATTTTACTTGGAATTTCTATATTTTCTTTCGAAATATTTAAACTTTCTTGCATTCCTGGAAGTGCAACACCTATAACTATAGTTTTACTTCCATCATTAATTACTTTTCCATTAGAAATTTCAACATTTCTATTATTATCATTATTAATAATAGCACCTGCTACTACAAAAAATGGTGTATATAAAGTTTCGTTATTCCCATTTATTATTACTTCATTTGCAGATTTATTCTCATATTCTAAAATAATTTTTACTTTTCCACTTTTACCTGCTAAACTCCCTGCTGAGATTTCTTCTCCATCCAACTCATATGTTACTTTACAATCAACAGGTAATTCTTTATTTTCTTCATTTTGAATAGTATCTGTTCCCTCTTCATTCTCTGTTATTTCACTAATTATTGTTTTATAAGCATTCCCTGAATTATCTAATTTGGAATAAACACTTTCTTCATTAGTAAAAGCAAAAATTGGCATTGTATAAGTTAATAAAGAACATAACATTATACCTGAAACACATTTTTTTATAACTTTACTCATAATTTCCTCCTCTTTTTTGTTGTTTAAAACTTTAATTTTTATCTATAACATCTAAAATTTTTTTAGAAAATTTATAATTATTCTTTTATACTATTTATTTTTCTCATTCCAATAGTAGTTTTACAAATTAACTTATCAAACAATAATAAAAATGCTGGTAATACTAAAACAACTACAACCATACTTATTATTGCTCCTCTAGACATTAACGTACATAATGACCCAATCATTTGTATTTTTGAAACTGCTCCAACTCCAAAAGTTGCTCCAAAGAAACATAATCCACTAGTTGCAATAGATGATATTGATGTTTCCAAACTTAAATCTATTGCTTTAATTTTATTCATTCCTTCTTTTCTGTTAGATATATATTTTGTTGTTATTAGAATAGCATAATCTATTGTAGCTCCAAGTTGAATAGTTCCAATTACAATTGATGCTATAAATGGTATAACTGTACCATTGAAATATGGAATCCCCATATTTATAAATATTGCAAATTCAATTACACACATTAAAATAACTGGTAGTGAAATTGATTTTAAAACAAAAATCATTATTATAAATATAACAAGTAATGAAACTGCATTAACACTAGTAAAATCATGATCACTTATTTCAACTAAGTCTTTCATTAAAGGACCTTCTCCAGCAAGAATTGCATTCTCATCATATTCTTTTATAATACTATTTACTTTATCTACTTGTGAATTTAACTCATCAGTAGCCATTTCATAATTTGAGTTTATAATAATTAATTGATATTTATCATTTTGCACTTTTTCTAGTATATCACTTGGTATCATCTCTTTTGGTATTCCTAAATCTGTGATTTTAGATAATCCTAAAGTCCATTCTATTCCATCTAATTCTTCAATTCTATCTAACATTTCATTAACATCTTTATCTGGGACATTTTTATCTAATAATAATATTTCTGTTGATACCATATTAAATTTTTCTTTTAATTCTTCATTTGCTGTTCTACTCTCAAGTGTTTCTGGCAAACTTTTATCTAAATTATAATAAGACTCTGTACGACAATATCCATAATATGCTATTGGCAATATTATAATAAAAGCTAAAATTGTAAGTTTGTAATGTTTTATTGAAAAATTTTTAATTCTTGAAAATTTAGGCATAATCTCTTTATGTTTTGTTTTTTCAATTAGTGAATTACATTCTAATATCATTGTTGGAAGAATAGTTATTACACAAATTACTCCAAAGAAAACACCTTTTGCCATAACTATTCCTATATCTTTTCCTAGTGTAAGATTCATACTACATAATGCTAAAAATCCAGCTATTGTAGTAAGCGAGCTTCCAACAACAGAAACTAAAGTTTTAGAAATTGCTTCTGTCATTGCTTCTTCTATATTGCTAGTTTTCTTTTTTTCCTGCATATAGCTATGATATAAGAAAATTGCAAAATCCATTGTTACTCCCAGTTGTAAAACTGCACTTATTGCTTTTGTTATATATGAAATTTCTCCTAAAAATATATTTGTTCCCATATTATACAAAATAGCAATTCCTATATTAATTAGTAATAAAAACGGTGCTACATAAGAATCTAATGCTATTTGTAATACGATTAAACATAATACCACTGCTATAATAATATATATAATAATTTCTGAATTAGCTAAATTTTTAGTATCTAGAACTATTGAAGACATTCCTCCAATTTTGCATCTTGCATCTGTTATTTCTCTTAAATGTTCTATTGTTTCAAGTGTTACATCATCTGAAATTCCTTCTTTAAAAGTTGCAAGCATTATTGTTGAACCATCTTTGTAAAATTTATCTTGAATTTCATCTGGTAACATTTCAATTGGTATGCTATCTCCCACAACATCTGCTGTACTCATTACCATTGCAACATTATCTATTTTATTTATTTCTTTTTCTAATTTTAAAATTTCTTTTGTAGACATATTATCTAAAATAATAGTTGAAAACGCTCCCATATTAAATTCGTCTGATAATATATTTTCACCTTGAATAGTTTCTATATTTTCTGGTAAATATACTAAAATATCATAATTTATTCTTGTAGCGTTCATTCCAATAAATGATGGAATAAGTAATATTAAAGATAATATTAGAATAATTTTTCTGTATTTACATATAAATTTTCCAAATTTATTCATTTGAAACCTCCTTGCATATTTATGACCATTGGTCACTTTATTATTATAGTACGATACTGACCAACAGTCAATAGTTTTTAAAAAAATATTGACTACCAGTCATCTTTATGTAATAATTGTTTTATACTATGAATTTAAAGTCAAAAAAGTCACTTTTTAAATTATAAAACATTTCAAATAAATTTAAGTGGCTAATCTTTGTTCTAACCTTTATATGAAATAAATATTTAAGGAGATTTAAATTGTGAGAAAAAAAAATGATAAATTAAATGAAGAAAATAAAGAAACACGATTATTAAATACAGCATTTAAATTATTTACTGAAAAAGGAATTAAAGATACTTCTATCCAAGAAATAGTTGATAATGCTGATGTTGGTAAAGGAACTTTTTATTTATATTTCAAAGATAAATATGAAATAAGAGATGTTTTAATTGCTAAAAAATCTCACAAACTATTCAATGATGCTCTATCAGCTTTAAGGGAAGACAATATTTCTGCTTTATCAGAACAAGTAATTTTTATAGTTAATTATGTTATTGATGAATTAAAAAATAATCAATTACTATTAAAATTTATATCAAAAAATCTTTCTTGGGGAATTTATAATAAAACAGTAAATAAAATATATGAAAATTCTGAAAATGAAGAAAATGGAATTTACCAATTGTTTTTAAAAGGAATTGAAGAAAATAATATAAAATTAAAAAATCCTGATGTTACTCTATTTATGATTATAGAACTTGTAAGTTCAACATGCTTCAATTCTATATTATATAATGAACCTCTTCCAATTGATGAATATAAACCTTATTTATTTGAAATTATAGAAAAATTAATTAATAGTTAAAAAACGGGCGTAGCATTTGCTACGCTCCGTTTTTGTCTTATTCAGTTACCAGCTTAGCATCCGGCAAATCAATGTCAATTGGCAAATCGACAAATACTGTCCAGTTCTTCTTCCGTCCACCCGCAACAATAGTGAAAATGGTTTCATCACGTATAGTTCTTTGTTCATGAAATACCTGTTCACGCTCAGAAGATAAAGGATTCCCTCCACGCCAGCGATTCAGAACAAGTGTATAGGAACTCGACTCATTGAGAGTACCTGCCATACTAAGAAGCTGCTGCTCAATCATTTTCTTATCCAACTGATCGATTTCATGTGATTCTTTTACCTGATCAATCATTGCTTTGATCTGTGGATGATTTGTACTAAGAGTTTTTAATGTGCCATACAAATCTACATGTTTCCGTTTATCTGGTCTACATGTTATTATTGTCATAAAGTTTACCTCCTGATATTGTGACATCGTTTACAGTTTCAAATAAATCTTTTATCATGGATTATTCCAATATCGCTATTATATCATGCTTTACATAATAAGTCAAATGAAATAATAATTTCCAAAATCCACAGATTATTCATAATCTGTGGATTTTTCTCTATTTATTTAATTCTTCTAAAAACATTTTATTAAGCATTTGTGGATTTCCTTTTCCCCTTGTTTCTTTCATTGCTTGACCTACTAAGAAACCTAATGCTCTATCTTTTCCTGCTTTATAATCTGCTATTGATTGAGGATTATTTTCTAATACTTTCATTACAACTTTTTTAATTGCACCTTCATCTGAAATTTGTACCCAACCTTTTTCTTCAATTATTTTACTTGGCATTTTTACTTCTTTAAATAATTCTTCTAATACTTTTTTTGCTATTGCAGAACTAATTGTTCCTTTATCTATTAAAGTTACAAGTTCTCCTAGTTCATCTCCTCCAAATTTTAAATCTTCTGGTTCTTCTTCTCTTTCATTTAAGATTCTTACAACATCTGACATAATCAAATTTCCAACTGTTTTTGGATTATTACAAACTTTTATTGCATCTTCAAAAAGATTAGAATAATATTTTGATGATGTTACGAAATTAGCAGCTTTTTCTGTTAATTCATATTTTTCAATATATCTTTTTCTTCTACTTTCTGGTAGTTCTGGTAATTCTCTTCTAATATTTTCAATATATTCATCTGATAGTTTAATAGAAACCAAATCTGGTTCTGGAAAATACCTGTAGTCTTGAGCATCTGCTTTATCTCTCATTGGAAATGTTCTTCCAGATACATCATCCCATCTTAATGTTTCTTGTGTAATTGTATTTCCAGCTTCAATTTCTTCTATTTGTCTTCCTGCTTCATATTCAATAGCCCTTACTATACTTCTAAAAGAGTTCATGTTTTTCATTTCTGTTCTAGTACCAAATTTCTCACTACCTTTTTTTCTAACAGATACATTAACATCTGCTCTTAAAGACCCTTCTTGCATTTTGCAGTCTGAAACTTCTATATATTCAAAAATTGATTTTAATTTTCTCATATAGGCTTCTACTTCCTTACTACTCCTCATATCTGGTCTAGATACAACTTCTATTAATGGAACTCCTGCTCTGTTTAAATCTACAAAACTTCCTCTTCCATATTCATCATGATTTAATTTTCCAGCATCTTCTTCTATATGAATTCTTTCAATTCTAATTTGCTTTTCTCCATCTTCTGTTTCGATATTTACATATCCATCATAACATAGAGGTTTATCAAATTGAGAAATTTGATATGCTTTTGGTAAATCTGGATAGAAATAATTTTTTCTATCATTTTTACTATTTCTCTCTATACTACAATTTGTAGCTAGTCCTGCTTTAACTGCATATTCAACAACTTTTTCATTTAATACTGGTAATGTACCTGGCATTGCCATACAAATTGGACAACAATGTGTATTTGGTTCTCCACCAAATTCTGTTGAACATGAACAGAATATTTTTGTTTTAGTAGAAAGTTCACAATGAACTTCTAATCCTATTACTATTTCATAATCTTCTCTTGACATTATTTAATACCTCCTTTAAAGCTTGGTTTATTTTCTCTAAAGTTTGTATTTTGTTCATAAGTATATGCTGCTCTAAAAATTGTTTCTTCATTAAAAGGTTTTGCAATTAATTGGAATCCAATTGGCATTCCTTGACTATCTAATGAACATGGAATACTCATCCCTGGTAATCCTCCAATATTTACTGGAACAGTATAGATATCAGCTAAATACATTTCTAATGGATTATTTGATTTTTCTCCAATTTTAAATGCTGTTGTTGGTGATGTTGGTGTTAATAGTAAATCATATTTTCCAAATAATTCATCATATGCAGATCTAATAGCTGTTCTAACCTTTTGTGCTTTTTTATAATAAGCATCATAGTATCCAGATGAAAGAACATAAGTACCTAAAATAATTCTTCTTTTTACTTCAGAACCAAATCCTTCACTTCTTGAATTTTTATAAATGTCTTTCAAATTTTCAAATTTTTCTGTTCTATATCCATATCTTATTCCATCAAATCTACCTAAGTTTGAACTAGCTTCAGCGCAAGCAATTATATAATAAACTGCTGTTGCATATTTTCCAATATCTAATGAACAGTCTTCAATAATTGCTCCCATTTCTTCATATTTTTTAGCTACATCTAAAATAGCTTGTTTTACTTCATTATTAATACCTTCTCCAAGATATTCTTTTGGAAAACCAATTTTCATTCCTTTAACATCATTTACTAAAGATTTTGTATAATCTTTTTTCTCTATATCCATTGAGGTTGAATCCTTTTCATCATGACCAGCAATTAGATTTAAAAGCATAGCAGAATCTGTAACATCTTTTGTTATAGGTCCAATTTGATCAAGTGATGACGCAAATGCAACTAAACCAAATCTAGATACTAGTCCATAAGTAGGTTTTAATCCTACAACACCACAAAGTGAAGCTGGCTGACGAATACTTCCACCTGTATCACTTCCTAATGTCCAAGGAGCAATTTCAGCTGCTACTGCTGCTGCACTACCTCCAGAAGAACCTCCTGGTACTCTATCTAAATCCCATGGATTATGTGTTTTAAAAAATGCAGAGTATTCTGTTGAACCACCCATTGCAAATTCATCCATATTTAATTTTCCAAGATATACTAGATCTTGTTCATTTAATTTTTCTATAACTGTTGCATTATATGGCGCAATAAAATTTTCTAAAATTTTTGAAGCACATGTTGTTTTTGCTCCTGTTATACACATATTATCTTTTATTCCTATTGGAATACCTGCAAATTTCGAAACTGCCTTTCCTGCTTTTCTATCTTCATCAACCTTTTTGGCTTTTGCAATTGCCTCTTCTTCTAAAGTAGAAATATACGCTTTTACTTTAGGGTCTATCTCTTTTATTCTATCAAAGTAACTTTTTGTTATTTCTTCAGATGTTACTTCACCTTTTTCAAGCTTTTCTATAAGTTCATGTACTGTATATTCGTAAAGCTCCATTAAAATTCCTCCTATTCGTCGTACATAAATGTACTCCTCATTTGCAATTCTCCAAACTATGCCAACGGGAAGGACAATTATATGTACTTTTTTTATATCCTATATATATTTTTTTCAGAATTGATAAAATTAATTTATAACTTTTGGTATTCTAAACATACCTTCATCTTGACTTGGAGCATTTGAAAGTAAAAGCTCTCTATTTTCAAAATTTTTAACTTCGTCCTTTCTTAAAACATTGCATTTCTCATTTGCAACAACTGTTTCATTCATTCCTTCTGTATTAACATTATTAATTATATTTGCAAATTCTAGAATTTCTTGCATATCGCCAGTATATTTTTCAATCTCTTCATCTGACAAATTTAAAGATGCAAGTTTTGCAATATGAATTATTTCTTCTTTACTAATTGCCATAACATTCTCTCCCTTCACATAATGTATTATTATATAATGAATTTTATAAAAACACAAGAAAATTGCCACAAAAAAATCGCCATATTGGCGATTTCTTTATATTTTAATAAATTCCAATTCTTCCTAAAATTATTAATACAAATGCTGATAATAATTTTATAATTGCATACTTTTTAATAAAATTCTTATTTTCTTTTTCTCCAAATAAATCTTTCATACCAAAATATGTAAGAACTAATGATATTGCACTAAACATTGTAGATATTGGACTAGATATAATTGTAATACCACTTATTAAAGATTCAATAACATCAATAATTTCGATAATAATTACAGGAACTGCTGATATTGTTAGAGTTGAAATAATTGTTATTAAAGATTTTTTATTATTTTTATTCATTATTAGAATTATAATTGCTGGTACTAGAATATATAGTATTGGACTTAATATGTAAGAGATAAAATCCATTATATTATTTCCTATACTTGAATATTTTCCATATTTGATTAAACTTATAACACCTATAATTACTGATGCCAAAATCCAAACTATCATTAAAATTATTACTTTAGAAAAAACATTTTCTTCGTTTTCTGCAATTCTTCTAACTGACTCAAATGGATTTGAAAGTATTTCTTTTAAAAAACTTTTAGTTTCTTTTGCATCTTTTTTCAAGTTAACATTTTTTATTGAATCTTTAACTTGATTTACAGTTTCTTTTGTTTCATTTTTTAGTTGTTCTGTATCAACTGAAAATTTCTCCTGATTTTCTGACATAATAAACCTCCTAAAAACTTAATTAATATTAAAGTTCTTATTTATATAATATAATATTAATGTTTTTTATGTGAATATTTTAGTATATATCATCTCTGGTAAGTTGTTTTCCATAACAATCTATAAATTGTCCAAAAGTAATAACTATAAAATCATTTGCTACAAATGCTAACATTGTTATTAAACACATTAATCCTATTGGAACGTTTACAGCCAATAATAAAAGTGAAACAATTGTACCATACATCATCAAAAATCCAGAACCTAATTTTCCAGCATATAAACGATGTACTCCAAAAAAACCTAAAAACCAGCATAACATCATTGCTGTAAGTCTATTTTTACTACTTGTTTCTCTAACATCTTCTAATCTTTTCTTATTTTTTTTCTCCATTTGTAACTCCTTATTTTATTTATTGATATTTTCTAAAATATAATATTTTAAATTTATTAAATAATTAATATAATAAATCCATTTTACTATTTTATTTTTATATTAAATATATCTATTTGTCAATTAATGTTATAAAAATGATAAAAAGAAGTTATGTTTATGTTACAGTTCACAACTTAAATATTGATATAAAAAATTTAACAATGATTCCTATTGTGTGAAAAAAGGGACTTTTTACAGTCCCTTTTATATTTATAATATTTCATTTCCATAATAGCTATCAATTAGTATTTGTTTAATTTCTGATACTAATGGTACTCTAGGATTTACACCTGTACATTGATCTGAAAAAGCTTTATCAGCTAATTCATCAATTTTAGCTAAGAATTCTTGTTCATTAATTCCACAATCTCTAAGTGATCTTTCTTCACCTAATTTTTGATTTAATTCAAGAACTGCTTTAACTAATGAGTTTACTCCTTCTTCTGTAGTTGATGCAGGCAATCCTAATCTTTTTGATAAATTAGCATATCTTTCATCAGCAACGAAATGCTCATATTTAGGCCAAGATACCATTTTTGTTGGTGCACTTGCATTATATTTTATTACATAAGGTAATATTATGCTATTAGCTTTACCATGAGGAATATGGAATTCTCCTCCTAATTTATGTGCTATAGAATGATTTACACCTAAGAAAGCATTTGTAAATGCCATACCTGCAATAGTACTTGCATTATGCATTTTTTCTCTTGCTACTCTATCTGTGCCATCTTCATAAGCTCTTGGTAAATATTCAAAAACTAATTCTATTGCTTTTTCTGCTAAGCCATCTGTATAATCAGATGCCATAACAGAAACATACGCTTCTATAGCATGTGTTAAAACATCCATACCTGTATCTGCAGTTAATTTTTTTGGTAATGTCATAACCAAATCTGGATCAATAATTGCAACATCTGGTGTTAATTCATAATCAGCTAGCGGATATTTCATATTTTTTTCTTTATCTGATATAACTGCAAATGATGTTACTTCTGAGCCTGTTCCTGATGTAGTTGGTATAGCAACCATTTTACATTTTGTTCCAAGTTTAGGGAATTTATAAGTTCTTTTTCTTATATCCATGAATTTTAGTTTTAATCCTTCTACATCTGCATCTGGATATTCATAAAATAGCCACATTCCTTTTGCAGCATCCATTGCACTACCACCACCAAGAGCAATAATAACATCTGGTTTGAAATTTTCCATTGCAGCAACACCTTTTTTTATTGTTGTAAAAGATGGATCTGATTCAACTTCTGAAAATATTTCAGCATGAACATATGATTCTCTTTTTCTTAAATGATATAGTATTCTATCAACATATCCAAATTGAACCATTGAAGGATCTGTTACTATAAAAGCTCTTGTTATATCAGGCATTTTTTCTAAATATCCTATAGAACCAGCCTCAAAAAATATTTTTTCTGGAACTTTAAACCATTGCATATTAACCCTCCTTTTTGCAACTCTTTTTGCATTTATCAAATTAACTGAAGATACATTTGAAGTTGTTGAATTTCCTCCAAAAGTACCACAACCTAAAGTTAATGATGGGATATTTGTATTATAAATATCACCAATAGCACCATGAGTTGATGGAGAATTTACAATAATTCTTCCTGTTTTTACTGTATTTGCAAATTTATTTATTGAATCTCTATCTTCTGAATGAATAACAGCTGAATGCCCCATTCCACCAAATCTTATTAATCTGTCTGCAAGTTCTATTCCTTCATCAGCTGATTTTACTGTATAATAAGCTAAAACTGGACTTAACTTTTCTTCTGAAAATGGATGGTCAAATCCAACACCATTTTCTCTTACTATTAAAACTTTTGTATTTTCTGGCACTTCAAATCCAGCCCATTGAGCAATAATTTTAGGACTTTGTCCAGCTATTGCACCATTTAATTTATTTGAATTATTTGAATCAAACATTGTAGCTTGTAGTTTTGCCTTTTCTTCATCATTTACAAAATAGCAGTTAAGTTTTCTCATTTCTTCTTCAAAGTTTCCTGCAATTTCTTCATCTACAATAACTGCTTGTTCTGAAGCACAAATCATACCATTGTCAAAAGATTTTGACATAATTAAGTCTGTAACAGCCCTTTTCAACTTTGCTGATTTATTTATATAACAAGGTACATTACCAGGCCCAACTCCTAGTGCTGGTTTCCCACTAGAATATGCTGCTTTAACCATTCCTGATCCACCAGTTGCTAATATTAAATCTACACCTGGGTGATTCATTAATAAACTTGTAGCCAAAACTGATGGCTTGTCTATCCATAATATACAATCTTCTGGAGCTCCTTCTGAAACAGCTGCCTTTCTAACTACTTCTGCAGCTTCTCTACTACAATTTTGAGCAGATGGATGAAAACCAAATATTATAACATTTCTTGTTTTTGCTGATATCATGGACTTAAACATAACAGTTGATGTTGGATTTGTAACAGGAGTAACCCCTGCAATAACTCCAATTGGTTCTGCAATCAATTGATATCCTTCTTCTGAATTTTCATCAATAACTCCAACTGTCTTATCTTTTTTAATATTATGATAAACATATTCTGTAGCAAACATATTTTTAGTTATTTTGTCTTCATATATTCCTCTTCCTGTTTCTTCAATAGCCAATTTTGCAAGTCTCATATGATTATCAAGTCCAGCCATAGACATTTTCTTTACAATTCTATCAACTTGTTCTTGATCTAATTTTTTGTATTCCTCTGAAGCAACTCTTGCTCTTTCAACTAAAGAATTTACCATTTGCTCAACTTCTTGTCTTTCCTCTTCAGTCATTTCTGCCATAACATACCCTCCTTTAAATTTTACTATATTTTTATTTTATAAAAATTTATATTTCAATTTTTAAAATTACTCTAAATAAGTATATATATAATTTAAATCAAATTCAAGATATTTATACCAAAAGATTTTCCTTTTATCTGACAAAATATTACAATTCACCTTCTAGAACAAAAGTGGACGATATATAATTTTACAGAATAATAATCTGCTGAATTGTCCACGTATTTGTTCGAAGCGCCAATTTTGTACAACAAAATTGTGTGCAAAAATTGCGAAGCTTTTATTTTGTAGGAAGTGCAGAGCGCTTTCCTACTAAATAACAAAAGTGGACGATATATAATTTTACAGAATAATAACCTGCTGAATTGTCCACGTATTTGTTCGAAGCGCCAATTTTGTACAACAAAATTGTGTGCAAAAATTGCGAAGCTTTTATTTTGTAGGAAGTGCAGAGCGCTTTCCTCTAAATAAAAAACAGATTTATATAATAAAATTACTTTTATTATATAAATCTGCTTAAAAATTATCTTCCATCTGCTTCTTCAATTTTTGCTTTAATGTCTTTTAATTCACTATTCAATTTTGTACTCTTCGTATTTAATATTGATTCTTTATCCCTTGATAAACTTTTTCTCTTAAATATTTCTTTGCATTTTTTTATTTCAGAACTGTCAACTCCATCTAAATATAGTTTTTCTTCAATACCAACAATTCCACAATATTCAATTGGGGAAAGATCTAAAGTTCTTTCTGGATATTCATCTAATGTATAAATTCTATTATCTCTTCCTTTAATAAAAATAGGTTCATTTTTATTATATTTTTTTATTTTGCAATTCCATTTTTCTAATTTATCTATAGTTGATTTTGAAATACCTGTTTTTATTCCACCCAAATTAGAATTTCCATTTTCTAATAATTCTAAAAATTCTTCTAATTCTTCTTGAGAGTCAAATGATACATTCATTATAGCATTTTGATCTGTTGCATCTCCAATATATTTTTTATAACTTTCTTTATCTTTTACAAATTGTTTTACTCTTAAGTAAAACTTTTTATCTTCTTCATCTTCAAATTCTTCTTCTATGTCGATTTCTCTTCCGTTTTCATCAATTTTTGGAGTTATATCAGGAAATAGTCGTTCTTGAACAATACTAACTAAACAATCAAGATTTGGTAAACACTCTGTTGCCAACCTTTTCAAATGTTCATTGCTAGTATTATCTATAATATGAAAAAGAGAATTATAAAATCTTATATCATTCCACTCTAAAAATTCTTCTACTATACTTTCTATATTATTTTCTGAGATATAATTTAAAAATACTTTTAAATCACTATTAGTATCATCTTTTGCCAAAATTGTTTTACATGCTTCCTCTAAAAATATATCTCTTGGTCTATTCATTCTTGCTACATAAATATTTTCATAGTTTTCTGTTCTAGTTTGCAATATTTGCTCTATTGCTGGTTCTACTTCATAACTAAAAACAGGAACTTCTATATCTTTTCCATCATATTGAATTGTATAAATTTCGCATCCATTAGTTACTTTATCTAATAATTCAGGCATTGATTTTCTATTTATTTTACCAGAATAGAATCCATTTTCAACACCTAAATATAAAGAATCTCTTACTAAAAAGTCTGCTCTATCAAAATCTATATTTCCTTCTTTTAAAGTATGTAAGCCATAATTTGCTTGTTTTACAATATCTAAAGCCTCCAATAACTTGGGATTAATATTATTAAATGCCTGAACAACTTCTTCATTCTCATGCAAAATTATGTTTCCTAAAACTTCATGTGCTCCTTTATGTTCTCCAATTAATCCTTCTAATGCATGTGAGCAAAAATTATGTCCTATATCATGAGATGCCATATCCATCATATTAGCTAAAACTTCTAGTTTTGAAGCTTTAGTAGAATTTCGTTCTCTCCATTCTGGCTTTTTATATTGTAGCATATAAAAGTCTAACATCTTTTGATATGCACCTTTACAATGGTGTAATCTTGTATGAGATGCATTTGGATTATACAAGAAAATATTAACTAATTGTCCAATTTTTCCTAGCCTCTTCATTGCTTTAGTTTCAAAAAAATTCTTAATTTCTGGTGTATAATATACATATGGTTCTTTATAATCTAAAATTTTACTAATATCTATTTCTTTTTCTAATTTGATATTTTCTTTATCTAATAGCCAAGAAAAAAATTCGTTATATTCATTTTTTTTAAATTGAATTACTTTTTCTTTATTATTCATTTATTTCTCCTAATATAATTATATATATTTTTTGTATACAATTTTTCCTGTAGGGTTTCTATAATAGGAATTGCAAAGCAATTTCATATTATAAAACTAAAAATCACTTTTACAATACTAAAACCTTAAATAAATTTTAGTATCTCTTAGATATTATAGCATAATTCATATAATATTGCAAAATCTTTCGAATCTATATTAAACATATAACTAAAGAACAAAAGTGGACGATATGATAATTACAAAATACCAAAATTTACTAAATCGTCCACGTATTTGTTCGAAGTGCCGATTTTGTTCTACAAAATCGTGTGCAAAAATTGGCGAAGCTGTTATTTAGTAGGAAAGTGCAGAGCACTTTCCTACTAAATAACAAAAGTGGACGATATGATAATTACAAAATACCAAAATTTACTAAATCGTCCACGTATTTGTTCGAAGTGCCGATTTTGTTTTACAAAATCGTGTGCAAAAATTGACAAAACTGTTATTTAGTAGGAGTGCAAAGCACATTCTACTAAATAAAAAAATGAAAGTAAACTATTTTAAAGTTCACTTTCATTTTATATTTGATACTAGTTTAATTATTAATATAAATAATTTTGTGGATTTACTGGACTACCATTAATTCTAATTTCTAAATGTAAATGTGGTCCAGTTGAGTTTCCTGTTGATCCTACAGCAGCTATTGTAGAACCTGCGTCAACAGATTGACCTACTGACACATATAAAGCACTACAATGTGCATAATAAGATTGAACTCCATTTCCATGATCAATAATAACTAAATTACCATATGATCCTTTATATGCTGAATATATTACTGTTCCAGCAGATATTGGTCTAATTCCTGTACCTGCAGATGCTGATATATCAAGTCCAGTATGAATTGTTGACCTTGAAGCACTTCTAGAACCAAATCTAGATGAAATTGAACCATTTACAGGTATTGATAATTGCATACCATTTAAATTCCCCGAAGGAGCTGATGTAGCTGTTGTTGCATAACTTCTAGTTCTTGAAGAACTATATGCTCTCTTGGCAGCTTCTTTTGCTGCTCTCTCTTCTTCTGCCTTTTTTGTTTCATATTCAGTAACTTTTGCTACTTTTAATTCATTTAATGCAGTTGTTGCAGTTTCTTTTGAGTATGCATTAGTCTCAGTTGTATATATTTCAACTATTCCTAATTTTAAATCAATTTCTGTGTTTAAATCTGCTTTTATTTCATTTATTATACTATCAGCCTCTTCTTGAGTACTAACAACAGCTTTTTGTTCTCCATCAGATGTAACTGCATATGCTCTGTAAGTTGTTGTTGTCATATTTTGTACTGCTAGCATAACATTCTTTTCTTCTGTTTCTTTTTCCCTATTTATAAGTTTAAATTCATACTCTGGCAATTCACTTATTTCTCTAAATGCTATATTTCCAGTAGTATCATTTATATATTTTTCTATTTTAGCTTCTATTAAATTTCTATTTTCTATAAATCCAATTGTATCTCCTGCCAATGTGACTTTATAAGCAGGTTTATATTTTACACATGCTATAGTTAATACTAAAGCTGAACCAATTGCGATTATTTTTAGGGTTTTGATAGATTCTTTCGTATAATATTTAACCCAATTTTTTAAAATAAAATTCACTCTCCTTTATGCTTTTTTAAAATTCGTCACTAAGCAATATTTTATCATAAATCAATCCCTGTTTCAAGGAAAACTTTTTGGAATAAAACAATTTTATCTACCTTTAAATAAGATTTTCTTTTTTATGTTAGCACAATTTTATTGTTTACTTTCAAAATCTCTTTTTTACTCTTATTTACTCCTTTTTTCTAACATGTTGATTATATCATTTTTTCTTGTAAGTGGTTTTTATGAACACATATTTAATTAGTTTTTTACTTTTTCTGAGTACATTATCCCAAAAATTTTATTAATAACGAATTTTCTAATAACAAATTAAACTATTTTTTATTAGGTATACTAATATAATATGAATTATATTAGCATATTATTAATATATCCATTTTTTCATTATTTTATCAAAAAATACAAATTTCAACATTAGCTATATTACTCACTTACCACAGCAAAAAGAGCATAAACATAAGTTAAAAGAACCAATCTTGTTAAACTAACACGATTGGTTCTTAAAATCATTATAAAGTTTATTTTAATTTCATTGATAACAATTTACTTATTCCTTTTTCTTCCATTGTAATTCCATAAACTGTATCTGCTGCCTCCATTGTACCTTTTCTATGTGTTATAACTAAAAATTGTGATGCCTTAGAAAATTTCCTTAAATATTCTGCAAATCTATATACATTAACATCATCTAAAGCTGCTTCAATTTCATCTAAAACACAGAATGGAGCTGGATTTATTTTTAAAATAGCAAATAATAATGCAATAGCTGTAAATGCTCTTTCTCCTCCAGATAGCAACATCATATTCTGTAATTTTTTTCCAGGTGGTTGAACTGTTATATCAATTCCACATTCTAAAATATTATCTGTATCTGTAAGAATTAATTCAGCTTTTCCTCCACCAAATAATTCTTTAAATACATCACTAAAGTTTTTATTTATTATTTTAAATTGCTCTGCAAATTGAACTTTCATAGTTTCTGTCATTTCAGATATAACTTTTTTTAGTTTATTACTTGAAGCTTCTAAATCAAGTCTCTGTTCACACATAAAATCATATCTTTCTTTTGTTTCTTTATATTCATTTATTGAATCAACATTTATACTTCCTAAATCTCTAATTTCACTTCTAATACTATTAACTTGTTTTTGAACTGCTGTAGGATTTTCTACTTTATTAGTTTCACCTACTGTATTTGGTGTTAATTCATATTCTTCCCACATTTTATCAATAACTTGATTTAGTTCAAGTTCAATTTTTGATTTCTTTAAATCTAATTTTGATATATGATTCTTAATATCTTCTAATTTAGTATTTTGTTCTTCAATATTCTTTTCTATATCATTTAATTTTTCAGATTTCGAAATTCTCTCTTGTTTTAATTTTTCAACTTTATCTGTACTACCTAAGATTTCTTGTTCTAAATCAGTTATTTTTACTTTCAATTCTTCAATTTTGTTTTCTATATCTATATTATCTGCTAATATCTGTTCTCTTAAATTTTTCTTATTACTTATACTTGTATTGTTATTTTCAATGTCTAAATTTATTCTATCCATCATCTCATTGATTGATATTTCACTTTCATCAAAAGATGATACAGAAATTTTTAAATTTGTAATATCAAAATTTAAATCATCAATATATTTTTGATTATCTTTATTTAAATTTATAAATTCATCAATTATTTCATTTAATTTACTATTTTGTTCTTCTATTTCTATAATGTTCTTATCTAATTCATCTTGTTTATTTAAGTTCTCTTCTTTTTCTTGTTTAACATTTTCTAAATCTTCTCTTGCTTTAGCAAGTTTTGCTTCTAACTTTATAATTTCTAAATCTATAGTATCTATTTTTTGTTTTTTGGTAGCATAAACAATTTCTAATTCTTGATAGTCTTTTTGAGTTTGTTCAAATTTTTCTAAAATTTCTGATATACTATCTTCATATTGTTCTTTTTCGTTTTGGACTTTACTAATTTTATTTTTTATTTCAACAAGTTCTTTCTTAAGTTCTTTAATTTCTTTTCCTCTTCCTAAAATACTAACTGTTTTACTTGCTACTGAACCACCACTTATTGCACCTGAAGGATTTATTACATCACCTTTTAATGTTACAATTTTGAATTTATAAGAATTCTGCTTTGCAAGTTTTACAGCATTATCAATATCGTCTACAATTACAGTTCTACCTAATAAGTTTAAAATTATTCCTTCATATTTTTTATCTGCTTTAACTAGGTCTGAAGCAATTCCTATTACACCATTTATTCCTTTAGTATTTACATTATTTATTTTTTGTCCTTTAACAGAACTTATTGGTAAAAATGATGCTCTTCCGAATTTTATTATCTCTTAAATAATTTACTAATTTCTTAGCTTCTTCTTCTGAATTTGTAACTATATTTTGAATAGCTCCTCCTAAAGTCATTTCAATTGCAGTCTCATATTGTTTATCAACAGAAATAAGATTTGCTAAAACACCATGTACTCCGTTAGATAAATTACTATTTTTTTCAACAGCTTCCATTAAGTGTTTTACACTTTTTATATATCCTTCTTTTTCTTTTTCTGTTTCTACTAAAAATTTATATCTAGATTCTTTAATTCTATATTCTGATTGATATGCATTTATTTTTGTTTCATAATCTCTTAATTTTTCTGAGCTCTGATTTTTTTCGCTTTTCATATTTTCTAATAATTTTGAAAATTCGTTTCTCTTTTTTTCTACTTCATAAAAGTTTTTATCTAATTCTTCTTTGCTAGTTCTAGATGCATCAAGTTCGGATATATTTTCTTGTATTTCACTTTTTAATAGATTTTCTCTTTTATTTAGATTATCAAAATTAGCTTTTTCTGTATTTATATTTGAGATTATTTGATATTTATTATCAGTATTTTCTTGTACAATCTTCTTTTTTTCTTCGATTTCTAGTTCTTTATTAGATAGAGTTTCAGAATATTTTGCTAATTCTTCTTCTTTTTCTTTTAGTTCTGTTTCAAATTTTTCTTTATTATTGAAAAGATTATCTCTTTTTTGTATCTTTTGATTTTTTTCCTCTTCTAGTTCTTTATTACGATTTTCTAAATCTTCAATTTCACCAGCATATCTTTCATAATTTTCCTTATTATTAGAAATCTTTTCACTAAAAATTGCAATTTCACTATTATATTGCTCTTTACGTCTGTTTCCTTCAAAACCTAAATTTTGAGTTTTTTCTATTTCTTCAATTAATGATTCAACCAAAGTTCTCAAATTTTCTTTTTCAAGTTGAATAGCATTTAAATCTTCTTCCTCTTTAACTTTTTGTGTTTCAAAAATATCAATATTTTCAAGAATTTCTTGTGTCTGTTTTTTATAATTTTCTATATTATACAAAAACAATCCTACTTCTATTGTTTTCAAGTTTTCTCTTAAATCTAAAAACTTCTTGGCCTTTTCTGACTGGATTTTTAAAGGTCCTATATTGTTTTCAATTTCTGAAATAATATCATTTATTCTTAATAAATTAAGTTTTACTTGTTCTAATTTTCTTTCAGACTCAACTTTTCTAGTTCTATATTTTACTATTCCAGCAGCTTCTTCAAATATACGTCTTCTATCTTCAGATTTATTACTTAGTATTTCATCAATCTTTCCTTGTCCAATTATAGAATAACCATCTTTTCCTATACCAGTATCCATAAATAGTTCTAAAACATCTTTCAATCTACAAGGAGTTTTATTAATAAAGTATCCGCTTTCTCCACTTCTATAGATTCTTCTTGTAACTATTACTTCATTATATTCAATAGGTAATTTTGAATCAGAATTATCTATTACAATAGATGCTTCTGCATATCCTAAAGATTTTCTATTCTGAGTTCCAGCAAAAATTATATCTTCAGATTTTGCACCTCTTAAAGATTTCATACTTTGCTCTCCTAGTACCCATCTAATACAATCTGATATATTACTTTTTCCTGATCCATTTGGTCCAATTACTGTTGTAATTCCTGGCATAAATTCTAAAACTGTTTTATCAGCAAAAGATTTAAAGCCATGCATTTCTAGTCTTTTTAAAAACATATTTTATTTCCTCTTTTACAAAAAATCATTTATATAATATTATACATTCACATTTTTTTCAAGCACTTTTTAGTATTAGTATATACTATAATTGCTAATAATAAATTTCTGTTTTATTATTACTATTTATAAATTGTAACAATAATTATAAATTACTTGACCAAAAAAATATTAAGATATAAAATAAATTAGTATATAATACTTTATAATATATTTAAAAATTTAAACTAAAATATTTTTTCAAAAATAATAAATAAGGAGTTTTAATGAAAGAACAATTTGATTTTTATAATAGTACTTCTCTAAAATCTTATAACTTAGACGAAACTATACGTTATCAATTAAAAATGTTGGATGGATTAGATAACATTACTCGAAAACATTCTGATAATGTTGCTAATATTTCATGTAGACTGTGCGAAATACTTCGTTTATCAGAAGGATTTACTATCTATACAACAACCTGTGCATATCTTCACGATATTGGTAAAATTTTCATTCCACCTTCAGTACTTCAGAAACCTTCAAAATTGACTGATGAAGAATATGAAATAATGAAAACACATACTAC
This sequence comes from uncultured Clostridia bacterium, assembly GCA_949388605.1. Classification (GTDB taxonomy): domain Bacteria; phylum Bacillota; class Clostridia; order TANB77; family CAG-508; genus Scatovivens. The sequence continues at coordinate 58,479 of CASKJV010000007.1, forward strand.
TATTGGATATGAAATTTGTATGAAAGATTTAAAATTACGACCATATGCCGCAGGTGCTTTATATCATCATGAAGCATTAGATGGAACTGGTTATCCTAATGGAATATTAGGAAATAAAATACCATACGAAGCTCAAATTATAAGAGTTGCTGATGAATTTGAAGCCATTACTGCCAAACGTCAATATAAAACTCACATTGGTATTATTGATGCTCTAAATATATTAATTGACCATGCTCATCCTACTAATCCAAAATCTATATCAGATACTGCTAGAATATTTAAAACTGGTGGAGTTGGAAAAATAGATAAAAAAATTCTAAAAGCATTATTTAAAGTAGTAATTTATGATACTGAATATGAAATATATGCTAGAGAAGACTATGTAAAATTCTTAAAGAAAGAAATTTCAAGACTTAGTGGTACAAAAAAATATTATGATAGAATGATGGCTGCTAGTACCCCTGAGAAAAAACAATATTATATAGAAGAAGCCAAATATTATTTAAAACCACAAGAACAACTTGATAAAGTTCCTCAAATGATTCAAGAATTAGAAACAGCATACACAGAAAGGAAAAAACATATTCAAAAATTACATGATGAAATTCGTCAAATAAAAAAATTAACTGTATAATATTATTTAAAAACTTTATATTGTGTAACAGCTAAATTATTTACTATAGAACAAACAATAATTTACTTTTCTGTTAACACAAAAAAACGTGTAACTTTTAGTTACACGTTTTTATATTATATAAAGTCTTTGGCAGATTTAATCACAGTTTTAATATCAAAATCATATTATGAAAATCTCTTTGTTGTAAAATTTTAATATTGTCTTCCCCATATAACCATTTTTGTAGCTTTCTTTCCACAAACTGGGCATATATCTGCTAATTGTTCTTGCTCAAATGGCATACATCTTGAGTGAGCTCCTGTAACTTCTTTTACTTTATCTTCACAAGCTACATCACCACACCACATTGTTTTTATGAATCCTTGATTTTTTTCTAAACTTTCTAACATTTCATCTAAAGTATATGCAATTGTTGTTTTTTCTTCCATTCTTTTTAAACATTCATTAAACATGCTATTTTGAATTTCTTCTAATAGAGTACCTAATCTTTCATTTAAATTTGAAAGTTCTACAATCTCTTTTTCTCCATTATCACGTCTTACTAAAACTGCTTGATTATTTTCTAAATCTCTTGGACCAATTTCAATTCTAACTGGTACTCCTCTCATTTCCCAGTCATTATATTTAAATCCTGTAGAATAATTATCTCTATCATCTAATTTCATTCTATAGTTTTTATTTAAATTATTATAAATACTTGTTACTTTTTCTAAAACACCTTCTTTATGTTGTGCAATTGGAACTATAACTGCTTGAATTGGAGCTACTTTTGGTGGTAATTTTAATCCTCTGTTATCTCCATGTGCCATAATTAATGCTCCAATTAATCTTGTACTAATTCCCCAAGAAGTTTGATAAGCATATTCTTCTTTTCCTTCTCTATTTTGAAATTTTATTTCAAAAGGTTTGGTAAAGTTTTGACCAAAATAATGAGAAGTTCCAGCTTGTAATGCTCTTCCATCATAAGTCATTGTTTCTACTGTATATGTACTATCTGCTCCTGCAAATTGTTCTTTTGGAGTTTTTCTTCCCTTTAATACTGGAATTGCTAATAATTTTTCTATAACATCTGAATATATATTAAGCATCATTTTTGTTCTTTCTTCTGCCTCTTTAGCAGTTTCATGAACAGTATGGCCTTCTTGCCATAAAAACTCTCTTGAACGTAAAAATGGTCTTGTTTCTTTTTCCCATCTTAATACATTACACCATTGATTTCCTAATATTGGTAAATCTCTCCAAGATTTTACCCATTTTGAATACATTGTTGATATTATAGTTTCTGAAGTTGGTCTTATACAAAGGCGTTCTTGAAGTTTATCTTCTCCTCCCATAGTAACCCAAGCTACTTCTGGTGCAAAACCCTCAACATGATCCTTTTCTTTTTGCAACATGCTTTCAGGTATAAGAATTGGCATATAAAAATTAGTTACACCTACTTCTTTGAATTTTTGATCTGTATATTTTTGTATATTTTCCCAAATTGCATAACCATAAGGTCTTATAGCTATACACCCTTTTGTATCTGTATAATCTGCAAGTTCAGCTTTTCTTACAACATCTGTATACCATTGTACACAATCATCATCTATATTTGTTATTTCTTTTACAAATTCTTCTTTTCCCATAATTTAACCTCCAATTTATATATAATATTTTTGTATTATATATATGATATTTTATTCTTAATTATTTTCCTTATTTTCAATATCTTCGTCTTCCCTTTCGGGCATTGGAGCCTCCATTACTTCATCTATAACAATTTGTTCATTTTCATCTAATTTATATCTAGGTAATTCTGGTAATTCTTCTAAACTAGATATTCCAAACATTTTCATAAAATTATTTGTAACTTTATATATATTTGGCCTACCTGGAGCATCAAGTTTTCCAGCTTCTTCTATTAAGTCATACTCTAGTAATTTATATACTGTACCATCAGAATTAACACCACGAATTGCTTCTATTTCTGCTCTGGTAATATTAGGATTATATGCAATAATAGCTAAAGTTTCTAAAGCAGCATTAGAAATATTAGGTTTTGATCTATTATCAAATAATGGATAAATATATTCATAATATTCTTTTCGTGTACACAATTGATATGAATCGTTTACTTTAATAATCTCAATACCACTATTTCTAGAATCATATTCAGATTTAAGATTTAGAATTATTCTATCTATATCATCTGCACCTAGTTCTAAAACATTCATAAGTTCTTTTATATTTACTTCTCTTCCAGCTGCAAAAAGCATAGATTCAATTATTGCTTGTTCTTTGCTAAGTTTCATATTTTACTCCTATAAATTTAATTGCATATAAAGTTTTGTACAATTTCTTTAAAACACTATTTTTATATTCTTATATTATTACATGAAATTACATTATTGTCAACAACAAATTCCTTGTAAACGCTGATATTTCATATATTTAAGGCTACTCTTTAAAGCTTAAATATTAACATCCAACATTTTATAATCATTGTGAATTATTATTTAATTTGTTATTTTCATTTTTTAAATAATATGATATAAATTTATAGAACAATTATCTTAATTTTAGGAGTAAAAAAATGGACAAACCAAAAAACTTTTTTAAAGACCACTGTTTTGCACTTATATATATGTTAATTATTATCTCGTTCACAATTTTTGTAATTCTTGATGCATTAGTTCTGGAAAAAAATATTATTGAAGTTAATGGAAATATATTTAATCAAGAAGAATATGATAATACTGAAAAAATAATTCAAGATAATAAATATGAAGACAAAAATATATCTATTAATATAAAACATGATAGAAAGTACGATTCAGAATTATATGTAGTAGATATTAAATTGAGTAATATAAAATATTTAAAATCAGCTTTTGCTTCAAATAAATTTGGTAGAAATGTAGAAGAACCTACATCTCAAATAGCAAAAAATTCTAATGCCATTTTTGCTGTAAATGGTGACTTTTATGGATTTAGAGACTATGGTTTTGTTTTAAGAAATAGCATTACATATAGAAATACAGCAAGACCTACTGGTAGAGATGATGGATTAATAATATATGATGATGGTAGTTTCAAAATGATCGAAGAAAGAAAAACCACTTTGGAACAAGAAATCATTGAAGCACAAAAAGAAAATAAAAATATTTATCAAGTATATACATTTGGTCCAAAACTAATTGAAAATAGTAAAATAACTAAAAATGAAGATGATCAAAATGAAGATGGAACAAAAGATGAAACAAGAAATCCTAGAACAGCAATTGGATTAATAGAACCATTACATTATATTATTCTTTGTGCAGATGGAAGAAGTGATGAAAGTGCAGGTATAACAATGTCTGAGCTAGCAGAGTATATGTTAAGCTTAGGTTGTAAAAATGCCTATAATCTAGATGGTGGAAGTTCTTCAACTATGTACTTTAATGGACAAGTAATAAATAAACCATCACCTGGATATGAGAGAGGAGTGAGTGATATTGTCTACATCGGATATTAAAGAGAAATCAATAAAAAAAACAATATTAATATATATATTAATATCAATTATATGCTTCATATTTAGTTTTATCTATTTAAAATTAAGTTTTGGAGTAAATTCTAATTACATGAAATACTTAGCTTTTATTCCTCTTATTTTAGGAACAATTCCTTATTTTATTATAAGTAAATTACATTTAAATTATAATAAAGTATTCTATAATTTATACAATGCTGGAGTCTGTACTTTTACTATCGGAAGTGCAGTTCAAGGAATATTGGAAATTTGTGGTGCTCATTCTTTTTATACAAAATTATATTTAATTGCAGGAATATTATTAATTATTATATCAATTTTTAGTTTAGTTATAAAAAGTAATAGGAAATAATAAAATAGCCATTATTTCGGCTCCACTTATTATAAACTATGCATAATTTATCTGTACAAAGTAAAATTGTCTGCAAAAGCTGGCGTAAGCCTTTATTTAGTAGGAAAGTCCAGATGAATTTCTACTAAATAAAACCAACCCCAAAATGCTAATCTACTAACATTTTGGGGCATTCTTTTATATATGTTTTCTATTTTTAAATATAAATAATTTTTGTATTATATAATTATTTATAAAAATAATTAACTCAACTAATAATTTTGAAAGTTTTAAATTAAAAGAAAATTTTACTGCTAATATATCTAGTAATATATAATTTACAATTAATACAAATATTACTAACAAATAATATTTTATAAACGAAATAAGAATATTAGATTTATCTCTAAATACTATGTTTCTATTGAATAAAAAATTAAATAAGGAACTTACAGTTCTTGCAAATACTACACTTATTAGCAATGATATATCTTCGCTAAATGAGCTTTTAACACATTTATATATTGTAATTAATAACAAAAAATCTATAAAAAAAGATATTATAGCAGAAAGTGTATACAATATACCTGTAAAACAATTTGAATTTTTCAATATACATTTATATATTTTAAAAGAATCTTTTATAACATTAAAACTTGATGATTTATTATTATTTAAATATATTGTTTCAATTGGTATTTCTTTAATTTTAAAACTATTTTGAGTACAATATAGTAACATATTTATTTCATATTCATATCTCTGCCCTTCAATAGTTAATAAATCTTTTAAATATTTAAATGGAATCCCTCTTAATCCTGTTTGTGTATCAAATACATCTGTTTTCGTAGCAAATTTAAATACAATTCTTGTTAAACAATTCCCTAATTTACTTCTAAATAGCATTTTATCTGTATCTAATCTACTTCCCAATATAATAGAATTTTCATTACCGCTTAAATTTTCAACAACTTTTATTATATCTTTTAAAATATGTTGACCATCCGCATCTACTGTAATAACTCCAATGCAAGATATATTATTTATAATATATTCAAAACCAGTTTTTAATGCTTGCCCTTTTCCCATATTTTGTTCATGTTTCAAAAGAATAATATTTTTATTAAGTTTATTAAATATATCTATGCTTTCATTATTGCTTCCATCATTTACAACTATAACTTTAAAATCCCTTTTTACAAGATTATCTACAATTTCAATCAAGTCTATTGTAGGATTATATGCAGGAATTAAAATAGCAATATCATTATTATTCATAAAACGTTCTCCTTATACATTTTTTCCGCAGGGGTTCTATTATAAGAATTGTAGGTCAACTTCCTATAATAGAACAAAAGAGCTATTTTTAGCATTCTCAAGCACTTTAATATTTTTAAGTGACTTGTATTTGTTCTCTGGGCTGGTTTTTTTATAAAAAATCAACTCTACTCATTAATATATTTTCATAGTGTGATATAAATAATGTTTCACTTTCATTATTTAATTTCATTTGTTTGTTTTTTATTATCTATTACAACTTTTTTTATTGTATTTGTATATATAATCAAATATGATATTGCTACAAGAAATCCAGCAATAACGTCACTCGTATAATGAACGCCTAAATAAATTCTACTAATTCCTATACTTACTATCAGTATACTCAAAAAAACAATTAAACTTATTTTTATATATTTATTTTTAATCTTTTTATAAATTAAATATATTAAATATCCATAAAAAGCCATACTTACCATTGAATGTCCTGATGGCAAACTATAGCCACTTTCATCTATAATTCTAAATTCTGTTGGTCTTGGTCTGTGCAATATTTGTTTTAAAGTATAATTTGTAAATGTTGATATACTTAAATTTAATAAAATACTTATTCCTATTTTTCTATTTCTAATTATAAATAATAAAAATATAGTAAATCCTACAAACCAATATGGTCCTCCAAAATTCGTAATAAATTTCGCAATAGGTGTCATAACATCTGATATTAGATGTAGTGAAATAAATTTATAGCATTTAGTATCAAAGATCATAATATCTGAATCCATAACATCTTCTACTAGAAATATAAAACTAATTACACAAATAAATAAAATTATCCATTTCCAATTTTCTAATAAAAATTTTTTTAATCTTTCCATATATTATTTCCTTTTAATTATCTTTATTTTTCATTTTTTCTATTTTTGATTTGTTTGAAATTTATATATTTTTTGAATAATATATACCAATATTTTGAACAATTAATAAGTTATCGCTAAAATTATAACATTATTTCTACAAAAAGTATATTAAAATAATTATATAAAAATTCATAAATATAGCTTAAGCGTTTTATCATTAATACTATTAAATCAATAATTTTAAAACATATTATTAATTTTTAACACAAAATATAATTCACTATTAATATAATTTAAATTTTGTAGTCTCCTTATTAAGTGAATATAAATACTTTATTAAGAAGAAAAATTAAGAATGAAAATGGAGACAATTAATTGTTTACTAAGTGCATTTGTCATATCAATATTATTTATAATGTTAAGTCTAAATACACTTTAATAGATGTTCTTAAAGCAAACCTCACAAAGTTTGCAAAGACTAGTAATACCTAACCTTTTACTATATAATCTAGGAGAAAGTTTAGAAAGAATTATAACTATAAATAATTATATATAATTTGTTATAATTATTTATAGTTATATAATTTATTATTTTATAAAGATAAAATGTAATTAGTATCTATCTAATTACATCTTTTAAAACCTTATTAAATTGTTCTGGTGTGTCCATATTAACTATATGTCCTGCCCCAGAAAATTCTATATATTTACTATCTGGCTCTGATTCATGCCAAATAGCGGATGCTTTTTTTGCCATATCATTATCATATTTGCCAACTCCAATTAAAAGTGGATAATCCCTTTTTGGTGTTTTATATTTATTAACTAATTTATAAAGTGTTGCAAAATATCTAAATGAACTCTTTTTAAATTTCAAATTCATCTGGAAAAACTTCTCTTGTGCTTCATTTGTATATGCTGATATTTTTTTATTATCTTCAGCAAATGCCCTTATAGAAAACATTGCCTTTAACATCATTTTCATTTGTTGTTTTGTATTACCTTTTTGTAAAGCTTTATCGAAATTATTATTATCATATCCACCTATACAAGTTAGAGAAGATACTTTGCTTGGATATTTATTTGCAAAATCTTGAACCAATACTGCTCCAATAGATACTCCTACTAAATTGATTTTATCAATTTTTTCTATTTCCATAATTTGATTTATATATAAAGCAGTATCTTCGATTGTTCCTTTTCCTATTGACTTACCATGTCCTATTAAATCTATTGTGATAATTCTATAATTTCTAAAGTAATCTAATTGAGAATCAAAACAAGTATGATTTCCAAAAGCAGGGTGAATAAATATTATTGCACTTCCAGCTTTGGTATCATTAATCCAATAGTGAATTGAAGTATTTTTTAGTTTCTTTTCAGTCATAACAATTAACTCCTTTTTATTAATTTCATTATATTGTTTATATAAAAAACTCAGCTAATAGTTAGTTTTGTTTTAGCTTCTTTAATAAATTGTAATTTATTATTATCCTAACCAACCATTATAAAATGCTATAACTCCTAAAATTACTCCTATAACCATTGCTACTAATGTTGTAACTATTCGTATTGGATTCTCCTTAAATAATTTCACTAATTCTTTTAAATCTTTCATTTCTATTTTCTCCTATTCAATAAATTTTCTATTTTCTTTAAATCCATAATATATTATCTCACTTTCAAATTAACATTTGACCAATAATATTATATCATAAACTTCCATTGAAAAATATGATTTTGAATAAAAGTATATATCGCACAGCTTAGCTATAGGTATGCCTAAACGTTTTTTTACAACTCATATCTCAATGTATATGATAATCTATAAACAGATTTGAAAATAAAACTTTATATTTTCATTGACTTAAAATATAATTACACATATAATACTACAGCGGAAAATTTCTAAATATTTTTCGGTTATTGATGTAGGTTGAAGTAATTATAATTACTTCAATTTTTTTGTGCTATTATGAATATCTATATAATTATAATAAACTAAGTTGGGAAATAAAAAATACTGTAGAATTTCATTTTCTGAAATTCTACAGTATAAATGCTTTTGGTAGCGACGGTGGGACTTGAACCTACGACCTGCCGGGTATGAACCGGATGCTCTAGCCAACTGAGCTACGTCGCCATAACTAAAGCAAGTACTATTATAATAGTATTATTACAATTTGTCAAGAATTATATTACAAAAAATCAATTTTTTAAAAATTTATATTTAGTTATAAAAAGAATAATATTTAAAAACAATAATAATATTTTTGTTTTTATTATTGTTATTTATGTTTAAGAAAGTTCCTTAATTTTTCTATAAATATCATACCAACTAAATACTCTAACCATATTTTTAACATTTAAATCTCTATTATATCTATTATCAAAACAAAATGCTGTTGCAAATTTGGCAATTTCAGAAATCACACCTGGAGCATCATCAATCATTATATCTATATTATTTTCAATCACTTCTTTATTTTTTGGAAAATGAGCATAACATATTTTATCATAAATAATATTATTACTATTTAACCAATTAACAGTATCTTGTCTCATTTGATTACCCAATTCTGAATCTTCTTGTGTTTTATATCTCCCTGTTATAATAATTATTTTATGTCCTTCATCATGTAATTTTTTTATTATTTCTGATGCATACGCTCTTACAGGTGCTGTTTTTATATAATAAAAAAAATATTTTTTTCTGTAATCTTCGTATATATCTGAAGTCCAATTACATTTTTTTTCATAACTATATGGGTTATCTATATTAGGCAATTCATTTTCATAACAATATTTTGCCATATTATCTAATCTATAAGTATCATCATCTATTAGTACACCATCTATATCTATTCCAATTATCATATTTTTTCTCCTAATTGTATTTTTTATTAATATAATGTATTAAAATTTGCAGTTAAAATATATCATATAAACATATACTAGTAAATCATTTTTGGTAAAATTTAAATAAATAATATTAGTAGTTTGAAACAGTATATTTACGATATAAAATATTTTTTGTATATAGAATTTTTTCTCAGTTTCTATTATAAAAACAAAAATAGAGCTAATAAAATTTTTTATTTTATAGCTCTATTAATAATTTTTTATTTCCATTATTAAAATTCACAATTTTTTGGTGTTCTAGGGAATGGTATTACATCACGAATGTTTTGCATACCAGTAATATACATTATTAATCTTTCAAATCCAAGCCCAAATCCGCTATGAGGAACACTTCCATATTTTCTTAAATCTAAATACCACCAATAATCTTTTTCATCCATATTTAAATCTTTTATTTTACTTTGCAGAATTTCTAAACTATCTTCTCTTTGGCTTCCACCAATTATTTCTCCAATTCCAGGAGCTAAAAGATCTGTTGCTGCAACAGTTTTTCCATCTGGATTTAATTTCATATAAAATGCTTTTATTTCTGCTGGATAATCAGTTACAAATACAGGTTTTTTGAAAATTTGTTCACTTAAGTATCTTTCATGTTCAGTTTGTAAATCTGTTCCCCAAGATACTTTATATTCAAATTTATCGTTATGTTTTTCTAGTTCTTTAATTGCATCAGTATAAGTAATTCTTCCAAATTCAGAGTTTACTAAATTATGAAGTCTTTCAAGTAATGTTTTATCAATAAAATTATTAAAAAATTCCATTTCTTCTGGGCAGTTTTCTAAAACATAATTAATTACATACTTAAGCATGTTTTCTGCTAAATCCATGTCATCTTTTAAGTCTGCAAAACAAATTTCAGGTTCAATCATCCAAAATTCTGCTGCATGTTTTACAGTATTTGAGTTTTCGGCTCTAAAAGTAGGTCCAAAAGTGTATACATTTCTAAAAGCAAAAGCATATGTTTCAACATTAAGCTGTCCACTAACAGTTAAATGTGCTGGTTTTCCAAAAAAATCTTTTGAAAAATCAACTTCTCCATCTTCAGTCTTATCTACATTTTGTAAATCAAATGTATTTAAGTTAAACATTTCTCCTGCACCTTCAGCATCACTTCCTGTAATAATTGGTGTATGAACATATACAAAATTGTTTTCTTGAAAAAATTTGTGTATTGCATATGATGCTGCTGAACGAACTCTAAATACAGCATTAAATGTGTTAGTTCTAGGTCTTAAATGTGCAATAGTTCTTAAATATTCCATTGAATGTCTCTTTTTCTGTAAAGGATATTCTGGATCAGAAAGTGCCATGATTTTAACACTTTTAGCTTTTAATTCAAATGGTTGCTTTGCATTTTCTGTTTTTACTAAATCTCCAGTAACTGTAATTGATGAACTTAATGTTAATTTGCAAATTTCATCAAAATTATTTAATGTATTATCAAAAACAATTTGTAAATTTTTAAAGAAAGATCCATCATTAATTTCAATAAATCCAAATGTTTTAGAATCTCTAACTGTTCTAACCCAACCAGAAACTTGTATTTCTTTTGAATAATAATTTTCTGATTTTCTATATAAATCTTTTATTATAACATTATCCATAAGTATTCCTCCATTATTAATTCTTGAAACATTATATAAGAATATTATTTTTTTTTCAATATATATTTGTTAAATACAATATTTAGTAAATATATAATTTGTTTATTTACTTTATAATTATAATTTCTAACTTAGTATAATTTATACGAATTTAGAATATTTTTTATTAAAAAGTATTGACATTTCATAGTTGCGGAGTTATAATAATCAATGTCTGTAAAAGATATCGAGGTGTAGCGCAGTTGGTAGCGCGCGTGGTTTGGGACCATGAGGTCGCAGGTTCGATCCCTGTCACCTCGACCATAAAAATACTGAAAACAGCGGTTTTCAGTATTTTTTGTTTTTATTCAAAATTATTCAGTAGTATCTCAAAATGCCTAAAAAGAGGCATTTTATCATTTGAGATTATTTTAAATTATTTAGACTAATACAGCGTTACAGAGTTTTTGTTAGATTTATTGTTAGACTTGTCAAAAAAACTGTCTAACAATAACTAAATCTATGTAATCACTGAGTATAAAGGAATACATGGATTTTTATTAGAATTATTGTTAGACAATAGTATTTAAAATTATATGTAATTATTTAAGAATATAAAAAGAGAAGTATTTATTATTTCCCTTTTATGTTAAATTTATTCTCTCATAGATTCAATTATCAAGTTGTTTGACAGATTATAACCATAAACAAAAGCCTTTTTCTTTCTAAATTGATTAGTTTTGCCTCTTTAGATGAGTAATCATCAAATATCTTGTACTATTTTATTTTGCATATTATCATATAAATTTTTTTTTACTTTTATTTCAAATCCTTCATAATATTGTAAAAGTTTAAAAAATATGTTAATATTTTACAATAAAATATAGACAAGAGGTAATCAAAAAATGTTTTTAAAACTTCCAGAAGAATACAATGGAACAGAAAAGGAATATAAAGCGAAATTAAGTATAGATACACCTTCATATTGGAAAGATATAGAAAAGGAAAAAACATATACAGATAATATGTTTCAGCAAATGCTAGAAGAATTAAATGATATGGAAACTGAAATGTTAATTAATAACAAGGAAACGAAAGTTAAACTAAAAATAGAAAAAAAGGCAGAGTTTAATATTTTTCTATTTATTAGGATGAATATTAACAGGATAGAATATAAATATGAAGTTGAAAAAGAATTTGAAGAAGAAGATAAAGATATTATTGAACTTATTCATATAGAAAAAATAATGGACGATTTTTATCAACAAATACAGAATTTTAAAATAGCAGTTAATATTAGTTATCCAGGATTATTAGAAATAAGAGAAACAGAAACTTATATAAATAATAAACATTACAAATATTCTAACAAACCATTAAGTTCTTTACTAATTTCTGTTACCGAAGCCAATAGAGATGAATGGCCTAAAATAAATATTATTAATATAAGTAAAAGTTGGAATTGGTTAAAACATAGAAAAGGTTTTATAAAAGGTATGGCTACTAACTCTATTGAAAGAGCATTAAGTGCACTAACTTATATATATGATTGCTATTCTTATGAGGACTTATTTTACTCTATAATAGTAATTGAAGCTATATATGTTAGAAGTAAGCAAGGAATATTAGAACAAATCAAAGAAAAAAGTAAGGCTATATTTGGAGAACCAAAAGATTATATGAAAAGATTAAAATATATGTACAATGTAAGGTCACGTTTTATGCATGGCGAACTAAATTTTCCACCACGATATTGTCCATATAATGATACTCAAGAATTTATTCAATTTGAGGATAAAGAATATCTTAATGCATTAAATATGGCACAAGCTTTATTAATTGCAAGCATTCAACAATTTGTTTTAATAAACACAGAGGAAATAGAATTTGAACTTAAAGTAAAAAAGTAATATAATGAAATCATATAAAAGTAAAATGTATATTAAAAGAGTACTTATATAACTCGTAACAAATTTTATAACAAAAACAGTACTTTTGTTTATATTCATTAGTAAAATCGACATAAATATTTATACATAATTAACTAGCCGTTCAATTTATGTAATACCTCCTTTCTGTAAGATTTCCTTACCCACACTTTGTTTTTATAAAAAAAGCGAGATTTACTCGCTTCATTCTTTTATACTTTTATAATAAAGTTATGTAATTGGATTTTATTTCTCAACTAATAGATATGAACCATTTTCTTGTATTTCAAGTTTATATCCTGCACTTTCAACAGCTGAATTTATCTTAAAGATTTCTTCATTCTTACTTAATGTGTTGTTAAGACTATCTTTAGAAGCCTTTACCATATTCATATACATTCCTATTATTATAATAATTAAAATTATTATAACTACTAAAAAAATTTTACTTAATCTATTCATAATATACTCCTCCATTTCTTTTATACAACCTATTTATCATAAATATTATTTATCTTTAGATTTATAGTTTTGCATTATAAACTTTCATTTACTTTTTTATATATTTATATTATACCATAATATATCTATTATCTCAAAGTTTTTTATAGAACATATCTTACAAATCTTACTTTATAAAATTAAAATATTTCATCTTGATAAATTATTTTTCAGTAATCTTGATAATTTTTCTACATCTGCTACATATTGTATTATCGCTAATTATTCTTTAGTAAGTCACTTACTTATATTTACATTTTTTATAAGAAAATAAAAATTAAAACTATTGAAATAAAAATTTAATATTGATACAATTAATATTATTAATTATATACTGGAGGAAAAGTATGAAAGACAATAATAAACATTTGCTTAACGAAATTGACGAATTAGACGATAATGAAGAGCCTTTTAAGGTAAAAAATGAAAAAATTAGTTCTCATGAGAAAATTTTCACAATAATAATTATATTAATTATTATTATTGCACTAATTGTCCTTTACTTATTTTATAAAGGAACTTATATAGTTTCTAATAAAACAAATACGCAAGACGATTTTTCATCAATTTTAGATAATCTTTATAATGACTCTATTGATGAATATGACGATGAATTTTATGATGACCATAATAATGAAGAATATTTTGATCATTATAAAGAAGCAACTGAAAAATTCGAAACACAAAAAAACAATTTGACTATTACTTCCCAAACTCTAGATATAGATGGAAAATTAATTATTACACTTCATAATGGAAATCAAGAAATTATTTATGATTTTTTAGTTGAAGTAATTTTTTATGATGGAGACAATAAACCTATAAAAATAGACGGAATACCTATAAATGCAATTGAGGCAAATTCAGATTATTATATACTTTTTGAGAATACACCAAAAGAATATACAAGATGTGATTTTCTAATTACAAAAGATTATTATAATAATATATATATTTCACACAAAAATGATATTACATTTTCAGTCCAAGAAAATGTAAATTCTAAATATGGAAAAAATGTAATTGAAATTACTGGTAAAAATAATTCTGACGATACAATTGAAGAAATTAATTTTGCTATATTATTTTATGATGAAAATAATAAAATTATTGCACTAAAAAATATATACGAATCTGAAATAAAAAAACAAAAAAACTTTAAAATTGATACTGAAAATGCATTCTATAGTTCTGAAACCTATGAAAATATTCCCTATAATAGATATGAAGTAATATTATTAGATGCAATTTCATATAACGAAAATTAATAAAAAAATAAAGCTCTATACAGAGCTTTATTTTTTTATTACATATTTTTTATTCTTCGTTTTCATTTTCTTCTTTATTGTCTTTGTCTTTTTCTTCATCATTAGTATTTGAAACTTTTTTCTTTTTAACAGTAGGTATAATGACTTTTTTTCTATTATTTACAGAATCTTTTGGTCTTAATGGATTCATACAATCATTAACTTCTGATATATTTAAAACAGATTCATCACCTATTATTACTTCGATTTCATCTTCGTTGTCTTCTTCTTTATTATGTTTATTTGATTTTTTTAACATCTTATCACCTCAAAATAAAACTAGAATTATATTATTTACAAAATCATTATAACATAGTCAATATATTGCGTCAATTACGATTTTTATTCGCTATTTCTATCCTATTTTAATCATAATACATTTGAACTCTATATATAATAATTACTTTATTCAGTTTTAATTTATCTTAACACTTTATTTCGTTTTTAATATTTGTTGATTCTGAATATTCTTTAAGTATAACTCTTTGATACTTATGATATACTAAATTAATAAATTCCTCTGGTCTTCCCCATAAAATTTTATGATCCTTTTCTATTGGTTCTGTAACTTTTTTGTCAAACTTCGCAGTATATATAGTTGCAACAATTTTTAAATTACCTCTGGCCTCACTATATTCGTAAGATATTATATTGTCAAGTAATTTAATATCTTTTAACTCATACCCTGTCTCTTCTATTAACTCTCTTTTTAGTGTTTCCAATGAAGTTTCATTATCTTCTGTTCCTCCACCAAAAAAGAAATATTTATCATCATATGCAATTGCTATATTTCTGTCATCATCATAAATAATTGCATATGCACATTTTCTTTCTGTATATTTTATTTTAGAATCTTTTTTGCATATTATTCTAATATTATGTTTTCTCATATAAATTAATATATATGCCAATGTAATTTGGATAGTTAAAAGAATAGCAGATAAGCCTAACATATATTTAATCCCAATTTCAAACATTATTCCACATAAAAAGATACCAATAGCTTCACCAAAGTATCTCACTATATATCTAAAATTAGTATATACAAATTGATACTCATTGCTAACTGCATTTATATAATATCCATCGCAAATATTTTCATATGCTGTTGAAATTAATAAAGACCATGTTATAGCTATTAAATATACAACTATGTTATTTGCAAAAAACGCTATAGTATATGAAATAAGTCTTATTCCAAATTTTATAGTTATTGTTATGTAATCATTCTTTGGAGTAAAATATTTTAACGCAAGTATTCCTATTAAATCTGCTATTAATCCAACTATTAAAAAATAATTTGTTGCGGAACTATCCGTAAAGTTTAAGTAATTAGTAAATGTTAACATTTTTAATCCTAAAGCAGTTGAATATGCTATTGCTCCAATAAAAGTATATATTATATATGTAGATTGTAATTTACTTTTAGATATATATTTTAATACTGATATCTTCTGTTCTTTACATGCTTCAATATTCTGTGTACCAGATATTGTAAGTATTAATATTTCGGAAATTCCTAAAAACACCATAGAAATAAGTAAGCAAAAATTATAATTTACTAAAATTCCCAAAATACTTTTTCCTATTATTAAACCACCAATAAAAATTCCTAAATCTCTAAAAAGATATTCAGTTAATTTCCTTTTACTATAAATAGTATTATTCTTTACACTTACTGTTATTAAAGGATATATGCTAGTTGTAACTAAATAGCTAGTTACAACATCTATTATTATTGAAATGCTGATTAAAATACTATTACCTGTACTATTTAAGTTTAATAAAACAAATATGTTTAATAACTTTAGAATTAGAATAACAGTTACAAATATTTTCAGTTTTTTTAATGATATATATTTTCCTGCTAAAAGTATTCCAATTACACTTATTAATGTTCCAATACTAATTATATTTCCAATATCTACTGTACAAAAACCATTATCTTGCAACCATAATTCTCTGAAATTTTCCCATAGTCCAATAGAAATACTAAAAAAGGCTAACATCATTAGTATTTGATTTTCTGTTTTTAATTTCTTCATTTATTACCTCAAATTTATTATGTACTTATTACTTATTTTTCTATATAAAAATTTACTTCTCTGCAATGTTCTTCTTCAAGTTCAAGACATGCTTCTCCATTTATAAGATCCTTCTTTAAAGCAAATCTTAAGCATGTGTCCTTTCTAGAGCATTTTGAATTAGAACAACGACAATATATTTCTTCTCTCATTTTAAATTCCACCTTTCTTTTGTTCTACTATTTAGTAGTAAATTTGATTTTAATATTATATCATAATGCAATAAATTTCGACAACATTTAATATATAAAATATTTCTCTAAATAATATGTAAAATAATTTAATTAAAAAAGTGAATGTAAAAAATGCGTGAATTGTTCACGCATTTTTATATGGAACTTTTTACAGTTCCTTTTTTACTTTTATAAAATTTCATTTTACATTGATAATTCAATTTCTTTAAATAACTTATCAATTTCGTTATTTGATAACATTCCTTTTTCAATAAGAGCTTTAGCCAATCCATTTAAATATTGGCTCTTTTCCATAAGTAATTCTTCTGCATACTTCTGGCCTTCATCCAAAATAGCTTTTATACGCTCATTAATATCAGTAATCATTTGTTCATTGTACATATGATTTGTGTCATCACTCAAAACAACAAAATTTTGAGAAAATCCCTCATCCAAACCATATCTGGTTACTACATCTCTTGCTATTTTTGTTGCTCTTTCCAAATCTGAAGAAGCTCCTGCAGTAAGTGTTTTTGAATACATTTTTTCTGCAATCCTTCCAGCCAACAAAGTTCCAATATACTGAATGTAATAATTTTTGTTATTGGATGGTGTAATATCAGAATCAATATCATATACATTTACACCTAAATACTTTTCAGCTGGTATAATCGATACAGCAAGCATTGACATCTCTGTGAGTTCATCCGTGAATCTGTAAAGTATATAATGTCCAGCCTCATGATAAGCAGTTGCTGTTTTTATATCTCCCCTCATATTGTCAAATTTCTTTTGATTGACATTAAAGTTATCAAGAATGTCGGCTTCAGTTACAGCGCTTCTTCCTTCCAGTTCTGCACATACCATGGTTTTATCCAGTAAATCCAAAGTTCTATCTGGATTCTTAGTTTGGAAATTAAAACAAGCAGCTTTAAGGATAACTGCATCAACTAGTTCTCTTGAAATAGTTGTATTATGCGCTTTCTCCAAAAGTTTAATCTGATTTTTTATCATATCATAAACTTCATACGATTTGGGCTCTCTTACTTCAATTCTTTCAAATCTACGCCTTAATGCAGAATCTTTAGAAAAGTATTTCTCATATTCATCGGCTGTAGTTGCTCCTATTACTCTGGTCTCTCCACGTGCTAACATTGGTTTTAGTGCATTTGCCAAGTCCAAATCTCCATCTCTACATGCTCCTGCGCCAAGTAAAAGATGAATTTCATCAACAAATAAAATACATTTGGGATTTTCTTCCAGAAACTGTATTAATTTCTTAAACCGATCTTCAGCACTCCCCCTATACTGGGTTCCTGCAACAATAGCATTAACGTCAAGACTCAACACAATGCTATCTTTAAGCTGTTGTGGGCAATTACCAGTAACAATCATCCATGTAAACATCTCTACTAAAGCTGTTTTCCCTACTCCCGCATCTCCTACTAATACAGCATTTCTTTTTTTTGTTTTCATTAATATTTTGATAAGACTTTTGGTTTCTTTGTCTCTACCACATATATGGCATTCCTTACTGTCTTTATCATAATCTGTATTAAGCACTTTTAAAAAGCTACTCAGGCTTCTTGGTAATTCGAAATCTAACATTTGCATTCCTCCCATGTTGCTACCAGAATTTCTACTTTCTATTGTAGGAATAAAGGTCCTCATAATTAAAGAAAACTCTTCTGGATACAATTTGGAAAATGCAGCTGTTAAGTGAGATACTCCTATTAGTTCTGTACCATACTCTTTAACTGCAATTTTTCCAGCTTCTTCTATGATATCTACTATTTCCTTATCCATAAAAAAAGTAACTTCCTCCATTGAAAATGGCACTATATCAAATTCTTCTTGACCTATTAGCAATTCGTTTAATAATTCCAATTGTTTTTCTTTCATGTCTTCTTCTTTTATTCCTTTTGAAATAAAATAACTATACATTGGAGTATTTGGCATAGCATAAAGTACTAAAAAAAGAATTTGTTTTGGTATAAATTTAGTACCAAAATTCATTGATACTAGCCGTGCTGAACCAATTACATATTGAGCTGTCTCATCAATCTTATACACGTAACTTCCTCCCATCTTAAATGCTTTGTTATTAAGTTAATTTGGTTATTAAAAAAGTAAATGTCACCTCCATTTTTAAAAGTATACATAAAAAGTTGATGTAACTATTTTATAAAGATTTTTAACTTTTGTCAATACATATAGCTTTTATTTTAATACTTTTTTACAATTTTATAAATTCCTATTTTGATTTGCATTTTTTTACAACAAATACTTTATATTATGTATTAACTTTTATAATATTTTTCTATCCTTTTCCAATAATTTCTCATAAAATCTGGCATATTTGTTGGTTCATTATCTAGTGAGAACCATTTAAAATCTAAAGATTCATCATCATTTATTTTTAAATTTCCATGATATGCAGTAATTTCATATATTGCTGTTATGTCATACAATTTATCTCCATTTGGATATTCTCGATATGTTTCCTCTCCTGAAACTAAATCAATTAATTTAAGTGAATCTAAAATTAAGCCTGTTTCTTCTTCCAGTTCTCTTTTAGCAGTATTTTCTAAAGTTTCCCCTAATTCTAATCCACCACCTGGAAATCCCCACTGTTTATAATCAGATCTGAGTTGCATTAAAATTTCATTTTTTTCATTAAAAACAACTAAAATAGTACCAGCTGTTAATATCGGATTGTGTCCTACATATTTTCTTAAATTTTCACAATAATTCATATAGATTACTCTCCTTTCATTTATATTAATATTTAATCATATTACAATATTATATTTACTATTTAATAATTTTCTCCTAATTTTCCAATTAGGAATATATCTTTCAACTAAAATATAAAATTTCTTACTATGATCTTGATATTGAAAATGTGCAAGCTCGTGTACAACAACATATTCAATAAGTTCTATTGGCGTTTTTATTAAACTAAGATTAAAAGTTACTTTATTCATCATAGGATTGCAACTTCCCCACCTAGTTTTTAATTTTTTTATTTCAATTTGAGGAATGTTCTTTACATATTTAATCATTTGATTTTGATATTTAATTACCAATTTATTATATAATTTATATGATATTTCTTTTAAACATTTCTCATAGTATTTTTCAACATAGTTTTGATTTTGAATATATTTTTCTTTAATATATAGATTAATATTTTCATCATTAATTTTAATATTATTATTTTTACTAGGAATTATTTTTAATTTATACAATTTTCCTAAAAAATATTTTTTACTACCTTCTTTAAAATCTTTATCCTCGCTATCTTTAAAGTATTCTTTTATCATTTTTTGATGTTTTATTATCCAGCTATATTTTTGAATGAGAAATTTTTCTGCTTGTTCTATTTTAATTTTTAATGGACAAGATAAAAATATTTTACCATCAGTTTTTATTCTAATATTTATATTTTTTATTTTCTTTTTCTCTAAATAATAATATAGTTCATTTTCATTAATTGTAATACAACATTCTTTCATTTTGTACCTCATTTTTTTTAAATTCTATCACATTTATATAATTTTTTCACTCTAAAATTATATTTTTCTTACATTTCCAATACATTTTGTTTACTTTTCTTGACTTTGTCAATTTTTTTTGATAAATTGTTTTCAATACAAAAGAGATAATAATAATTAATAGTTAAATTTTAAGGAGGATTTTTTTATGAACAAAGCTGAATTAGTTGCAGCTATCGCTGAAAAAACAAACGTAACAAAAAAATCTGCTGAAGAATCTTTAGACGCTTTAGTAGAAATCATGTCAGAAGAACTAAAGAAAGGTGGAAAAATTCAATTAGTTGGATTTGGTTCACTTGAAGTTAGAAAAAGAGCAGCTAGAAAAGGTAGAAATCCACAAACTGGTGAAGAAATTAAAATACCTGCTTCTAAAGCTCCTGCTTTCAAACCAGGTAAAGCTTTAAAAGATGCTGTTAATAACTAATAAATGTATAAAAAATATAGCAGATAGAAATATCTATCTGCTATATTTTTTATTTAAATAGATTTTTAATTTATTCTATTACTAATGATAAACAATGATTCCTTTATACTCACCATCTTCATAGAATTCTGAAATTCTATCTTTACCCATTAATCTTTTTATATATGAATAACATTTTATACTAATTGGATTTTCAAAATTATACTTATAATTACAAAAAAGCGTATACCCTTTACATATTTTAATTTCTTCAGCAGGTATAGACAATAAGTCTAAAATAAATGTTGAATATAGCTCATTTGCTAATTTTTTTTGATTATGACAATATGCTGAATAATTGTCATTAATCTTTCTCATCCATTTCTGTGCAAAAGTTAATTTTTTCCCTTTCTGTATGGGGGGAATGGAAATACAAAAATACAAATTCTCTGTAAGCACAAATCCTAAGTCCTCCAATTCTTCTCTAAGTTGATCTTTAGAAAAATTTGGCCAAGCCAAGCATCCTTCATGATATATTGATTTTCTTTCAAAATCAATAATAGATTTATGAATTGGTATTGGTTTACATTTTTTATTCCCTATTACTGCCTTGCAAGGCTTAGCACTAAAGTACTCTTGTGCGTACCTATTTAACACAGATTTTAGTTCTTCCCTACGTTCTTCACTTAATTGGTGACACCTTTCCCGAAGTTCTTTTGCGTTACTCATAAGATTTTCCTCCTAATTATTTTATTAAAAGTTGTTAATATTTACTTTAAAAATATATCATATTTATGTTGACTTGTAAAGTATATTTTGAATACACTAATGTCTATGTACTTTTCAAATTGCATTAAAATAATAAAATGCCTACTTTTAAAGTACTCAAATATTTTAAATAATTTTAAGGGGCTGGTCTTTCTTCTGTATAACGTATTTGTTTGAAGCGCCGATTTTGTTGTACAAAATTGTGTGCAAAAATTAGCGAAGCTTTTATTTAGTAGGAGATGCAAAGCAATTTCCTGCTAAATAAAAAAAGTGATAGCTATAAAAACTATCACTTTTGGTGAACCAGAAGGGATTCGAACCCCTGACCCCACGCTTAGAAGGCGTGTGCTCTATCCAACTGAGCTACTGATCCAAACGACAATAAATATATTAACACATTTTATATAGTTTGTCAACTAAAGTTTTAAAAAAATATATAGAAAATTATATTGTCCATTCAAAAAAAAACTGTAAAGTTTGCCATTAATAACTACAGGCAATTAAATTTTTATTTTTAGATAGAAAAAACCAGCTAGATCACAATCTAACTGGTTAAATCTTGGCATAGTTTTATTTTTAATAATCAAAACAAACTTTCCTTTTTTATAGCTCTTCAATAGCTAAATATCCCGCTTCATAATATGTATATGAAAAGTTATTATTACAACAAATTGTAATATCTTCTCGTTCAGATCCTGATATATAATCATCATCACATTCTGGGGCTGACTGAGTAATTTCTGGTTGTCTATCCCAGCCTAATTTATGAAACCATTTTCCTGTTTTTCTGTCCTGCCGAACAAAATGAAAATCTCCTCTTGGTATTTCTTCATTAGGATCTGCCATGAATATTTTAACTAAATACTCATTCTCTTTAAGTTCACCTTTTTTTTCAGATATTACTTCTCTGTATTTTATTCCAATATTATCCAGATCATGTTTAACTCTGTTAATTAAAATTTTAGGTGTATCTATTAGTTTAAAACTTTCATTTTCTGTGAAACCTGGATTATAAAAACCTCTTGGTTTAGTAAGAATGTTATACATAATCCCCATAGCGTATGCATAACAATTAGTTGAATTAACAGTTTTTTCATCAAGACTTATTGGAACTCCTTCTTTTAATAAATTACTACTCCGAACAATGCTATTTCTTATATCCCTCATTAAATCTGTATTTATAGTTTGTCTTGTAGCCATAATTAAGCCTCTCTTTCATAACATTTTCATTGAAATAATTATTTCGTTTCTAACAATATTTAGTTTTCTGCATTATTATAATAGCCCAAATACCTTATGTCAACACAAAACTGTAAGAATTTTCTTTTTTCTTCATTTTCAAATTCCACTATAAATAATTTCTTAAAACAATAAAAAAAGAAAGCATATCTCAGCCTTCTTTTGGTGCGCCTGGAGGGACTCGGCGAGCCGCGTCCTAAAAACTGTTCACTGAACAGTTTTTGCTTCTCTTCTTTCAGCACGTCCTTTTCGAGCCCCAATATAAATAATTTCTTAAAACAATAAAAAAAGAAAGCATATCTCAGCCTTCTTTTGGTGCGCCTGGAGGGACTCGAACCCCCGATCTTAGCGTTCGTAGCGCTACATTCTATCCAGCTAAACTACAGGCGCAACTTTACAACAATCTAATTATAATCTCACAAGTTTAATTTGTCAATATTTTTAGCTATTTCACTTGCCAAAAAAACATTTAATTGTTATGATTATGTTGAAATAAAATTATAGGTGATAAAAGTAAGTGAAAAATAATAATGAATTTAAAACTAAAAGCTCTTCTACAAAAGCATTTATTCTTATTTGTATAGGTATTTTTATTGTTTTTATTGTTGCGAAATATACAACTGATGAAGCTTTTAGATATAATATAGATACTAATTTATTAAAAAAACAAGTATCAGAATCTAATCTTAATACCATAGAAATTAATTCAGATTATAATCCATCTATATATGCTTATGATAAATACATTACAATATTAAGCAAAAATAAACTTATCGAATATACCTCTGATGGAAAAAGTGTTGCTGAACTTGATGTAAATATTTCTATCCCATTAATTGCTTCAAACGAAAAATATATGGTTATTGCTGAAAAAGAAGGGCAACAAATTTATTTAATTTCTGGTTCAAATATTTTATGGCAAAATACTGTTGAAGGTCAAATTTCGCAAGTTAATGTTAATAAAAATGGTTATGTCAGTATTATTATAAAAAATACTATTTACAAATCTGTTGTTTTATATTTTGACTTAAATGGTACAGAACTATTTAGAACTTATCTATCTTCAAGTTATGCAACTTGTACTGCAATTTCAACTAATAATAATTATCTGGCAATTGGAGAAGTTGACTATTCAGGAACAATAATTAAATCTTATATTAAAATTGTTTCAGTTGAACTTTCACAAACAGATCCTAAAAATTCTATTATTTATACTTATGAATCTGAAAATGGAGAAATAATAACAAATATTAATTATAAAGATAAGACATCTGCCATTTGTATATTTAATACTTATATTCAAGAAGTAACTCCAGATTCAAATAAGAGAATTTATGATATTAATACTAATGATTTATTTATTGATATTAGCTTAAAAGACTCAATAGCAATAATTGATAAACAATCTTCAGGTTTATTTTCTTATGAATATGAGGTTATTATAAAAAATACAAACACTTCATCTGAAGGGCTTTATATATTAAATAGCGATCTTCCAAAGTCTCTATTAGTATCTGGCAATAATATAGCTCTAAATTTAGGAAATGAAGTTCAAATAATTAATTCAAATGGATGGTTATTAAAAAAGTACACTTCTTCTAAACAAATTAGTAATATTGTTTTAGGAGATAGTATAGCTGGAATTGTATATAAAAATAAAATAGAAATTATAAATTTATAGGAGGAAAAAATGGGAATAATCAATTGGGTAGCTTTTGGTGGAATATTAGTAGATTTAGTAATTATTTCAATTATTATTTCAACTGCTTATTGGGGTTATAGGAGAGGACTTGTTGCAGTAATATTTAAAATTTTAACTTTTATTATCTCATTAATTATTGTCTTTCTTCTTTATAAACCTGTAGCAAATTCAATAATGGCTAATACAGAATTAGATGAAATGTTAGCAAATAGTATAAAAACAAATTTATCTGGTACAATATTAACAGAACAAGGAGAAATTCTTCAAAATTCAAATTCCATATCTAATGGTGTTTATGAATTAATCAGTTCTTTCGTATCAGAAGCATTGCAAAAAAATGAAATTGACCCTATTGGATATGTAGCTATAAATTTAGCTCAATTTATGATTAGAGTTGGAACTATGTTTATACTATTTATAATTTCTAGATTTTTCTTATTATTTATTAGATTTGCAGTAGAACTACTAGCTAATTTACCATTTATAAAAATGTTTAATAAATCTGGTGGTTTAATATTTGGTATAATCAAAGGTTTTTTTACAATATATTTAATCTTAGCAGTATTTTCTTTAGTTTCTCCTTTAATTAGCTCTTGGGGAATTATAAGCGCAATTGAAGATTCAACTTTAGGACAATTCATGTATAATCATAATATTATTATAAATTTGTTAATAAAATAAATAGTTTAAATATAAATTTGAGTAATGTCCTATTATATAATCCTTAAAAAATTTTGAATAATAGAACATTACTCATTAAATACTTCATAATATTTATGCAAAATATAAATAGACAATATATAATACATAAAAAAACAAAAGAACTTTAATATTCTCATATATTTAATTTGTTCATCTCTACTCTGTATTTAGAGAACTTTATTACAATAAAAAACAATTAAATATTTATATAAAAACTAATACATATCGGACAAAGTTTATAGTCCGTTTTTCTATATATCAAGAAATAAGGAAGTGAATTTTTGAATAGAATTAATAGCAGTTTTGATAAAGATAGAAGTCAAAATAGAAATAAAAAAAGTAATAAATCCAAAAATATAAAAACTAATACAAAAAACAATATTCAACACTCTACTATAAAAAAAGAAATTCCTCCCCCAAAAAATAAAGTTGTAAGAAGGAAAAAGCATCCTATATTAAGATTTATTAGAAATACTTTTCTTTTGTTATTCATAACAATTATTATTTTGGGAATTTCATTTTATAAAAAAGTAGAAGATAATGGTGGTGGAACAAAAGGAACTTTATGCACAATTCTTGGACAATCTGTGGAAGATTTAGAAAATTTACAAAGCATTAATATACTTGTTTTAGGAGTGAGTGAAGACCTTGATTCAGAATTGACTGATACTATAATCTTATGTAATTACAATCCTCAAAATCAATCTGCTTCAATGCTTTCTATTCCTAGAGATACTTTTATTGGAAAAAATAAAAATTCTGCCAAAGGATCCGATAAAATAAATTCATTATATACAAAAGATATCAAAAAGACATTACACGCTGTATCTAATATAACTACTATTGATATAGATTACTATATCATTGTAAAAACTACTAGTTTAATAAAAATTGTTGATATTATTGGAGGAATAAATTTTGATGTTCCAATTGATATGGATTATGATGATCCTACTCAAGATTTACACATTCATCTATCAAAAGGCCCTCAAATAATTGATGGAGCTAAAGCAGAGCAATTACTAAGATTTAGGCACAATAATGATGGTAGTTCATATCCAGCTGAATATGGTGATAATGATTATGGCAGAATGCGAACACAACGTGAATTCATGCAAGAAACTTTAAAGCAATTATTAACTATAAAAAATATTAAAAATGCAAAAAATATCATTAATACTATGTTTGATAATGTTGAAACTAATTTAACAAAAGATATTTGTATTCCATATATACCTTTAGCTTCAGAATTTAATATTAATTCAATTATAAGTAAACAACTTCCTGGAGAATCGAAAAAGTATAATAATTTGTGGTTTTTTGTTCATGACAAAAAAGAAACTCAATCAATTATATCAGAATTATTTTAAGATAAAAACGTGCCTCTTTTACTATATAATATGAATTTCGTAGCAATTTTCTATTATATAACAAAAGAGGCACATTTAATATTCTTAAACATTTTAAATATATTTAAAGTAACTTGTCTTTGTTCGATTTATATAAAATAGCTTGCAATTCAATTTGCAAGCTATTATAATATATTTACTATTTTTTCTTTCTTCTTTTTCTCTTAATTCTTTTTTTTCTATTAATTAAAACAAATGCTCCCATCAATAATACAATCCCCAGTAAAAAAATCATTTCATAATACTTTTGTTCTTTTACATCTGTTGCAGCCAAAAGTTTTGCACTATATTCTATGTCATCAACTTTATATTTTATAACACCTACCTCTTCACCTTTTTCTATTGGTGCTAATAATCCAGGATTTAAAGTTATCTCAGGAATAATCTCGTCGAAATCTAAATTTTTGTTATTCATTACAGTAATACTTTCATTTATAAGTAAGTCTAAAGTTTTAGTCTCTTTAGTTGCATTATCAATTTCAATTGTATCAACTACTGTATTTTTTTCTTTTATTTTTGTTAATGTAAAATTATCATAAGCATAATCAAACAGTTTTTTTGAATCAGTAAATCTATCTCCATTTAAAACTACTGATATAAATTCTAATCCATCTCTTGAAGATTCTGATACTAAACAATTACCTGCCTGTGAAGTATATCCTGTTTTTATTCCTATAGCATTTTTATAATAATTAGAGCTATCTGGATTTATTAAATCATTTGTTGTTCTAAAACTTCTATCTTCATTTGAGTATTTATTGGTGATTGGTAAAGTATACTCAGTTGTGGAAACTAAGTTTCTAAAAGTTTCGTTCTTCATTGCATATTTAGCAATTAAATATAAATCATATGCTGTTGAGTAATGATTCTCATTATGTATTCCATTAGGATTTACAAAATGTGTAGAAGTACATCCTAATTCTTTTGCCTTTTGATTCATCATATATGCAAAATCATTTACACTTCCTCCCACATGTTCAGCTAAAACATATGCTGCATCATTTGCTGATTTTATCATTAAAGCATTTAATAAATCTTTTACAGAAATTTCTTCTCCAATTTGTAAGTCACATATAACATATCCACTAGGAATATTTGAAATTGCTGTTTCTGTAACTGTAACCATATCGTCCAAATTACAATTTTCAAGAACTAAAATTGCTGTCATTATTTTTGTTGTAGATGCTGGCCACATCTTTTCAGTAGATCTTTTTTCATAAATAATTCTTCCTGTACTAACTTCTACTAAAATTCCTGCTCTGGAATTTATAGAAATTTCATTTGCAAAAGAAATACTTTGAATACTAATTATTACAAGCATTATAAAAAATAATACCTTCTTTTTAATCTTCATAAAATTCCTCACTATATAATCTAATATATACAACAATTATCATATCCTAAAATCTTATAAATTTCAATATAAAATTTTATTATCGTACAACTGAAAAATCCTCTGTATAGCTTATGTGTGCAAGTTAAAGATTCTACAGCTAAGAAATATTGCACATCCCAATTTTATAATTATAGAAAGGAAGTGATTTTATAGAAAAATTAAAAAATTTCTTTATAAAATTAATAATAGTAATTATTATTTTAATAATTATTATTTATAACTTTTTTATTTCAAAAAATGAAGAATTAATTTCATCTAATATAGTCATAGAAAATCAAATTGAGAATATTGAAAAAGAAAAAGGAGTAAATAAAATAAAAGTATATGTTACTGGGGAAGTCAATAATCCTGGTGTAATCGAGTTAGAAGAAAATTCTAGAATAGAAGATGCAATAAATTTATCTGGTGGATTAACAAATTTTGCGAATTTGCAAAACGTCAATCTTGCATTTGTATTAGAAGATGGTCAAAAACTTTATATTCCAAATATAAATGATAATGAAAATGTTGAATATATATCATTAGAAAATGGTGACAATATTGTTGAAACCACTAAAAGTAACTCTAAAAATTCAAAAATAAATATTAATAAAGCAGCTCTTAATGAATTAGAAACTCTTCCAGGAGTTGGAGCATCTTTAGCTGAACGTATCATCACATATAGAAAAGAAAATGGGTTATTTACTTCAATTGAAGATTTAAAGAATGTCAGTGGAATTGGAGAAAAAAAATTTGAAAATTTAAAAGATTATATATCAATTTAGAGAAAAACTCATCTCCCTAATTTTATTCAAAAGTAATTATTTTATTAATATATTAAGTCAATATTTTTTAAGGAGACTCTAACAAAAAGTTAAAGTCTCCTTTTTTTAAATCTCCAAACCGAAGCTTATTCCTATTGCATTATTAACCTGACTCATAACACTAGAGTCATTGATATGGCCGATTTTTTCCTTTAATCTACTTTTATCAATAGTTCTGATTTGTTCTGCAAGAACAACAGAATCTGATCTTAATCCATTATCATCTGATCCTATTTCTATATGGGTCGGTAATTTGTTTTTGCCCGTTTGTGATGTAATCGCAGCTGCTATAACAGTTGGACTATATTTATTTCCAGTATCATTCTGTATAATTAAAACAGGTCTAATTCCTCCTTGTTCAGAACCAACAACTGGACTTAAATCCGCATAAAACATATCTCCTCTTTTTATTACCATATTATTCACTCCTATTAAAATTACATATAGAATAGAATTGTTGAAAAATTTTATATAGCATTTAAACATAAAAATTATTTAATTTTTATATCATTATATATTATGCTTATATATGGATTTTTGGTAATATCTTTAATTACTAACTTTTCTGGTATATGTGTTTTTTCATTTAGATATAAACATTTATACTTTATATATGTATTTGTATTATTGGAGAGTTTTACTTCTATAACTGTTTTTCCATTTTCTTTATAAACTTCTGAATCATTATTTGAAAAATCATTAGCAAATGTATTTAAAAATAACGAATTGTTTAATATATAATTATAATTTTCATATATTTTTTCCATATTTAAATTAGAATTCAATATTTTTAATTTATTTTCTTCTAGCTCTATTATCATATTTTTCAAATTTTCTGGTTTTTTTATTTCTTGCTTACTATAATTATTATTTACTGTTTGTGTCATTTCATATTTATTTTCATTTTTATTGCTTCTTACAGTTACTTCAATATTTGCTTCATAGTTATTAAATTCATTTAAAATTTCTTCAACAACTTTTTCCTGACTTATATTGATATTATTACCAGAAATGCAAAAAATATAATAGCAAATTATAAAAATAATACTACAAATAAAAACAAAAATAATCAAATTTTTTTTATTTTTCATGAATCACCTCTTTAATAAAATTCGTTAAATAAATTGTAATTTGTGGGGCTAATTTAATAAATTTATTAATATTACTCTTGCAATAATACAATATGAAAAATTTAAAAATGTGCTCGCTCAAGCTAAATTTCATACAAATTCTAAATTTATAAAATGCG
>CASKJV010000008.1 GCA_949388605.1 uncultured Clostridia bacterium
CTCCGTTTTCTCCTGTTGTTATTGTTATTTGATTTCCTTCATTATCTAATAATGGTTCTCCTTCTTCGTTATATAATCCTATTACTGCTCCTTGTAAGCCTATTTCTGTTCCTGTTCTGTATTTTCTTATTTTTGTACTTCCTGCTACTGAATATACTCTTCTGTTATAAATAATTCCATCTCTGTTGTTTCCTTCTGCGTCTCCTAAAAATGTTATACTTCCATCTCCATTTACTCTTAAGCTATACATTGTGCTGTCTAATATGTATCCCTCTGGGGCTTGAATTTCCTTGTATTTATATGTTCCATATTCTAATGATGGTATTCCTATCTCTCCATTTTCTCCTGTTGTTATTGTTATTTGATTTCCTTCATTATCTAATAATGGTTCTCCTTCTTCGTTATATAATCCTATTACTGCTCCTTGTAAGCCTATTTCTGTTCCTGTTCTGTATTTTCTTATTTTTGTACTTCCTGCTACTGAATATACTCTTCTGTTATAAATAATTCCATCTCTGTTGTTTCCTTCTGCGTCTCCTAAAAATGTTATACTTCCATCTCCATTTACTCTTAAGCTATACATTGTGCTGTCTAATATGTATCCCTCTGGGGCTTGAATTTCCTTGTATTTATATGTTCCATATTCTAATGATGGTATTCCTATCTCTCCATTTTCTCCTGTTGTTATTGTTATTTGTTTTCCTTCATTATCTAATAGTGGATTTCCTTCGTTGTCATATAGTCCTATTACTGCTCCTTGTAAGCCTATTTCTGTTCCTGTTCTATATTTTCTTATTTTTGCACTTCCTGCTATTGAATATACTCTTCTGTTATAAATTATTCCGTCTCTGTTATTTCCTTCTGCGTCCCCTAAGAATGTTATACTGCCATCTCCGTTTACTTTTAGGCTATACATTGTGCTGTCTAATATGTATCCCTCTGGGGCTTGAATTTCTTTATATTTATATGTTCCATATTCTAATGATGGTATTCCTATTTCTCCATTTTCTCCTGTTGTTATTGTTATTTGATTTCCTTCATTATCTAATAATGGTTCTCCTTCTTCGTTATATAATCCTATTACTGCTCCTTGTAAGCCTATTTCTGTTCCTGTTCTGTATTTTCTTATTTTTGTACTTCCTGCTACTGAATATACTCTTCTGTTATAAATTATTCCGTCTCGGTTGTTTCCTTCTGAGTCTCCTAAGAAGGTTATGCTTCCATCTCCATTTACTCTTAGACTATACATTGTACTGTCTAATATGTATCCTTCTGGTGCTTCAATTTCTTTGTATTTATATGTTCCATATTCTAATGATGGTATTCCTATTTCTCCGTTTTCTCCTGTTGTTATTGTTATTTGATTTCCTTCATTATCTAATAATGGTTCTCCTTCATTGTCATATAATCCTATTACTGCTCCTTGTAAGCCTATTTCGGTTCCTGTTCTATATTTTCTTATTTTCGCACTTCCTGCTACTGAATACACTCTTCTGTTATAGATTATTCCGTCTCTGTTATTTCCCTCTGCATCTCCTAAATATGTCACTGTACCATCATTATTTAATGTAAAACTATACATTGTATCATTTAATACATATCCCTCTGGAGCACTTAATTCTTTATATTTATATGTTCCTTCTTCTAATTCTCTAAAACAAATTTGTCCACTTTCATCTGTCTCTAATTTAATTTGTTCTCCATCTATTCCCAAAATTGCTTCACCATTTTGATTGAATAAACCTATTATTGCGCCTTTTAATCCTATTTCTGTTCCTGTTCTATATTTTTTAATTGTTACATTTCCTTTTGTAAGATTTTTAGTCCACTTTGCATATAATGTTATATCTTCTTTTGGTGTATATACTGTATTTTCTGCAGTTGTTACTTGTTCTGTACATGCTGAATCTTTATACCATCCTTCAAAAGTATATCCTGTTCTTTCTGGTGTATAATTTACACTTGATGTTTCCCATTGTGCATATAAATTTATTGTTTCTCCAATTGTAGATGTTAAATTTAATACCTCTTCATTATTTTCATAAGAATCTCCTGTTCCATCTGCATTTGAAGTCCAATTTTTAAAACTATATTTTGCAGTTTTAGTTATATTGTTACTATTTGTATAATTTTCGTCATATTTTACAGTATATTCTCTCTTAAATCCATTACTTGTTAAATTTTTTGATGTATCAAATATATGATAGCTCTTTGGCGTATTTCCACTTGTATGTCCATTGCCATTGTATTGTACTATGTAATCATATTCTAGAAATTTCATTACCATTCCGTCATTAGTTGATTTGTCTTCTAATTGATTACTATTATTTAAAATTATACCATTTCCTACATCCATTGAAATTGTTTGAAAACTTCCTGCTACAATAAATCCATCATCACTTGTTAAAGTGAGCGAGTTTAACGAATCATATTTATTTCCCCCAATACTTTTTGTCCATTGTGGTATTCCACTACTATTGTACTTAATTATTACTACATCAAAACTACTAGTATTATTTGTTAATAATACTTCATTTCCTAAATCAATAGATTCTGAATTATAATATCCCCCTACTATGTAACCTCCATCATTTGTTTGCTGTACTGATTTTATATATTCATTAGCATTTCCTCCTATGTTTTTAGCCCATTGCAAAGTTCCAGTACTACTGTATTTAATTATCATTCCATCACTATATCCTTTATTAGTTAATGTAATTTTACTTTCCAAATTAATTGACTCGGCTTGAAACTTCCCGCCTACTATATATCCTCCATCTTTTGTTTGTGCAACGGAATAAATAGTATTTAAGTTGTTCCCGCAGATTGATTTAGCCCATTGTGGTGTTCCAGTACTACTATATTTAATTATCATTCCTGCTGGCTTTCTTAAAGAAGATGTATTATCTGACCAATAGCTTGATGTATTAGTTAATTTTACATTATTTCCTAAATTAATTGTATTTAAATCTGTAAACTGTCCTCCTACAATATAACTTCCATCTTTTGTTTGTGCTACAGAATAAATATAATTTGAATATGACCCTCCTATAGTTTTTGCCCATTGTGGTATTCCATTATTATTATATTTGATAAAAAAAGCACATGTATTTTGATGATCTTTGGAATATGAAGAATTGCTTAAAGTTATATTATTTCCAATATTGACTGATAGTGAATTAAAACTTCCTCCAACAACAAATCCACCATCACTAGTTTTTTGTATTATTTTTATATCATTGTGTCCTTCTTTTGCACCTATGCTTTTTGCCCATTGAGCTTCACCCTTATTATTGTATTTAACAATTACCATGTCTGTAGTATATATACTATCTTGAACAACTTTATTAACAGATATATTATTTCCAAAATCTAGAGTATTACTTTTAAAATTTCCTACTGCTACATATCCTTCATCATTTGTTTGTACTATAGATTCTATAAAATCATTCTGTTCTCCTCCTATTGGTTTAGCCCATTCAAGTTCATTTTCACTATTATACTTAACTATCATTCCATCTGTACCACCTTGATTGTTAAGAATAATTCCATTTCCTAAATCAACTGTTTCTGAATTAAATTGTCCTGCTACTATATATCCTCCATCTTTTGTATCTACTGCTGAATTTATAATTTCAGAACCTTCGGCACTTCCTATTGCTTTAGCCCATATTGGTCCTGTTTTTGCTCCCATACTTGCTTTTGATAATTCTCTTATATTAGGCGTTATACTTATTTTCAAATTATTATATAATATAAAACTAATTATAATAGTTATTGTACAAATTATTAGCATTCCTATTTTTTTATTTAATTTTAATCTTTTCTCCATATCTGCATTTCTCCTAAAATCTAAATAATTTCTTTCCTATAATAGAAAAAAATAATATTTACATAGTATTTTTCATCTTTTGCTTACAATACTTGCTAATCTTACTATACTCCTTTAATTCCTGTTTGCATATAAAAACAATTTTACAAATTTTATCTTTTTCTAAATTTTTTATACGCGTTGTAGTCTTTCATAACTTTATCATTTTAGTTACAGTATTAAAATATGAAAAAAATACCTACAAATATTAAAATATTTATAGGTATTTTTATATAATTTATTATTTTTCTATTATTAAATTTCTCCAGCCTTCAGGATTTTTGTTAATTTTATTAGTTATAATATCAATATCCATTTCAGATATTTCTTTAATCATTTTTTCCATCAATTCTAAAGAAAGAATTTTCAATGCTCCCTGTTTAAAAAAGACTTGGTTTTTTACTTTTTCTGGGATAATAACTTTATATTTTTCTATTAATTTACTATTTAATATATCATAATCATCATATAAATCTGTACTTATACGAGATATATAATGATTATAAAATAAATAATCAGTTAGTAAATGCAAAAAATATCCTCTATTAAATTGATTGTTCAATTTATTTTCTTTTAAAAATTCATATAAATTCACTTTAGGACTGATTTCTCCATAGTGGGTTTTAGATTTATCTGTAACACTATCTGGAAATAATACTCCCTCTATAAAATTACTATAATCAAATTTTTCTTTTTCATGTTTTTTTATATATTCTTGAGCAACAGCTAAATGTATAACATGTCCAGCCAATTTTATCTTCCTTTCATATTACATTTTAAATTAATTTTTTATAACTCTAAGCTTACTTATTAGATAGAACAATTACTGGAACTTCCATTTCATCTTTTGTAAGGCCACAATGAGTAGATTTCTTTACTGGTTTACCTTCTGCTAAAAAAGTTTCTAGTCTTATTATGCTACTACCTATTGATAAAGCAATATAATTTCCTATAAAATCGTCTATTTTTGGATGTTTTTTGCCAAATCCCAAAAAGTTATTTGCCAAAAATTCTTCTTTAGTCATTAGCCAAAAATCTTTCTCAAACACATTATTAAAACGTTCTTCAAATTGTTTTCTCATATTTTCTTTTACCCAGAAAGTTACAACTCTAGATTCTAAAGAAGCTGGCATAATTAAGCATTCTTGAATTTCTGGATAATCTAAAAGTGTATATGCTTTTTCTATGTCTTTATGACCATGGTCTGCAGAAATTATTAATATAGTATCTTTATCTAATTTTTCATATAATTCTTGTATTTTTTTCTCTGCTTCTTGAATAAATTCTTTTGCCTCTTCAGAAGTTGTTCCATATTTATGTAATATTCCATCAGGATTATCAGAATATGCAAATATAAATTTTTCTCCTGGAAGTTCGCATAAATCTTCTATTGTATAAATTATTTCATCTATGTTTTCTGTTCTTATACTTCTTTTGGCTCTTCTATCTGCATAAGATGGTTCTAGCTCATATGTTTTTACATTAGGTGAAGCTTTTTCTATTTGTTCGAAAATTGTTTCGTAATTAACAATTTTATCAAATACATTTATTGTTGGGTTTTTTATTGGTTCTCTTATATAAGATTCATTATGTGTTAACATATCTAATGCTCTACCATATTCTTTAAAATATTGTGACCATGCTATCCATCCTGTTTCATACGGTGGTTTTCCAGAATAATATGTTGTTAATGCTGCTGTTGTAGTAGATGGATAAACAGATGTAACACAATCTATCTTATTTTTTGTAAAATATCCTTTTGATGATATGTTATTTAATATATGCTCTCCCATTCCATCTAAAACTAAAAAAATTACATTTTTATATTTTTTTTCTAATATTTTATCTAAACTTTCTAATGATTTATGGTTTGAATCAACATTATAATATTTTAATATTGAAGTAATTGTATTTAAAATACAATTATTATAATTAGGTAATACTATTTCATTTTTCATATATTTATTCTCCTTAAAATCTATTAAGAAAATTTTAATAGATAATTATCAAAATTTCCATAGTCACAATTCGTTTTGATTATAATATAATTATATATTTTTTTCAATATTTAGAGTGTACAAAAAACCACTTAATCAAAATAGACTAAGTGGTTTTATTAGTAAAACTATTCTTCTACAGTTTCTTCAACATTTTCTTCTTCTTGTTTCTCATTTTCTGTATTTATTCTTATATCTTGGTAACGTCTTAAACCTGTTCCTGTTGGAATTAATTTACCAATTATAACATTTTCTTTTAATCCCATTAAATTATCAACTTTACCTTTAATAGCAGCTTCTGTTAATACTTTTGTTGTTTCTTGGAATGATGCTGCTGATAAGAAACTTTCTGTTGCTAAAGAAGCTTTTGTAATACCTAGTAAAGTTCTCTTATATGTTGCAGGTTGTTTTCCTTCAGCTATTAATTCTTCATTTCTTCTTTCAACTTCTAATAAATCAACTAATGAAGCTGTGTAGAATTCGGAATCACCTGGCTCATCAATTCTAACTTTTTTAAGCATTTGTCTTGTAATAACTTCGATATGTTTATCGTTTATATCAACACCTTGGTTTCTATAAACTTTTTGAACTTCTGCTATTACATATGTGTAAACACCTTCAACACCTTTAATTGCAAGTAAATCAGCTGGATTAATAGATCCTTCAGTAATTTGATCTCCTGCTTGTATTTCATTTCCATCTTTTACTCTTAATTTAGAACCAAAACTAATTGTATATGTTTTTGATTCTCCTTCTTGATTTGTAACAATAACTTCTTTTCTCTTTTTCTCGTCATTAATTCTAACTGTACCAGAAATTTCAGAAATAATTGCCATTCCTTTTGGTGTTCTTGCTTCGAATAATTCTTCAACTCTAGGAAGACCTTGTGTAATATCTCCACCAGCAACACCACCTGTATGGAATGTTCTCATTGTAAGCTGTGTACCAGGCTCACCAATTGATTGTGCAGCAATAATACCTACTGATTCTCCTTCATTTACTCTTTCACGTGTAGCTAATCCCATACCATAACATTTACTACAAGCACCATGTCTTGCTCTACATTCTAATATAGAACGAACTTTAACTTTAGTGATTCCAGCATTTACTATTTGTTGTGCCATTGCATCTGTAATCATTGTATTATTATCAACAATTAATTCTCCTGTTGATGGGTCTTTTATATCTTCTAATGGGAATCTACCAACTAATCTTTCTTCTAATGGTTCGATTATTTGGTTTCCATCTTTTATGTCTTCAACTTCAATACCTCTAGTAGTTCCACAATCATCTTCTCTAATAATTATATCTTGTGAAACATCAACTAATCTTCTTGTTAGATATCCAGAGTCTGCTGTTCTTAAAGCTGTATCTGTTAAACCTTTTCTAGCACCATGTGCAGAAATAAAGTATTCTAATGAATCTAATCCTTCACGGAAACAAGAAGTAACTGGAATTTCAACAGCTTTACCTGATGTATCTGCCATAAGTCCACGCATACCTGCAATTTGTCTTAATTGGTTCATGTTACCACGAGCTCCAGATTGAGCCATCATATAAATTGGATTTAATTCGTCAAAATTGTTCTTCATTGCTTCTGTTACATCATCTGTAGCTTTTTCCCAAATTTTAATAATAGCATTATATCTTTCTTCGTTAGTAATCATACCACGTTGATATTGTTTGAATACATTAGTAACATCATCATCAGCTTTTGCTAATATTTCTTTTTTAGCTGCTGGTACTTTAACATCATCAACAGAAACTGTTATAGCTCCTCTTGTAGAATATTTATATCCTGTTGCTTTAATATAATCTAATACTTCAGCACTCTTAGATAAACCATGTACATTAATACATTTAGCAACAATTTTTCCTAAATTCTTTTTAATAACTGGGAAATCAATTTCTAAATCAAATTCTTTTTCTGGATCTGTTCTATCAACAAATCCTATATCTTGAGGAAT
Source organism: uncultured Clostridia bacterium (assembly GCA_949388605.1). Classification (GTDB taxonomy): domain Bacteria; phylum Bacillota; class Clostridia; order TANB77; family CAG-508; genus Scatovivens. Next base: position 7,836 of record CASKJV010000008.1, read on the forward strand.
TCCTTGATTATAAATTAATCTACCTACTGTTGTTTCTATTGTTTTGTGTCTTACAGTTCCATCTTCATCAGTTTTAAATCTTCTTACTTTAATTTTGCAATGTAATCCTACATCACCATTTTGATAAGCCATCATAGCTTCATCTTCATCTTTAAAGTATAGTCCTTCACCTTTTTCTCCATCTATTTGAACTGTTAGATAATAAGCACCAAGAATCATATCTTGTGTAGGAACAGTTACTGGTTTACCATCTTGTGGTTTTAATAGGTTATTTGTAGAAAGCATTAAATATCTTGCTTCTGCAATTGCTTCTGGTGTTAAAGGAACGTGAACAGCCATTTGGTCTCCATCGAAGTCAGCATTAAATGCTGTACATACTAATGGATGAAGTTTAATTGCTCTACCTTCAACTAATATTGGTTGGAATGCTTGAATACCTAATCTGTGTAGTGTAGGAGCACGGTTTAACATTACAGGATGATCTTGAATAACCTCTTCTAATATATCCCATACTTCTGGTCTTAGTTTTTCAACCATTCTCTTTGCATTTTTAATATTGTGAGCTATCCCTCTACCAACTAATTCTTTCATAACAAATGGTTTGAATAACTCAACAGCCATTTCTTTTGGAAGACCACATTGATAGATTTTTAATTCTGGACCAACAACTATAACTGAACGTCCAGAATAGTCAACTCTCTTTCCTAAAAGGTTTTGACGGAAACGACCTTGTTTTCCTTTTAACATATCTGATAATGATTTTAGAGGTCTGTTTCCAGCACCTGTAACAGGTCTTCCTCTTCTACCATTGTCAATTAAGGCATCAACAGATTCTTGTAACATACGTTTTTCGTTTCTTACAATTATTTCTGGTGCTCCTAATTCTAATAATCTTTTCAATCTATTATTTCTGTTAATAACTCTTCTATATAAATCATTTAAATCTGATGTAGCAAATCTACCACCATCTAATTGAACCATTGGTCTTAATTCTGGTGGAATAACTGGAATAACATTCATTATCATGCATTCTGGTTTGTTATCAGATACTCTAAATGATTCAACAGTATCTAATCTTTTTATCAATTTTGCTTTCTTTTGTTCACTAGCTTTCTTTAATTCTTTCTTTAATGTTTCTGCTAATTTATCAATATCAACTTCTGCTAATAATTTTTGTATAGCTTCAGCTCCCATTTCAGCTTTAAAAGAACCTCTACCATATTTTTCTTCTGCTTCAACATATTCTTTTTCTGTTAAAACTTGACATTTGATTAATCCTGATGTACCAGTATCTGTAACTATATAAGAAGCAAAATAAATAACTTTTTCTAAACTTCTTGGAGAGACATCTAATAATAGTCCCACTCTACTTGGAATACCTTTGAAGTACCAAATATGAGCGATTGGAGCAGCAAGCTCAATATGTCCCATTCTCTCTCTTCTTACTTTAGCAGTAGTAACTTCAACACCACATCTATCGCAAACTATACCTTTATATCTTACTCTTTTATATTTTCCACAATGACATTCCCAGTCTTTTGTTGGACCAAATATTTTTTCACAAAATAAACCATCTTTTTCTGGTTTTAAAGTTCTATAGTTAATTGTTTCTGGTTTTTTTACTTCTCCATGAGACCATTCTCTTACTTTCTCATCTGAAGCTAATCCGATTTTTAACTTATTGAAAACTTCTAATTCTTCCACTTTTAAAGTAGCCCCCTTAATTTTTTATTTATCTAGGTGGCAAATCAAATAATTTACCAAATCTTCAAATATACTTTAAATTGTACACAGCTGAACAATTCATTTTGAAATTTAAACTATTTTGAAGATATATATTTAATTTTCATTTTATATTCCGTTTGGAAAAGAATTGATATTTGAGTAGGTAAATAAGTTATAAATTTAACGTTCTCAAATACAATTATCTTCCAAACCTTTATTAGTTATTCGTCGTCATCAAGAGAATCTAAATCCTCAAAAATCTTCTCATCAGGGATTTCATCTTCATCTAAAATATTGGTATAGAATTCGTCTCCATCTTCTTCATCTTGTTCTTCAACTTCTTCATTAACTTCTGTTAAATTTTCTGACTCAAGTTCACTTTCGTCGACTCTTTCTTCAATACCATCCATACCTTCTTCAGTATGTTCTTTAATTTCAATTTCCTCATCAGTTTCACTATAAAGTTTAATGTCAAGACCTAAAGATTGTAATTCTTTAATTAAAACTTTAAATGATTCTGGAATTCCTGGTTCAGGTATATTTTCACCTTTTACGATAGCTTCATATGTTTTTACTCTACCAACAACATCGTCTGATTTCATTGTTAAAATTTCTTGTAATGTATATGCAGCACCATAAGCTTCTAATGCCCAAACTTCCATCTCTCCAAATCTTTGTCCACCAAATTGTGCTTTACCTCCAAGAGGTTGTTGTGTAACTAATGAGTATGGTCCAGTTGAACGAGCATGTATTTTATCATCAACTAAGTGGTGAAGTTTTAACATGTACATTACACCAACTGTAATTGGATGATCAAATGGTTCTCCTGTTCTACCATCATATAGTATAGATTTACCATTTGTTTCAAGTCCTGCTGTTTCAAGCATTGCTTCAATGTCTTCTTCTGTTGCACCATCAAATACTGGTGTAGCCATTTTCCATCCAAGAAGCCTTGCAGCAGCACCTAAGTGAACTTCAAGCACCTGTCCTAAGTTCATACGAGAAGGTACACCTAATGGGTTTAATACAACATCTACTGGTGTTCCATCTGGTAAGAATGGCATATCTTCTTCTGGTAATATTCTTGAAATAACACCTTTATTACCATGACGTCCAGCCATTTTATCTCCGACAGATATTTTTCTTTTTTGTGCTATATAAATTCTAATTACTTGATTTACTCCAGGAGCTAATTCATCTGAATTTTCTCTAGTAAATATTTTAACATCTACTACAGTTCCTTGTTCTCCATGAGGAACTCTTAATGATGTATCTCTAACTTCTCTCGCTTTTTCACCAAAGATAGCTCTTAATAATCTTTCTTCTGCTGTTAGTTCTGTTTCACCTTTTGGTGTAACTTTACCAACTAATATATCTCCAGGTCCAACTTCAGCACCAATTCTGATAATTCCATTATCATCTAAGTCGCGAAGTGAATCTTCGCCAACATTTGGAATATCTCTAGTAATTTCTTCTGGACCTAATTTTGTATCACGACATTCACAATCGTAATCTTCAATATGCATTGATGTTAAAACATCTTCTTTAACTAATCTTTCATTTAAAAGAATAGCATCCTCGTAGTTATAACCTTCCCAAGTTGTAAATGCAATAAGTAAGTTTTTACCTAAAGCCATTTCACCTTTTTGTGTAGCTGGTCCGTCTGCTATAACGTCTCCACGTTTAACAGCTTCTCCTTCTTTAACTATTGGTCTTTGGTTAATACATGTACTACCATTTGTTCTCTTGAATTTTCTTAAAGTATAAGTTCTTTTCTTTCCTAATTCGTTTTTGATAACAATCTTATCACCTTCAACAGTTTCTACAGTACCATTTTCTTCAGCTAAAACCATAACACCTGAATCTTTAGCTGCTTTATATTCGATACCTGTTCCAACCATAGGTGAATCTGTAATCATTAATGGAACTGCTTGACGTTGCATGTTTGATCCCATTAATGCACGGTTAGCATCATCATGCTCTAAGAAAGGAATCATAGCTGCACCAACAGAAACTAATTGTTTTGGTGAAACATCTATGTAATCAACTTTTGTTTTTTCAATTTCTTTGATTTCTGCACGATCTCTAACTCTTACTCTGTTATTTATTAAACAGTTATTTTCATCAAGTGGTTCTGATGCTTGGCAAATAATAAATTGATCTTCTTCATCAGCTGTCATATATGTTACTTCATCAGTTACTTGACAAGTTTCTTTATTTATTTTTCTATATGGAGTTTCGATAAATCCATAGTCATTTATAATTGCAAATGTAGATAATGCTGAAATTAATCCAATGTTTGGTCCTTCTGGAGATTCAATTGGACATAATCTACCATAGTGAGTATAGTGAATATCACGAACTTCGAAACCAGCTCTTTCTCTAGATAAACCACCAGGTCCTAATGCAGAAATTCTTCTCTTATGAGTTAATTCTGATAGTGGGTTAGTTTGATCCATAAATTGAGATAATTGAGAACTTCCAAAGAATTCCCTAATAGATGATGTAATAGGTTTTGTATTAATTAAAGATTGTGGTGTTACAACATCTAAATCTTGTAATGTCATTCTTTCACGGACAACTCTTTCAAGTCTTGTTAAACCGATTCTAAATTGATTTTGTAATAATTCACCAACACATCTAATACGTCTATTTCCTAAATGATCTATATCATCTATTCTTCCAAGTCTTGGTTTAGATGGTTCTGTAATATAAATATTGTAATCTAAGTTCAATAAATAGTTTACAGAGGCTAAAACATCTTCTGTTGTAACATGTTTTGGAATTAATTCATCGATGTTTTCTTCAATAGCTTTTCTTAATTCTTTATCATTGTTTGTTGTTTCTAAAATATGTTGTAATGCAGTATAATTTACATCAACTTTAATTTTTAAATCTTCAGCTATTTGAGGATCCACATAAGCTCTAATATCTACTGTTCCATTTCCTATAACTTTAGCTTTTTTACCTTCTATATTTACATATACAGAATTTATTCCACTATCTTGGATTTCTTTAGCAGTTTCTCTTGAAATAACTTCATCTTTTTCTACTAAAACTTCTCCTGTTTCTGGATTTACAACTGCTTCATATGCAATATGTTCAGCAATTCTTGAAGCTAAACTTAATTTTTTGTTGTATTTATATCTACCAACTTTTGATAAATCATAACGTCTGCTATCAAAGAATAGGCCATCAAATAATGTTCTAGCAGCGTCAACTGTAGGTAGTTCACCTGGTCTTAATTTTTTATAAATTTCTATTAAAGATTCATCAGCATTTTTAATAGGATCTTTAGCAATAGTTGCTAATAATTTATCATCTTCTCCGAAAAAATCTATTATTTTTTCATCTGTATCTAATCCTAATGCTCTTAATAAACATGTAACTGGTAATTTTCTTGTTCTATCAATTCTTACCCAAAATACATCATTGCTATCTGTTTCATATTCTATCCATGCACCTCTAATAGGCATTACAGTAGCTGTATATAATTTTTTACCTACTTTATCGTAACTAGAATCATAATAACATCCAGGAGAACGAACTAACTGGCTTACTACAACTCTTTCTGCACCATTTATAACAAATGTACCACTATCTGTCATAAGTGGGAAATCTCCTAAGTAGATTTCTTGCTCTTTGATTTCTCCAGTCTCACGGTTAATTAATCTAACTTTAACGTGTAGTCTAGTAGAATAAGTAGCATCTCTTTCCTTTGATTCTTCTAATGAATATTTTGTTGTATCTTCCATATAGTAATCAAAGAATTCTAATACTAAATTTCCTGAATAGTCAGCTATAGGTGAAATATCTTTTAATACTTCTCCTAACCCTTCTTTAATAAACCATTCATAAGAATCTTTTTGAACTTTTAATAAGTTAGGGATTTCAACAAAATCACCTATTTTAGAAAAAGTTTTACGTACACATTTCTCGTGTACAACGTCTTTTACTTGAATTTTTTTCAAAATAAAATACCACCTTCATAATAAATTTAGCAGGTAATAATGTATATTTGATTTAATAGGTCCTTCTTGCAATAAAAGGTTTTTATAAAAAAAGATATCCCTGCCAAAAAACATCTTTCTTAAATAGTTCCTCTTTTACTCAATTCCTCCTATTAAATTTTCACGTTATATATTTATGGTAACAAGACGGACTTATCCCATAAAATCACTACAATATTATATAATATTATGTTAAATTAGTCAAGCTTTTTTATTCGTAATACTATACACTTTTTGTAATTTTTGTGTTACAATGGACTATATAAAAAATGATTAAAACTCATAAAAAATTGCAAATTTTGTAAATTAGATTAAAAAGAATAGAAAATGCCATTATTGAAGAAGCGCCTAATTTATATATTACTCCTTCTTTAGGTTCTTTGGTAAATAACAATTTGACTGTTAATATTATAATTCATAGTCACACTTACATTGTAAATCATAATTATAAAAATAAAATTAATTAACAAACAATTTTATTAACTCAATATGATTTAAGTTTAGTTCTCATAATTTATAATATGAAAGGTTCTAAAAATGGAAAAATTATTTGAATTACGTAATAAATTAAATATTAAAAAAATTGCATTAACAGCAATAATTATTTTAGTAATTATATGTTTAATTTTTCTTACTCTTAGTATAATTAAACACAATAAAAAAAATAATAATTTAAATTCAAAATTTATTAGTTCTGATAATTCTATAAGTGTTGAATTATCAAATAAATATAATTTATCTAAATATAAGTCAGTTCAAGATTATATTTTAGAATTAAGATCACCTAATAATATAAACATCTTTTTTTCTCATAAAGATTTAATTGAAAACAGAACTTTTAATGATATAGTTTCTTCTGATAAAAAGTTTTATATAGAAAATTTTAATAGCTATTCAAATTTATCTGATATTGCAGAATTAACTGTAAATGGATATCCTGCTTATTCATATAGTTTTCATTATTTAGACAGTAAAGATGAAAGAACCCCATATTATTTACAAATACTTTGGATAGAAACTGAGAATGGGTATTATATAATAGATATTGAATTTCCACTTAATTTTCTTGATAGCAATTCTAGTATAATAAATGATTTAATTAGTAATCTAACTTTTAGTTTCATAAAGCAATAGAATTGTATGCATTTATTTCCTAAAGAACTTCTATAATACAACAAAAGAATCTTATTATGAATTCTCACTCATAATAAGATTCTTTTATATTTATTTTGCATCTTTATTTGTATTTTTCTTTTTTTTAATTATAATTATAACAACATTTACTACAATTACTAATATTATCACAACTCCTATAGCTATTGGTAGTATATCACCTGTATGTGGTATATTATTAATTTGTGTATTTATTTTGTTTTCTCCTTGATTTGCAACATTATTTGTTCCATTTTGTTGTTCTCCAATTGGAGTCCATTTTGCATATAATGTAATATTATTTTCTGGTGTATATTCTTTAGCATTTATATCCATTACTTTATTTTGGCATTCTGCTTCTTTATACCATCCTTCAAATTTATACCCTTCTCTTGTTGGAATAATAACTGATACAGTACTTGCTTTCCACACTGCATATAATATTTTTGTTTTTCCTTTTGTTAACTTAACTACATTTTGCTCATCATTATATAATTTTTCTTTACCTTTTTCCTCTGACCATCCAATAAAATTATATTTTGCTGTTTTATGTGATATATCAGCTCCTTCATAATTATTACTAAATGTTACAGTATATTCTCTACTATATCCATTTTTATTTAATGTCTTTTCTTCATTATATTTATGAATACTATTATTAGTATTTCCTGTAGTGTTTCCATTTCCATCATATTTTATTGTATATGTAATTTCTTCGAAAGTTGCTGTGTATGTTATATCAGTATTAAAATTATTATCTACATATGGTATATCTATTATTTCACCATTATCACTACGTTTCCATCCTGCAAACTTATATCCTGTTTCATTGTTAAGATTTTCTTCATCCCATAATATAGCTTTTGGTAAAAGATCTGTTTTATTACTCATTTCAGATTTACTTTTTCCTTGTGAACTCTTATATTTGTCATATTCAGGTAATATATAATTTGTTGCTTCACCAAAATCAAATGATATAACTATACCTTTGAATAAATGTGCAGATGTTGAAAGTATAGTAGCTTTTTCTTCTAAATTATTTGTATTTATAAACTGAGCTGGCAAAAAAATTGATAGTCCAGTAGGTAATTTTGATGGTGCATATATTTCTTCTAATGCTGTACATTCATATAATACAGCATCTACATTGGTTACGTTACTCATGTCCCAATTACTTAAATTTAATGTTGTTAAACTACTGCAGTTCATGAACATTCTTCTCATATTTATTACATTACTTGTGTTCCAATTATTTAATTCTAATGTTGTTAGATTATTACAACCATTAAACATATATTCCATATCTTTTACATTACTTGTGTTCCAATTATTTAAATCTAAAGTTTTTAAGCTTTTACAATTGTAAAACATATAACTCATTTCTGTTACTTTTTCTACTTTAAAGTTTTCCAAACCAATAATTGACGTTAATTGTCTACAATTAGCAAACATAGAATTCGTAGCTTCTACCACACTTGTATCCCAATTATGTAAATCTAAAGTTTTTAAGCTTTTACAATTGTAAAACATATAATTCATTTGTGTTACTCTACTTGTATTTAAATAATTAATATTATTAATTGTTACAAGTTCTGTTAATCCCTGGAATAATTGTGTAGAAATATTAGGTGCATAAACTTCGTTTGCAAATGTAATAGTTTTAATGTTTTCTTTTCCACAACTGTTCCAAAAAGCTTCTAAAACAAAATCAACAATAGTTCCTGTATCACTTGTACTAGAAATGGTAACTTCTCCTGTTGTACTATCAAAAGTAGCATTTACATTCATACCCACAATTTGTGATATAGTTGGTTCTGCTAAAAAAGTTTTTCTAGAATTTGATGAAATTTCAAATTCTGTATTTGTTAATTTATACATACCAATCAACATTAAACATATTGATAGTAGTCCTAAAAATAAAAGTAATTTAAATCTTTCTTTTTTAACTATTTTATTCACTTTTTTCTCCTTTGTAATATATTAATTTACATTTTATTTACACTATATTTTTATATTGTATAATAATATTATAAAATTTTTATTTAATAATGTACATAACAGTTATATTACAAATTAAAGTTATTATTATTACAGATTTTGAAGACTATTATTTATTTCTATTATTCTCTGTCTTTTCAATTTTAGCAAAATACTTTTACAGATTCTCATCCTTTTTTTTGTGTAATTACTAATGACATATTTAATATTTTTAAAATACAAATTAAATTTTCACGTTATATATTTATGGTAACAAAACGGAATTATCCCACAAAATCACTACAATATTATATAACATTATGTTAAATTAGTTAAGCTTTTTACTTCTAAAGATATACACTTTTTGCATTTTTTATGATATAATTAAATGTAATTTATAGAGGAATATAAAATTTTATAAAAAACTTTACCAGTTACTCAAATTTATCTGAAGTTGCTGAATTAACTATAAGTGACCATCCTGCTTATTCATATAGTTTTCATTATTTAGATAGCAAGAATAATAAAACATCAAATTATTTACAAATAATTTGAATAGAAACTTAAAATGTTATTACATACTAGATATAGAATTTCCTCTTGAGTCTCTTAATACAAATTATAATATAATAAATTAATTAATTAATAAATTTAAAATGATTTAAAGTTCAAAAAAAGAAGAGAACAAAAATGGAGAATATTTAACCTGCAAAAAATAAAAATTTACTGAATTGTCTATGTCTTTGTTCGTGTACCATTTTTTTCCAACAGCTTCTATAATAGGATTTCCAAAGCAATTTCCTAAAAAAATCTTATTATGAATATCTATCATAATAAGATTTTTTAATTTTATTTTACATCTTCATTTGTATTTTTATTTTTCCTAATTACAATTATAACAACATTTATTAAAATTGACACTAATATTATTGTTACTGCAAGTATTGGTAATACATCACCTGTATTTGGTATCATACTTGTCTCTAAATTATTTTCATTCAAATTAGTTTTAGTATTTAAACTACTATTTTTTACAATATTTTTATTAATATTATTTGTTTTATTGTTATTTTTTTCATTATTTCTGTTAGTATCATTTATTTTATTGTTATTGTTATTATTATTGCTGTTGTTATCATTGTTGTTGTCATTGTCGTTGTCATTGTCGTTGTTATCATTGTTGTTGTTGTCATTGTTGTTGTCATTGTTGTTGTCGTCATTGTTGTTATCGTTATTGTCATTGTTATCGTTATTGTCATTGTTATCGTTGTTGTCATTGTTGTTGTCGTTGTCATTGTTGTTGTCGTTGTCATTGTTGTTGTCGTTGTTATCGTTGTTGTCATTATTATCTTCTTTTACAAAATATACTTCTATTACATTTTCGTCTTCTTTTTCAGTAATCACTAAAGGTAGATTTAATATTTTTTCTACTTTATATCCTTCTAATGTGTTATTCTCAATATTTTCTGCTATCATATCTTTGGAGATTATTTCACCTACTGTTGTTTCTATATTCTCTGTTTTTTTATTATCCAAAATATTATCATAATAATATTCAATTTTATAATCTACTTTATTAACTTCTGTTTCTTCTGATACATAATAAATACTAATTATCTCTCTATCTATTGCTGAATCTGGTATCTCTTTTGTATCATCTAATTTATACCCTTCATATTTGTTAGCTGGGGCTATTTGGTCTTTATCTATAATAATTTTTTGTTCTAACACTTGTATTTTAGCTTGTACTGTTTGTTCCTCTGCTTTTATTTCATCTTTATAATACTCTACCTTATAACTTACATCTTTTTGTTGTTCTTCATCTATTACATAGTACACTTTAATTACTGTTTCAGGTTTTACTTCATTTGGTAGATTTTCAACCATATCGTTATCTAACTCTATTTTATCTAGTTTATACCCTCTATATTTGTTTAATGGTGCTACTTCTTCTTTATTTATAAGTATATTTTCTTCTAGTTCTTGTATTTTAGTTTCTACTATTTGCTCATCTGCTTTTATTTCATCTTTATAATACTCTACCTTATAACTTACATCTTTTTGTTGTTCTTCATCTATTACATAGTACACTTTAATTACTGTTTCAGGTTTTACTTCATTTGGTAGATTTTCAACCATCTCGTTGTCTAACTCTATTTTATCTAGTTTATACCCTCTATATTTGTTTAATGGCGCTACTTCTTCTTTATTTATAAGTATATTTTCTTCTGATTCTTGTATTTTAGTTTCTACTATTTGCTCATCTGCTTTTATCTCATCTTTATAATACTCTATCTTATAACTTACATCTTTTTGTTGTTCTATTGTATTTTTTACATAATATACTTGTACTATTCCTCCATTCGTTACTAATGATGGTATTTCTTTTGTATTATCTAACTTATATCCATCATATTTATTGGCTGGAGCAATTATTGATTTATCTACATAAATATCGCTTTGTAATTGTGTTAATACTTGAATTACTTTTTGTTCTACTTTTACATTTTCTTTATAGTATTCTACTGTATAACTCAAACTTACATATGTAGGATTTTTTATATAATATACTCTTATTACATCGTTAGGTTTTACCCTATCTGGAATTGTACTATCAAGATTTAACCTATATCCTGCGTATTTATTTAATGGTGCTATTTCATTTTTATTTATAGGAATATAATCATCTAATCCTGTAATTACAGTTGTTATTGTTTTTTCCTCTTCTATATATGCATTTTTATAATATATTACTTTATAATTATATTGTTTTAAATCATAAGTTACTTCTACTTGTATATTTTCTGTAATATTTTTAAGTTGCAATATATATGTATCATCTTCATTTGCTTCAAATGGACATTCTTCTCCATTAATTTTAATACTAACAATTTCGTAATGTTTATTTGGAGTCATAATAATTTCTTTTGTACAATCATCTTGATATTTTACACTTTCATATACTTCATCATTACTTCCAGAAATAGTTCCACCTTCTCCATTTACTGAAGTTTTTATTGTATAAGTTTTTCTTTCATTGTTTACTCTTAATTCAGGTACTTCTGGAATTGCAGTATCTACACTTTCCTCACTTATTTTTATATATGTAGCTTGTCCTCCAGAAGCATTTTCATAACCAGCTAATATGTATGAATTATCACTTATTGTTGCTACATCGTAAAAAATTTCATCATTAGTATATCCAAATTCTTGTGCCCATTCTAGTTTTCCTTCTGCATTTACTTTTGCTGCTATACCTATAGAACTTCCTTTATTAGTTGATACTGGTGTTGTTTTTATATCATATCCTGATTCTGTATTTCTTCCTATTTCTTGTAAGTTTCCTTGACTTGATGTTCCTGCTAAAATTATTCCATTGTCTCTAGTTAAATCCATATTATAGAAATCATCATTTCCAGTTCCACCTATATCTCTTGCCCATTCTATTTTTAAATCAGGTGTTATTTTCATAACAAAACCGTCTGTACCACCTTTTGATGTTAATTCTATTGGTTTTCCTGATTTTGTATCTTCTCCTGGAAAGCTTATTGTTCCTGAGAATATACCTGCATAATATATTTCTCCATTTTGTCCTTTTTGTAGATTATGTATTTTATGATTATCATCATTATATCCACTTTCTGCTTTTGTATCTAAAAAGTCTTTTACTTGTAAAGTTTCTTTATCTACTAATAATATTACAAACTTACTGTCCCCAATAGTTGTTTTTTTACCTGCTCTATCTGTAATTTCTTGTGAACCTACATATGCACTTATTAAATATCCTTCTTCTGTATCTATAATACTATAAGCATACTCATTTTCTGTTCCTGATATTGTGCCTTCTCCTACTCCATATTCACTTCCGTCATTAATTTTATTAAAATTCGAATCAAATTTATCTATAAATAGTTTGTTATTATCATTATCTCCATAATCTCCAAACCAAATATAGTTTCCATCAGAATCTATTGTAAATGCTTCATAAGCTGTATTATTAATGCGATTATGTTCAGATAACTTATTACCATTATCATCATATCTTCTTATTCTACGTCTATATAAACAATCAATTCTATTTTCGCCTAATTCTATCTGTCTAATAATTCCACTATCACCTTCTAATTCATTTATACTTTTTGTCCAAGCTATAGTATTATCTGCATTAATGAAAGAAAGATTATTGTTATGATATAACACACTAGTTCCATCTTCTCTTCCATCGATTGCATAATCAAAGACTTTTTTTCCTGCACTTGTAGTATATACTGGATTTTCTGCAATTATATTAGTACTGTTATTTCTACTATCGTTTACTCCAATAGTCCAAATTTTATTTTCTTCATTTACTGAGTATCCATAACCTGTATTTATTTGTTGTATTTCATAAATACCCGGTTTCAAATTTGCAATCATTTCGCCATTTTCATTTGTTTCAAAAACTCTACAAATTTCTCCATTTATAGTTTCTTCTACACCTAAAACATTTCCCTCTTCATCTGTTGGATTTGAATAACTTTTTTGTTCTTCTGCAAATATTACTTCTTTTATAATGAATTTAGCATTACTAATTGCATAATCTCTATCATCTTTTAATATTATTTTAAACAAATCATCTTCTGCCGTTTGTATCTCTTTAGGTAATTTTGTTATTTCTCTATTGGTTTCAGTAATAATTATTTTGGAGTCTCTATAAAAAATTAAACATATTACTATAATTATAAATATTAATAATAATCTAAATATTGACTTTTTTACATTTTTATTTATCTCGATTACTTTTTTCATATTTCCTCCTCAATAATTATATTTATCGATAAACATTTAAATTTCTCAGTAATTAAACATAATTTTCTAATATTACTATACGAATTTAATATCAAAAAGTAAATAACAATTGTCTTACAAATTAAGGCTATAATTGTAAAATATTTAGGGATGTCTACTTTACAACATATTTTCTTTTTTATTACATAATTAATAAAATTTTGTATTATAGAACAAAAGTGGACGATATGATAATTACAAAATACAAAAATTTACTAAATCGTCCTCGTATTTGTTCGAAGCACCAATTTTGTTGTACAAAATTGTGTGCGAAAATTAGAGAAGCTTTTATTGAGTAGGAAGTGCAGAGTACTTTCCTACTCAATAAAAAAAGCAGTATAATCAAAATTGATTATACTGCTTGTGCACAAATATAGTTTCTCTATATTTTAAATTCAAATTTCTTTTTATTACTGTATTCAATAAAATTCATTACTACTAGCTTTATAAATGCAATTACTGGAACTCCTAAAAACATTCCTATAACTCCAAAATAACTTCCCCCAACAGTAACTGCGAAAATAACTAATATTGGGCTTAAATTTAATGATGTTCCTAATATTTTTGGATTAATTATATTAGCATCAATTTGTTGTAATATTACAATAACTATTCCAACTGCAATTGCTTTTGCAAATCCACTTGTGAATATTGTAATTATAATTGTTAATATAACTGCAAATATTGCTCCAAAATATGGAATGATGTTAAATACTCCAACTAAGAATCCTAGTAATATTCCATATTTTACTTTCATAATAGCTAATGCAATTCCTATAATAAATCCTACTACTATTGCATCTATAATTTGTCCCGAAATATAACTAAAGAAAATACTATTAGTTTTTCTTAAATATTTAGCAATTGCATTATTTATTTTCTTAGAAAATGCTACATTTGATAAATTTGTAAAAAAGCTTTTTATGTCGTCTCTTTCTAATAACATATATACTGATACTACAATAGTTACAAATATATCAAATATTATGCTTGTAGCACCTACTATTCCTTGAATATATGAATTTATATTTTCTAAATCTATCCAACTTACTATTCCTTTTAAAATATCAACTTTTTCAAGTTCTTTTATATAATCATTAACTTTAATTTTTGATAAGATTGAATCTTCATCTAGACTATCGAAATATTCTAATGCACTATTATAATAGTTTGGTATATTAGCTACTAAATCTTTCACACTAGTAATTACATTTGGTATTACAAAATTAATAATTATAAAAATTATTAATATTGCAATTAAATATGTACAAAATACACCTAACCCACGTGCATGCTTATTTAAAAACCTTATTTTGCACGATTTTATTGAATTTTCTATTCCCTTACATGGAATATATAATATATATGCAACTAATATTGCCATTAAAAATGGTGCTATTACACTAAAAAATCCATTAAATATTCCAAAAATAGAAGATACACTACTTATTACTTTATAAACTAATATAATTGCTACTGCAAAGGAAAACCAATACAGCCATTTTCTCCATTCCTTTTTATTCATAATTTTCTCCTATTAATTAATAATATACAATTCTATTATACATATAATTACCTTTTAAGACAAGCTTTTTAGCAAAATTTGCCTAATGCTTTATATTAAAAATTTTGTATTATATAAAAACATTTTTTATATGATTTATAAATTTATTTTTTTTATTTATATACACTTCTATAATATCAAATCTTATATTTTTATTTTCTAATGAATTTTTATATACATAGTATTTAGTTGCATTTACTATATGTTTTTGTTTATATTTATTTACACTCTCTACTGGGTTGCCGAATTTTTTTGACATTCTAGTTTTTACTTCAACAAATATATAATCTGATTCATTTTTGGCAACAATATCTATTTCTCCATTATAAGAAAGAAAGTTTCTGTTCAGAATCTCATAATTACTATTTTCTAAATATTTACATGCCTCTTCTTCACCAATTTTTCCAATTTCTTTATTATGATAATTATTCATACCATTCTATATGATATATTGATAATTAAAATATATCATAAACTCCTTATATAATATATTTAGGCTTTTAATAAGGTTTTACCTATAAACCTTTAAGTTTATATTCCTAAAGTCAATTTATTTATCACAATTTATCTTTTTAAGCAACCTTATACAATTAATCTTTAATTTTGTAAACACCCATTTCTTGGGTAACAATATTCTCCAATTCCATTTTTAATAGTAATTCCAAAATTTCCTTAATAGAATAATTAGTACTTGTTAATAATTGATCTATTGTACTTTCTCCTTTCTCTAATAAATTATAGATTTTCTTATATTCCTTTTTTATAATTATTTTATTTACATCTTTTTTACACTTTCTATTCATAAACTGTGGATAATTTACTAAGATATCTTCTATTGAAGTAGTTAATATTGCTCCTTCTTTTATTATTTTATTAACTCCTACACCATATACACTGTCTATTCTTCCAGGTATTGCAAACACTAATTTTTCTTGTTCTCTTGCATATCTTACTGTAATAGATGTTCCACTTCTATATCCAGCCTCAATTACCAAAACCCCTTCTGAAATAGCAGATACAATTCTATTTCTTAATGGAAAATGTTCTTTAGTTGCTAATAAATTATTCTCATATTCAGTTAATACTAAACCATCATTTTTAATTATTCTTTCAAATAAATTATAATTCTCTGGTGGAAATATCTTTTCAAGTCCACCCCCTAAAACAGCTATTGTTTTTCCACTATAATCTAATGCTGTTTGATGAGCCATTGCATCTGTTCCAATTGCCATTCCACTAACAATAGGTATATTTCTTAAAACTAATTCCTTTGAAAACAATTTACAGTTTTTTATTCCATATTTTGTTATATTTCTAGTTCCTATTACTGCAAAAGAATCCTCATACAATAATTTTATATTTCCCATAAAATATAATTGTTCTGGAGACTTATTTATATTTTTTAGCTTATTAGGAAATTCACTTTTTTCTAATTTACAAATTTTATATTTCATTCATTTTATCCTTTATTTATAATAATTATCTATCTAATATTCTATACTGAATTGCTTCTAAAACATGATTTAATTTAATATTATTTTCCTTATCTAAATCTGCTATTGTTCTAGCTACTTTTAAAATTTTAGAATATGCTCTATTTGATAATTTTAATTTTTGTAAATATTCTTCTATCACTTTAAATGTTTTATCTTCTATTTCACAATATTTTTCTATCATATTTGCTGTTAATTCTGCATTAGAATATATTAAATCATCCTTATATCTATCTAATTGTAATTTTCTAGCATAATTCACTCTTTCTTTAATGTCTTTAGATTTTTCTGTTTTTCTATCTCTTAATTTTGTATATTCTACTGAGTTAACCTGTATTTGTAAATCAAATCTATCTATCATAGGTCCACTTAATTTTGATCTATAATTTAATCTTTGCTTTTCTGAACATACGCATTCTTTTATCTTACTTCCATAATACCCACATGGACAAGGATTCATACTAGCTATAATCATAAAATTACAAGGATAAGAAACACTTATACCTACTCTTGTTATATTAACTACTTTATCTTCCATAGGTATTCTTAAAACTTCTAATGTACTTTTATTAAATTCTAATAATTCATCTAAAAACAATACCCCTAAATGAGCTAAGCTAACTTCTCCTGGTTTAGGAATTCTTCCACCACCAATTAAAGCTCGCTCAGATATTGTATGATGTGGTGCTCTAAAAGGCCTTTGTGTAATTAATGTTTGGTTTTTTAAATTTCCTGCTATACTATGAATTTTGGTAATTTCTAAAGATTCTTCAAAACTCAAATCTGGTAAAATAGTTGGAAAACGTTTTGCCATCATCGTTTTACCTGAGCCTGGACTTCCAAACATTAGACAATTATGGCCTCCTGCTGCTGCAATTTCTAACGCTCTTTTGACTATTTCATGTCCTTTTACATCTGAATAATCTATAATATTTTCCTCTACATTTTCAAAAACATCTTGTATATTAATTTCTTCTTTTTTTATTTCTTTCTTTTTATTTAAATATTCAATCAATTCTTTTAAATTTGAAATACCTATAGCTACCACGCCATCTATTATTGATGCCTCCTGTACATTTTCTTTTGGAAGGATTATTCTTTTTATCCCTTTTTTCTTTGCTTCAATACAAATTGGCAAAACACCATTTATTTTATTTAATCTGCCATTTAAGGATAATTCCCCAATAAAAATAGTATCTTCTAATAATATTTGATGTATTATTTCCATAGATTTTAAAATTCCTACTGCAATTGCTAAATCTAATGAAGCTCCTGCCTTTCTTATATTTGCTGGTGATAAATTTATAATATATTTTCTGCTTAATAATTCAATTCCACAATTTTTTATTGCTGTTCTTACTCTTTCTTTAGACTCTTTTATATTTGTATCTGGTAAACCTACAATTTCAAAGCATGGCATTCCAGAAGAAATATCTACTTCTACATTAATTAAAATTCCATCTAATCCTTGCAAGTACATGCTTTTTACGAATGATAACAAACACATCACTCCTTTTTATTTAATTTTAAATTTTATTTGGAAAAATTTGAGCGGATGCTCATGAAATAATTTTTAGTATAATACAATAGTAAATTAAATTTGTCAATATATAAAATGTAAAAACTCATAATGTATTAACATTATGAGTTTTCTTTTCTTCATTTTACTAATAATGAGATGTTTAAAATATTATAACATTATTTTAATAATGCTTCACCTGCAGTAATTCCAAGTTCTTTACAAAGCGCTGCGAATTTGTTTCCATCCAGTTCTTTAATTATCTCTTCCATTTTCCAATCTCGAATGTAATCGAGTTTTAATTTCTGTACTTTACCATCGGGATAAGACATGAGTTCTCCTGGCTTAAAGTATTTTCTATATGACTTCCAACCTTCAAAACATTTTCCCCGACCAGGTTCTTTCTTCATACGATTTCGGATTTTTTCTTCGATAATTTGGGGGGCTTCTGACTCATCACATATAGTCTCTACCCATCCATATGAAAGAATTGGAACTCTTTGATATTCTTTCCGTTTCCACCAATGTTTCTTTTTTTTTAACATAGTAAATCCTTCCATTACAAAAATTTGACTTGCTTTTACTAATGCCATATATTGATTCCTCCTTACGTGTTGACTATATAATTTTAGATTACTATATAGTATGAAAAATTTTATAAGAATTACCTTGTAAATCATAACATATTTATGTAAACATGTCAATTTTCACAATATTCCTATAGTGGCAATCTCTCTGGAAAATTTATGAAATGAGGGATGTTCACGTTGCCTTTGATATATGGGCAAGAAGTGAAAGAGGCGCATTTTATAGATTTAGAATTTGTATGAAATTTAGCTTGAACGAGCATATTTTTGCATTTTTCATATTGTATTACTGCAAGTCTAAATAAGAAATCTATTATTATATTTATATTAACTAATATATTTTTTGAAACTAATTTATTATCTATTTGGTATAATATAATTATTTTAATAATCTACCTACAAATTAAAATTTTATTGTTTTACAACTCTTCTAAGTTTATTATCCTAATACTTAAAAAAAGAACTCTAAGGAAAATCCTTAAAGTTCATATTTTTATTCATATACATAACATTCTAAGCTTCTTCTACCAAAGCTAATTGCTGATGAATGAGAACCCATATAAATATCTATTCTATTATTAGATATTGCTCCTCCTCTATCTTCTACAACAAACCACCCACCGTTTGGTTTATTTGCTAATGCTGGCACATAAATAACTGTTCCTATTGGGTATCCACTTCCAGCAGCTACAGTATGCCATTCTTTAGCATGAGCGCCAGAACTTGTAATTCCGTTAGTTTTACCAGTACATTTTGCACATGAACAATAAGCAGAAGTATTCAT
This sequence comes from uncultured Clostridia bacterium, assembly GCA_949388605.1. Lineage (GTDB taxonomy): Bacteria > Bacillota > Clostridia > TANB77 > CAG-508 > Scatovivens. Next base: position 27,474 of record CASKJV010000008.1, read on the forward strand.
TTTAACAACTTTTGGTGTCATTCCTTCAACACTAGCTGATAATGTTTCTGGAGAAACTACAGTTCTATTTCCACCTGATCTTGAAGTAATTTTTGTTGATATTTGAATAATCTTCTCTACTGGCTCTCTTATAATTGTTTCTGCAATTACATTTCTTTCTATTTCAACTTCATCTTGGTATTTTGCTTTATATTTAATTTCTTTTAATCCATTAACACCTTCTTGAAGAACTTTATCGTTAGTTTCAGTTCCTTCTTTTGAGACGTCTTTGGTTATTGTTTCATAAGGTATTTCAACTTGCTCTACGATTATTTTTTCAGTTACTGTTACATATTTTCCTAATATTTCTTCAGTAGTAACACTTTCAACTTGCTCAGAAACAACACTTTTCTCTTCTGTTATTTTAGAAATAGTAATTGTTTTTGTTAAATCAATATTTGAATTAATATCAGGATAAACTATCTCATCTGGTAATATTATAGTGTGATTTTCTGCTAATATATCTGCTATTTTAATATTTGATGTCATAACAGTAGTTTCATAGCCTTCTGGAAAAACTATAGTTACATAGTTTACTTCTGACTTTGAAGCTTTAACTCCTATTGTAAGTATACAGATTAAAATAATGCTTATAAAAACAATTTTTCTAATTATCCTTATAGATAATTTTTCATCTGTTTTCATAAATTTGCCCCCTTAATTTGCGTTATCATTATATAATTAATTTATATGTTTGTCAATCTTAAAAGATGACAAGACTGTCCAAAAAAAGAATACAAAAAACCTTAGTCTTTTTTTTGACTAAGGTTTTTTGTATTCTTTTATTCCTAAATTTATAGGGAATAAATATAATTTTACAATTGTATGAAATTATTTTATTTGATAAATATACTACAAAAATACTAATAATAATCGTTTATTAATTAAAAATATTTTACTTTTGAATATTTATACATTGTTTTGCTTTTATCCTTATGATCTACTCTAATCTTATTTTTAGAAATAAGCAAATAATTTAAAGTTTCTCCTGTATCATTCCAACAGACATCTACATACTTGATTACATTATTAACTTTTACTTTATTCCAAGAATGTGATTGCCATCCAGTATTTGTTTTTACAATTCCAACTACATATTGGGCATTTAATCCCACTGTCTTACAAATTGCACAAAATTCATATGCATAACCTGAACATACTGTATTTCCAAACAAAGCTGCTGATAGAGTATTTTTCTTGTGTTTATAATCGTATTTAACAGTATCAGATATATATTTATTAATCTTCTTTACAGCATTTACTTCTGTGGTTTTTTTCGTAAGTTTCAACTGGTTAATAATTCTCTTTATCTTTTTTTCATTTAATTTACTGTTATCTAATGTTGCAGCAATTTTCTTCATCTGTACCATTTGACCTGTGACTTTCGTTTTTTTCTTATCGTATATTGGACATATACCAGAAAGATATGAAGTTGCATCAGAATAATGGCATTCTGGTAAAATATGGGGATTATACATAATCATTCGCATTTCATATACTGTCATTTCTATTTCGGTGACTATGCCCTTCCGTACACCTTTATTATATAATTCCAATATCTGATTCCAAAAAACTTCTTGAGAATTTGTTAATTTATATTGCGTCTCATAAATGTTATTCATTGTTAACATTTTATTCTTTGCTTTTGCATCTATAATATCTGGATCAATTTCAAATATTATACCAATTAGTATTAGTAAAAATAATGTACGAGTTATTATCTTTCTTAATAAATTCATGAATTTGTCCTCCTCTTTCGAATTACAATATTACAATTATAAAATTATCAATGTGCAATTTTTATATAAATTTAATTATAACAGACTTACATAATTTTTCAAGTATTATATATAAATATCCAATATTCTAGATTGTTTTTAGAATATTGGATATAATTAGACTATCTTAAATTTTCTAAGGCTTCAATTCTTTCTTGTGTTGATGGATGAGTTGAAAATAAATTACTTTTTTCTTTTCTTTTATTTTTAAAAGGAGTAACTATATACATATAAGCATTACTATCACTTGCATTTTCCATCTGTGTTTCATCTCCACTAATTTTTTTCAGAGCAGATATTAATCCATTTGGATTTCTTGTAAAAGATATTGCCGTTGCATCTGCTAAAAATTCTCTTCTTCTTGATACAGCAAGTTGTATTAATTGTGATACTATAGGAGATATTATTAAAAATATTAATCCAACAATTAAAATTATTGCTTGTGCTGAATTATTATCTTTATCATCTCTACTATTTCTACGTCCCCTAAATGCCATTCTAGCAAACATATCAGAAAGCATAATAACAAATCCTACCATTACACTTATAACTGCACTTAATCTAATATCATAATTTTTTATATGTGCAAGTTCGTGTGCAACAACTCCTTCAAGTTCATAATAATCCAATTTCTCAATTAAACCTCTAGTTACACATATTACAGCATTTTCTGGATTTCTCCCTGTAGCAAATGCATTTGGTTGCATAGAGTCTACTACATATAATCTTGGCTTTATTGTTAATCCTGATGCAAACATTAAATCATCCAAAATATTTGTTAATTGTAGATCTTCTTCTTTAGTAGCTGGTCTTGCTTTTACTGATGCAAGTACTATTTTGTCGCAATTATAATATGTAGTAATTGTAGAAATAATTGAAAATATTAATGCTATTATTAAAGCATATTCACTATATCCAAAAGAATAGCATAAAAAATATATAATTAATGTTATCATTGTCATAAACATTAGTACTATTATTCCTGTTTTTATTTTATTCTTTTTTATATCATCATACATATTCTACACCTCCTATCTTTTTTATTATATGTTATTTCTTATATAGTATATCTTAATAAAATACGCTATTCAATAGAATAGCGTATTTTATTTAAGATATTTATAATGCATAATAATTAGTCATTATTTGCTGAAATCTACTTTTACATTTTGTCTTGCTTCTTCAGATGTTGTTTTGAATAATTCTGCTGGTGTAAAATTAAACATTCCTGCTATTATACTTGTTGGAAATATTCTCAATTTTGTGTTATATATTGTAACACTATCATTATAAAATTGTCTTGAATAAGAAATTTTATTTTCTGTACTTCTTAGTTCTTCTTGTAATTGTGTAAAATTTTGGTTAGCTTTTAAGTCTGGATAATTTTCAGTAACAGACATAATTGTTTTTAAAGTGCCTGATAATTGATTATCCAATTCTGCTTTTTCTGCTACTGTTCCTGCTGATGCCCAAGATGTTCTAAGTTCAGTAACTTTAGTTAAAACTGCTTCTTCATGTTGCATATATCCTTTTACTGCTTCAACTAAATTTGGAATAAGATCAAATCTTCTTTGTAGTTGAACTTCTATTTGACTCCAAGCATTTTCTGTTTTCATTTTTGCTTGAACTAAACCATTATACATTGCAATAATTGCAAATATTATTACAACAATAATTATTATTAACCAAATCATATTTTGTTCCTCCATTATTAAATTATAAATAATTATATCAATATAATTATTTTTTTGCAATATTTTTAAAACAAAAGTTAAGTTCGAACACTTTTTTAAATTAAGTTACTAATCATGCTTTTTTCAAAAATAGTTTTTTTCTTTAATTTTTTTTATAAAATTGTAAAACAAACTAGCTCTAATTAATCTAATTCTGAAAATGTTCATTCTTGTTTATCTTTTTCAATACTGGAAAGCTTAAGGAACTTTCCTCATATAATATAAAATGAAGAGATAACCTCTTTAAAAGTTATCTCTTCAGGGATTTTATTTATTTAAGAAAATATTATATACCTTTCATTTTTATATATTTGTTGTAGCTAATATAAGCTATTGCAACTAATATAATTGCTGGTATTATTAATATTTTAGCACCTGTTGCAGGTAAATTTCTATTAGATAAAGTATTATCTGTTTGATTTACATTTCTTGCAACATTGGTATTCGCATTTTTATTTGCTGTATTTGTATTTCTATTTTCATTTTTGGCAGTATTATTTGAAGATACATTTTGGTTATTTTCATTTGCTACATTATTATAATCAGTTTTATTTTCATTATTATCTGGAGTATTGCTTCCAGTTTCTTTAACTGTTAAATTAACATTTTTAGTAATTTCTTCTGATCTATCAGCGCCTGCTGTTATAACAAACATTGAATAACTAATAGCATTTTCTATGTCTCCAATTGTTGCATTAGATTTTACTTTAAATTTCATAGTTAATAAGTCAGTATCTTGTGTTAGTCCTTTATTAAAATCTATAATAAGTCTAACATCATTGTCAGTTGCTGGAGAACCGTTAAATCCTACATAAGCTGAACTTGTTGACATATTATCTTTTGAAACATTTGTTAAATCTTCAACTGGTAAAACTTCATCTCCAATGTTTACAGTATTATCATCGTTTTTAACTATACTATCATAATTTATTGTTTCAATAACATCTTTATTATAATTGATATATCCATCTATACTTGTAACTTTTTTATTACTGTCAACATCTTTTAATGAAAGTATAACTTCTACTGTATCTCCTCTATTTAATGTAGAGTTTGAAACTGTAACTCCTATTGTTGTTTCGACTGCTGCATATACACTTGTGCATATTAATGCAATTACGATAAAAATTTGTAAAAAAATCAATTTATTTTTCATATCATCAATCTCCTCTTTTGCTTATACACCATAAGAATACCATTTATACTAAAAAATTGCAATACCTTTTTTATTTTTTATCTAAGATGACATTTTTTGTCATCTTAGATAAGTATATTTTCTCTTTTTAATATTCAAATATTCAGATTATTTTGTATAATCTAGATTGTATCCATTAACTTCAGCTCTATGATATAATAATAATTTTGAATCTTTAATATCTACTACATTATCGTTGTTTATATCAGCTGCTTTTAGGAATGTTCCTGATAACATTTCAACTTCATTTCTATGAGCTTTTATTAAAAGTGTATCAATTGAATTTGCATGTCCATCTCCATTGATATCTCCTTTTACTACAATTTCATAAACTAATAAGTTACCATTACTATCTTTAACAACTTTTCCATCTTTATCTTGAATTTGTACAAACATTCCTGTTGCTATATTTCCTGTTCTAACTTCTCCATCAGAATTTTTTACAACAGCTATATATTCATTATTATTTTTCAAAAGAATAGATTTAAAATCTTCAACAGGTGTTTTAGATTTTATTCCTGTTAAATAATCATTATCACTATCTATTGTATATCCTAACTCAATAGGTGTTACTGGATCTGTTGGATCTGTCGGATCTGTTGGTTCTGTTGGATCTGTTGGTTCTGTCGGATCTGTTGGTTCTGTCGGATCTGTTGGATCTGTTGGATCTGTTGGTTCTGTTGGTTCTGTTGGATCTGTTGGTTCTACTGGTGTTTCTGAAACTATAACTGTTACAGATACGTTTCCTGAAACTGTATTATCATAGAATGATGTAGCAATAACTTCTATATTTTCTGATTGTTCATCAGCACCTACAGTTAATAATCCTGTTCTAGAAATTTTTGTATTTTCACTAGTATTTCCAGAAACTGACCATTTTACTCCTAAATGTGCTACATTTTCTCCACTAACTTCTGCTACAAATTGTTGTGTTTCTCCTGCTTTTACTGTAGAGTTTTCTGGTGTAACTGTTATTTTAATTGGTTCTCCAACTATATATGCAATAACACATGTTGTTCCATATCCTATACTAATTGTATTTTTTGTATTTGTAATTGATACACTTGCTACATGATTTCCTTTTGAACTTACATCAACTATAGCTTGTTTACCATCACTAGTTACATTTCCATGTATACTATCAATTGCAAAACTTGTATTTGCATAATCTATTTTTTCAATTTGTTGGAATATTGGTGGTAAATCAATTTTTGATGTTGTACCAACATTAATCATTCCATCAACAATCAATTCTAATTGTTGTCCTGTTAAGTCAAGATTAAATGTATTTTCATCTCTTAAATATTCTAATACATCTGTAAATCCTGCTGCTCTTGCTTCATAAGTTAAATAATTTAATAATCTTTGTATATCTGAAATTTGGTTATTACTTAAATCTAGGTTCTTTAATTTTTTCAAATTTTCAATTTTGAATGTTAATTCACCTTCAATTAAGTTTTTAGATAAATTTAAGTCTTGTATATTAGATAATACTTCTAATGGTTCAATATTACTAATATCGTTAAAACTTAGATCTAATATTATTAAATGTTCATTAATTGAAGTCCAATCAACTTTTGAAATATCTACTATCTCATTGTCTCCTGCATAGAATTCTACTAATTTTGATAATTCTGCTAGTCTATCAATATCTTCAATTAAGTTTTCATGAATATTTAATCTTTTCAATCTTGGTAAGAATATATATGCTTCAATTTCTTCTGCTGAAGCTAATGTCATTCTTTTTCCATAGAATAAAAATTCATCATCTCCCATTTCAGTTTTACAATTTTCTTTAAAGCTATCTTTAATGTCTGTATAAATTTTAGTATCTTGTCTATCTATTTCTAATCTTCTAATTATATAATTTACATATTCGTCTGCAACACAAGTATCAGGTCTAGACTTTTCTTCAGGAAGTGTATTTGCAAAACTACAATATGTATACATTGCTAAATAAATATCAGCTTCTTTAAAAGATTTTAAAGCTTCTTTGTAATCATATAATCTCCAATTATCATTTGGCAATTCTGAAAAATGTTTTGAAATAGGTTTTTCTATTGGTTTTGTTTCTGTTACTCCATCTATTTCTACACTTACAACAGTTTCTATTGTATATTTTGTTTTTGTTAAATATTGTTTCTCAAAAGATGTTAAATAATCTTCCATATTTGCTATTTTAGAAACTTGACTATCATATAATGATTTAGCTTCTTCAAATGTTAGACTTGAGAATTCTTCATCAGTCATATTTCTAATTCCAACTACAGCAAATGATGCTAATCTATCTACTCTATTATAAATAATATATAGATTTTCCATTCTAATTTTTAAAGTTTCTCTTAATCTTGTTAGTGTAGCTGTTAATTCTTCTTGTTTAAATCCAAGTTCAACTAATTCTTTTTTAACTGCATCAATATTAGCATTTAATCTAGTTTGTTCAGCTATTTTGGAATTAATGTTGTTTACATCTTCTTGATATTTTTTTACTAATGCTTGTTGAGTTGCTATTTCGTTATTTTTTTCTTCTATATTAGCTTCTGCTTCTTTTAATTCTTCTCTTGCTTCATCTAATCGATCAGTAGCTCCTGTAGCTGAACCTGCAAGTTCTAAACTTTCAATTTCATCTTTTAGATCTTCTTTTTGTGTTATTAAAGAATTTAATTCATCTTCATATCCTTTTAAAGTATCTTGAGCTGTTTGTAAATTACCTGCAGCATTTGGTGATTTTTCTGTTGCATCTTTTATTGCATCTTCTACTTGTTTTAACTGTGCCTTTAAATTATTAAGTTCTTCATTCTTTTTATCATAATTTTCTTTTACTGCTTTTAATTCTGCTTGTGTTTTTTCAATTTCATCAACTGTTTCTTTTATTAGAGCAATTTGAGCATTAACTCTTTCTCTTAAAAGAGCTTCTTCTTTAACTTGATTTTCTTCTAATTCAATTAATTTATCCATTGATTTTATATAATTACTAGATAAATCTAAATCAAGTTCTAAACCAACAAAATTTTCTATACCAGTTATATCTGATATTCTTTTGTTAGATAATTTTAAACTTGGTATTTTATTAATAATATCATTTATAGTTATTACTAAAACTTGTGGTTCATCAAAAAATCTTTCATATAAATTTTTTGAATTGTTTGCATCTTTATGGCTTATTAAATCTTCATTTTCTTCTTGTCCTTTTGTTAATTGAGATTTTATAGCCTTATACATATTTTTATCTTTAATAAAGATTCCTCTTTCATCAGATTTAACTACTACAAAATATAAATTAATATCTGAATTATATAAGCTATTTTTTGAATCAGTAATTTTTATGCTAAGTTTTACCATACCTGTATTAATATCATAACTATTATCTGTTTTATTAGCATAAACTACTTTTAAATTTTCATAATCAAAAGATCTCCAATCTATATATGGTCCTTTTCCTTCTTCTTGTTGTGTATTATTTGTGTAATTTTCTTCAACTAACCATTCTGATTCAATATGACCAGCATATTCTTTTACTATTTGTGGTAATGAATATACAAAAGTATCATTTTGGTCAGATGTTGCTGTATCATCAGCATTAACCATTTCTATAACATTGAATTTTTGATTGTGTAAGTTTAAATTTTGAATATTTTTTATATTCGCTATCATACTTACATCTTCAATTGAGTTTGAAGATATGTCTAAACTTGTTAATTCAAAAGAATTTAAAACTTCTAAATTACTATCTTTAGTTAAATTATTTGAAGACAAATCTAGAGCTTTTACATTAGTGAATACTTCAAGACCTGTTAAATCTGTTAATCCACCATTTGATAAAGAAAGTTCTGTAACTTTAGTTATCTCTTCATCACTAATAATTAAAGTACGTTGTGCATCATTGTAAATAGCATTAATCTCTTTACTTTCCAATTGTGATTTTAAAGCATAATATAAGTTGCTTTCTAATACTAGACTTGAGTCTGTTGTTGCTGCAACTTCTAACTCTAAAATTGGAGCGATGCAATTCAATAGCATAATGAAAACTATGGCTATTGAGATTAACATTTTCTTTCTCATAATAAATCCTCCCTGATTTTTTTCTGAAATTTGAATATTTTCATTACCATCATAATAGCATTTCTATTTTTTTTTTCAATAGCACTTTTTTTCATTTTTTCCAAACCTTGTCAAAAAGCTTTACGGAACTACCTTTGAACGATTTAGATTTAGTTTTGTTAAGTTTTTATTACTTTTTTTGTTATTTTTTTACTTTTTCTTACGAAATAAGGATTTTATGGATTTTTTATGAATAAAATTAATTAAATAATTTTTTAAAATCTTATTAAAATATATACAAAAAAAGTGCAGATTCTACTTTATTAGAAACTGCACTTTTTTATATTCTATTACTTTTAAGAGTTATTTACTATACTCAAAGTTTTCTCTTAATTTTCAAGCTAATAACTTAGTTCTTATTAGATTCTAAATATTTTACTTGCATTATTATAAGTAACTTTAGCAATCTGTTCTAAAGGAATATTTTTGATTTCAGATATTTTTTGTGCTACTAACTTTACATTTATAGAAGTATTTCTTTTTCCTCTATATGGCTCTGGTGACAAATATGGTGAATCTGTTTCTATTAAAAGTTTATCTAATGGTACTAATGAAATAACAGCTTCTGGTTTAGCATTTTTAAAAGTAACAACTCCACTAAAAGATATATAATATCCTAGATTTAATCCTTCTTTTATTAATTCTTGATTTAATGGACAACAATGAAAAATACCTGTATTCTTTACTGGATGTTTTTTTAAAATATCTATTGTATCTATATATGCATCACGTGTATGAATAATTATTGGTTTATTATATTTGTTTGCAATTTCAATTTGTTTAATAAAAAGTTCCTTTTGTTCTTCTTTATTTTCCTTATTCCAATGATAGTCTAAGCCTATTTCTCCTATAGCAACTACCTTTTCTTGTTTTGCCATTTCTTCTATTTTTAATAAATTTTCTTCTGAATTATCTTCTATATCGTTAGGAGATATTCCACAAGAAGCATATATATATTCGTTCTTTTGTGCTATTTCTATAGCTTTTAAACTCTTTTCTACATTATACCCTATACACATCATTCTTGTTATATCTTGATTTAATGTTTCTTTTATTAATTTTTCTCTATCTTCTTCAAAACTTTCATCATTATAATGAGAATGTGAATCAAAAAATTCCATTTTATTATTAAACAACTATTTAATAGTATACCTATTAAATAATTATATTTCCTCCTTTTATTTTAATATTTTATAATTTAATATGACCTTTAAAAATTATAAGAAACTTTTAAAGGCCATTAAATAACTATTTGTTGTTTAGTATTACAGTAACATATGCTACTGCATATTCTTTACAATGTGAAATACTTATTTCAATACTATCTAACTCTTTTATTTCTAAATGTAAATAAATCTTTGGTTTACCATTATTTGTATTTACTATTTCAAAATCTTTCCAACTATAGTTTGTATTAATATTTTCGCTTAATGCTTTATATATTGCCTCTTTTGCGGCAAATCTTGCAGCATAACTTTGATATCTTTGCTCTTTTCGAGCTTCACAATATTCAATTTCTTTTTCTGTGTATACTCTATTTAAAAATTCTGAGCCTCTAGTATTAATTAGTTTTTTTATTCTATCAATTTCAATAATGTCGGTACCAACTGATAATTTCATTTTTATTCCCTCTTTATTATGATAATAAATATATTAAAAATAAAATATTTACTGTATTAAATAACAATGAAAATACAAGTAATATAACTATTATTGAATAATATGTATTATTTTTTTCTATATTTAAATCTTTATATATTACTTCATATTTATTTTGTATTTCTTCATATAATATATCCAATTCTAATGTCTTGTTTACTGTTTTATAATATAATGACCCTGTATCATCTAAAGTAACATCTTTCCCCCATAATTCTTTAGTAAATTTTATGAATTTCTGTTTCATTTTAATAATTTGGTCATATGCTTTAAAATCATTATTAAGTTTCATTAAAAACATTAATTTATACAATGACAATATATACATATAAAAATATTGATTTTCATATTCGTAAGGTAATCTTGTATAATTATATGTATCTATTCCAGAACACATAATATTAGAACTTGTATTAGATATAGTTGTTTTAACATATTTGAATTTTTCTATTATGTGAAGATTGTGTTTTAAATTTGCAGTATTAAAATCCGAAGTATAATTGCTAGGTAAAACATTAGCAAACTTCAAAAAATCGTTTTCTATATTTATAAAATCTGTTTTCTCACTCCAATTACTTGTTTCTACACATACATAAGAATATGTATAAAATTGTGAATTTATTAAATCTTCTTTTTTGTTATTTGTTTTTTGTTTTGCACTAATTCCTGTTATTTGATTAATTAATTCTGATATATCATTTATATCTTGAAAAGTATCTGTTTGAATTTTTATATTTTCAAAATCTTTTAATGATGCAAATTCTGATGTAATTCCTTTAAATCTATAATTAAAATCTAATAGGTCAAAAAATTTATTTGTATTTTCTAAATGCGTTTTCATTGTGAAAAAACATATTCCTGTGTTGAAACATATTATTTCAATTCCTTCGATTTTAAAAAAAATTCCATTTTCTGTTCCTACTTTTCCTTGAATATCTTCTGCCAAATTATAATTAAAATGTACAACATTATCTTTAACTAAAATTTTGCATTGTTCTTCAGGTTTTAAATTTTTGAATTCTCTAAGTTTATCTCCTCTGAGTTCAAAAGTAGGAAATAAGTATGATCTTATTGCAGGTAAAAAGAAATTATATATGTCTAAATCTTTTTCTTTTTCAAAAATTTTATATGAACATTTTCTATCTTTTATTAATTTAAGAATATATTTATTATATTTTTTTTGATCAATTATATACGGATGAATAAAATACGTATATTGATATTTTGTCATTAGTTCCAAAGTAAATTACCTTCCTTTTTCTTCTGTTATTTAGTATAAACATTTAGTTGTAAATCTTTATTTTTGTGCCAATTATTTATGAAATCAATATATAAATAGTCTTCAAGGTTAACACTTGGAGTAAGTATTTCTGCTCCGTTAGATCCTAAAACTCCCCATTTTCCATCTTTATTTACAGCACAGTAGCCAAATTCATTTTGTTCTTTTGCGTCATCATAAATACATTCAACTATTCTACTTCCATTTTTATTTTCATATCCATATTTTCCATTTTCTTTTACTAAAAATAGAGTATTGGTTGTTAACACTTCTTTATTTGTTTTTTCCTCTAATTTTAAATTATAATATTTATAATCATCATTTTCTCTAACTCTTAAATATCCATTATCTATATTTAACTCTGAAACAATAATATCACTTAAAACTACTTTTAAGTTTCTATCTATAATGTCTGTTGTAAAATTTGACTTTTCAGCTTCAAAAAAGTCTGCTTCTTTTATATAAATAATATTTTCATAATTGAAACCTATTATTTCGTTTGAATTTTCATCTATAATACCATATTTTCCATTTAATTCTGCAATATAGTAATTAGAAAATGAATATTTTAAGGAATCATATTTGTTTTCTATAACATTTTCTCCTGTTTTAGAAATAAGTCCATATTTTCCATCTTTATTTATAATGAATTTATCTGCATTTATTTCTTCAATATTGTTAAATCCTTTATTTAAAATGACTGTACCTTTTTTGTCTATTACTTCTAAAACACCATTTTCTAACACAACATAGTATCCATTTCCAGTAACATTTTTTATTTCATCGTATTTTACTTCTACTAAAGTTGTTTTATCAGGAGAAATTACTCCAAATTTATTAGCATCATTTTTTACAATATATCCGTCTTCATAAGATTTAGTTAAACTAGTAATTTCTTTATATTCTGTAGGAATAATTACTTCTCCTAGTGCTGTAGTAACAAGACCTTTTTTCCCATCCTTTTCTACAATTAAGCTTTTTTCAATTCCTGGAATAACATTTATATTATCATAATTTGGTTCTAAAATAACTTTTCCTTCAAAATTAATTAAACCATATTTATTATCTTTTTCATATTTTAAAACATTATTTTCATACCAAATATTTGAACCATCTGTGTTTTCAATAGGTTGTACCATATTATATTCAGTAAATATTTCTTCACCATTTTCATTAATAACTTTTGTTTTAAAAGTTTCGTTATTATAATTTACATCTTCAAAAACTATAAATATTCCTTTATTTTTATCTGGAACTAAAATCATTTCATTATAGTCGCATTTTATTATTACATTTCCTTTATTATCTATAATTCCCCATTTATTATTTTCATAAGCACTCATATATGTTGTTAATGTGGAAACTTCTTTTGTATTTTCACTGTTAGTAAGTAGATTTTTAAGTGAAACAATAATCATTATAAATACTATTATAGTAATTATTGTTGCAAATACTTTTTTCATATTTAACTTAGGAGTATCATCATATCTTCTTCCTCTATTTCTACTCATTTTGACCTCCAGATACATATTATTTTTATACATAGTAACTATATCATTTTAATTGTGAAATTACAATATTTATTATCAAATTTCATAATTATTCCTGGTTTTGTTTTTAATTATAATTATTAAAAAAAAGAAGTCCCATTTGGGACTTCTTTGAAATGTAAACATTTTATTTCTTTTCAAGATAGTTTTCACATATTAATTATTTTTTAAAAAAATAATTAAATATACGTCCAAAAACGCCTTTCGCTTTTGACTCTTCCCTTGATTTTTCAATTGTAGGTACCTCTTCTTTTTCATCTTCAATATTTTCAGGTTCTGTGGAAACTTCATCTTTCTGAATAGGTTTTATTGTAAAAAGATGTTCCAAACTCTGCTGACAAAATCCCAGCTTATCTTCTATACTATCTGTTATTGCAATCCTTTCATCATTTACTGTTGTTCCTAATTCGAATCGGAAACTTTTGACATACTGTTTCCAATTTCTAAAAATCGGATGATACATAATGTAATTGTGAAGCTGAGCTGAAATATACAGCTTAACTTTATTGGGTGTTTCAGGATCTGCAATAAGACGTGGGTTACCTCCATTATGACAATACAAGCCTGTAACTTCTAATCCAAAATCTTTTTCAATATCTTCTTTCATTGCATTATAGAGAAATACCCTATAGTCTTTTTCCTGCAAGTTTTTCAGTCCAGTGCCTTTTTCTGCAGTGTCAGCACCATGAATCCTTTCAAAATAAAATCCACTATTAACAGACTCTTTCTGCATGTTGTAGGATGCAGAAGCAAAATATTCCTTTAATTTTCCAATTTGATGAATTCCTTTTTTGTTATCAATTGGTTGCCAAAAAATCGCTTCAATTACTGAATTTTCTTCTCCACCAAGAACATTGTGAATATCAGAAAGATTTACTCCTAATTCTCCATTGTATCTTCCATAACACCAATATGAATCTTCAATATAAACAATAGGCAAAACTTCGCCGTTTTCCAATTGTTTATACTCTTTGTATGGAATAATAACAATTAGTTCTTCAAATGTGTTCACTAATAGCAATGGGGAATTCTTCTCAAGACTTTTTGGCATAATCCGGTCATCTACACCTTCTTCATCAGATATAACGTTTTTTGTCAATATCGGCATTTCTAACCATTCTGCAATAATCTCAGCGAATTTTTCCTTCCATCCCTTAATAGTTGCATTGTTTTTGTTTCCTTCCATCGTGTTTCATACCTCCCTTGTTGTGTTTGCAATTACATTTTGTTGTTGCCATGTTTACATCTACATTTTATCTCTTACAAATTTTATTTATAGTTATACAACAGATGACAGTTGTAGAGACAAATATAATTATTTGACGCCAATATTATATCACGTTTTATGTAAATTATCAATATGATTTATGTAAGAATTAAGGAGCCTATTGTAATATATTTAAAATTTCACATACTCTTATATAAATATACAGAACAAAAGTGGACGATATGATAATTACAAAATACAAAAATTTACTAAATCGTCCACGTATTTGTTCGAAGTCGTGATTTTGTTGTACAAAATAGTGCACAAAAATTAGCGAAGCTTTTATTTAGTAGGAAGTGCAAAACACTTTCCTACTAAATAAAAAAAATGAACAAAATGTTCATTTTTTCCGTTCATAATTGTTCATTTTCTTATAGAAAATATTGATATATCTCATTTTTACTTACTTTTCTATCTTTAGCAATTCTTTTTATTATTTCCTTTTTATCTAATCCCTGTGATTTGTATAAATTATAATGTTCTTCTAAAGATAAATTATTTAGATTATCTAATTCAATATCTTTTTTTGATACTGAACTTCCTTCAATTAGAATAACAAATTCTCCTTTTATATCTTCTATCCTTTTTAAAATATCACTTACTTTTCCTCTTATAAATTCCTCATGAATCTTAGTTAATTCTCTTGCTAAAACAACATTTCTATCTCCTAATATTTCAAAAATTTGCTCTAATGTACTTTTTAACTTATGTGGAGCTTCATATAAAATCACAGTTTTTGTTTCATATTTTATTTCTTCTAATTTTTCTTTTTTCTCTTTTTTTACTGCAGATAGAAATCCAATAAATGTAAATTCTTTTGTTGATAATCCAGATACAATTAGAGCATTTATTAAAGCGCAAGCTCCTGGTATAGGTATAATTTCAATATTATTTTCTATTGCTACTCTTACAATCTCTTCACCTGGATCTGATATTCCTGGTGTTCCTGCATCAGAAACAATAGCAATATTTTTGCCTTCTCTTAATTTCTCTATTAATACTTCACTCCTAGCTTTTTCTGTTTGTTTATAATAACTAATTAATGGCTTAGAAATTTCAAAATGATTTAACAATCCTAAAGTATGTCTTGTATCTTCTGCTGCAATTAAATCTACTTCTCTTAAAACATTTAATGCTCTAATTGTTATATCTTCTAGGTTTCCAATTGGTGTTGCAACTAAATATAATTTTCCTGACATATCTACTTCTCCTTTTAATTACAAATATCTTTCTGTAAAAATTTATTTTTTTTAACTACTTTTTATTATATATTTCTAAAATTTCATTTGTATAATTTCCTCTATCGTCATACACTATTAATGGTTTTTCTACTTTTAACTGATATCCTGCATTTTTTACTGCCTTTATTAAAACTAAATTTGGCGCTTTATTTATTTTTGGTTGAATAAATCTTAAAATCTTTGGTTCAAGTTTATATTTCCTTAAATAATATAATATGTCTACAATGCGTTCTGCTCTATGTACCATATAAAATTCACCATTACTCTTTAAGAGTCTATAACTTATTTTAATTATATCTTCTAATGTACATTCAACTTCATGTCTAGAAATTAATTTTTTCTTTTGTTCATTTATAGCTCCAGTATTTAATTTCATATATGGTGGATTAGTAACTATTGCATCAATTTCATTTGGTTTTAAATATTCAAAAATATCTTTTATATTTGTATTAATTATTTCTATTTTATCATCTAAACTATTTAACTTAACACTTCTTTTTGCCATTTCTGCTACTTCTTCTTGTATTTCAATACCATAAATTTTATTTATTTTTGCTTTAGCAGATAATAAAATAGAAATAATTCCTGTTCCAGTTCCTATGTCAACTACATTAGAATTTTTCTTTATTCCTTTTGCAAAATCTGAAAGTAATACGCTGTCTATTCCAAAACAAAATCCTTTTTCGTCTTGTATTATCTTCAAATTTTTATGCTCTAAATCATCTATTCTTTCATTTTCTAATAATTCCATTTTTCCCCCATGCTTTTACATATAATATGAACAATCCCCCATAACAATTGGCTTTGTTATGGGGGGACTTTTTTACCACAATGTTTTTCAAAATTACATTTTAAATTTATAAGTATTATAGCATCTCTCATATTATATGTCAAACTGTTTTTACAATTCAGTATTTTCCAAATTTTCGGCTGAGTTGTTTTGAATTTCTTGGTTTTCAACTAAGATTTTAATACTATTAATTTCTGTAAATTCTTTTAATGATTGATATATAGTATTTACTATTTTTTCTGTTTGGACTTCATCTGTCAAACCTTCTGAAAACTCATTACTAAAATTAATTACCAAGCAATTATTTTCAAGTTTTGTTTCTAAAATTCTTGTGTTTTCTGGTATAGCTCTTTCATAATTTGAATTTTCTGGACCTGAAATTAACATTTTTAAAACTTCTTCATAAGGATTTATTATCAACATTTTAGAATCTATTAATCTACTCTCTTTTACCATTTCTTTAGTATCTTTATTTATAAAATATAAAGTTATAATTGTTTTTCTTAATTCCGTTTCTTCTATTTCTGTTTCTGGCGTATATTCAGTCTCAATATCCACATTTAATACTATAATTGTGGTTAAAATTAATATTATAAAAATAACAAATAAAATTATCCATTTCTGCATGGCTTTTCCTCCTTTTTTACAATATTATTCATCTTACAAATTATTATGACTGCAATTTATAGTAATATACTAATTTTACAAAATTTGCTTTTTAGTCCAAAATTAATCATATTTCAATTATTATAAAAATTAAAATTATTTATATAAAATTTTGTCTACCAAAAATTTCATTGTATATACGGAAATACGGAAAATATAAACATTGACAAAATTCGATAAAGCTTATAAAATGTAACTATTATTACTAATATTTTTAAGCAAAAAATTTAACACATATATCTAATGTGTTATGAATAGGAGATTAAGAATGAAAGATTTATTACATGTCGGATTAGATATTGGTTCAACAACAGTTAAAATAGTAATTTTAGATAATAATTTAGATATTATATATTCAAATTATGAAAGACATTATTCAGATACAAAAGTAACTTTATATAATGTTTTATCAAAACTTATTAAAGATTATCCTGATAGCACATTTACAATGTCTTTAACTGGTTCTGGTGCACTTGATATAGCAAAAATTTTAAATATTAATTTTATTCAAGAAGTTATTTCTTGTAAATCAGCTGTTGAGAAATTAATTCCAGAAACAGATGTTGTAATTGAACTTGGCGGAGAAGATGCAAAAATAATATATTTTGATAAATTTATAGAACAAAGAATGAATGGTACTTGTGCAGGTGGTACAGGAGCCTTTTTAGACCAAATGGCTACATTATTAAATACAAATACTAATGGATTAAATGAACTTTCTAAAACTTATGAAACAATCTATCCAATTGCTTCTCGTTGTGGTGTTTTCGCAAAAACAGATATTCAACCATTATTAAATGAAGGAGCTAGAAAAGAAGACATTTCTGCTTCTATTTTTCAAGCAGTTGTTAATCAAACAATTAGTGGATTAGCTCAAGGAAGACCTATCAAAGGTAATGTTGCATTTTTAGGAGGTCCTTTAAATTATCTTCCTGAACTAAGAAAAAGATTTATTGAAACTTTAAATTTAACAGATGATAAAATAATTATACCAGAAAATGCTCATCTTTTAGTTGCTACAGGTGCAGCTTTTTCTTCTGTTGAAACAACACCAATTACTTCTAATGATTTAAAAGAAAGACTAAAATCATTTAAAAATGCAAAATTTACTGAAGGACAAACTTTAGAACCATTATTTCCTACTAATCAAGATTATGAAGACTTTAAAACAAGGCATGATAAAGATAAAGTAAAAAGAAATGATTTAGCAACTTATGAAGGAGATGCCTTTATTGGAATAGATGCTGGTTCTACTACAACAAAAGTTGTCTTAATAGACAAAGAAGGCGCCTTATTATATTCTTTATATGAAAATAATAAAGGAAATCCATTAAAAAGTGTTATATCAATGCTAAAAAAAATATATAAAATTCTTCCTGAAAAAGTTATCATTCGTTTTAGTGGAGTAACTGGTTATGGAGAAAAATTAATTCAAACTGCATTAAATATTGACTTAAATGAAATTGAAACAATAGCACATTATACTGCAGCAAAAAAATTCTTACCAAAAGTTAATAGTATTATTGATATTGGTGGACAAGATATGAAATACATAAAACTAAAAAATAGCGCAATTGATAACATTATGCTAAATGAAGCTTGTTCTTCTGGATGTGGTTCTTTTTTAGAAACATTTGCGAAAAGTTTAGATTTATCTATTGAACAATTTGTTGATGAAGCTTTAAAATCAAAAACACCTGTTGATTTAGGATCTAGATGTACAGTATTTATGAATTCAAAAATAAAACAAGCACAAAAAGAAGGTTATTCAGTTGGTGATATTTCTAGTGGATTATCTTATTCAATAATAAAAAATGCTATTCAAAAAGTTATGAAAGTTAGGGATGTGAAAACATTAGGAAAAAACATTGTTGTACAAGGTGGAACCTTTTATAATGATGCGGTACTTCGTGCTTTTGAATTAATCGTTGGAAAAAATGTTGTTAGACCTGATATTGCAGGTTTAATGGGAGCTTATGGTGTAGCTCTTTTAGCTCAAGAGCAATACAATAACAATCTTGATATGACATATAGATCAACTATTTTAAAAACCGAACAATTAGATAATTTAAACATCAAAATATCTCATGTTCGTTGTAAAGGTTGTGAAAACAATTGTCTATTAACTATTAATACATTTGAAAATGGTAAAAAATTCGTCTCAGGAAACAGATGTGAAAAAGGCGCTGGAAATCAATCTTCAGAAAAGAAAGATTTACCAAATATTTATAAATATAAATATGAACGCTTATTTAGTTATGAACCGCTTTCTGAGGAAAATGCTAAACGTGGAACAATCGGTATCCCTAGGGTTTTAAATATGTATGAGGACTATCCATTTTGGTTTACTTTCCTTACAAAATTAGGTTTTAAAGTTATAATTTCTGAAAAGTCAAATAGAAAAACTTATGAAAAAGGTATGGAATCAATGCCTTCAGAATCAGTTTGCTATCCAGCTAAACTTGCACATGGACATGTTATGAGTTTATTAAAACAAGGTATAAAAACAATATTCTATCCTTGTATTCCTTATAACAGAAAAGAATATGATCAATCAGATAACCATTATAACTGTCCTATTGTTATTTCATATTCAGAAGTTATAAAAAATAACATTGAAGAATTAAGAAATCCAGAAATAAAATATTTAAACCCATTCTTACCAATAGATAATGTTAAAAATTTAGCAAAAGTAATGTATGAATGTGAGGATTTCAAAGAATATAAATTTACTAAAAAAGAATTATTAGAAGCTGCTCAGTTAGCAGAAAACGAATATCAGAACTTTAAAAATGATATACGTAAAAAAGGTAAAGAAACAATAAAATATATAGAAGAAAATAATTTAAGAGGAATTGTATTAGCTGGTCGTCCATATCATGTTGACCCAGAAGTTAACCATGGAATTGATACTCTAATTACAAGTTTAGGGTTATGTGTATTATCTGAAGATAGTATTTGTGAACCAGATAATGGCGTTAGTAAACATTTACGTGTTGTTGATCAATGGGTATTCCATTCAAGATTATATGCAGCAGCTGAGTTCGTAGGAAAACACGATTTCTTAGAAATGATACAATTAAACTCTTTTGGTTGTGGTGTTGATGCTGTAACAACAGATCAAGTTGAAGAAATATTAAAAAGCTATGATAATATGTATACATTAATTAAAATTGATGAAATTAACAATTTAGGTGCTATTCGTATACGTATTAGATCATTACTTGCTAGTATGAATAAACGTATTGCCCAAAAGCAAGAGCAACAAGAAACTGAAAATAATATAACAGAAACACAAGAACTTGGAAATTATGAAATTAAAAGAGTTCCTTTTACAAAACAAATGAAAAACGAAGAATACACAATTTTAATTCCACAAATGATACCAATCCACTTCGAGTTAATTGAATCAGCAGTTAAATCTCTTGGCTATAATGTTAAGTTATTAAGAGAATGTACAGAAAAAACTGTAGAAACAGGTTTAAGATATGTAAATAATGATGCTTGTTATCCATCTATATTAACAACTGGACAATTCATTGAAGCTCTTCAATCTGGAGAATACGATGTAAATAGAACAGCTCTTATAATGTCTCAAACTGGTGGTGGCTGTAGAGCAACAAACTATATTGGATTTATAAGAAAAGCACTTAAAGATGCCGGTTTTGCCAATGTACCTATAGTATCATTTAATGTTGTTGGTATGGAAAAAGCAACAGGATTTAAAATTACAATTCCTATGGCAATTAATTTAGTAAAAGCTGTTTTTTATGGTGATTTATTACAAAAATTACTATTAAAAAATAGAGCCTATGAAATTCACAAAGGTGAATCTCAAGCAATGTATGAAAAATGGTTAGAAAAATGCAAAACTTTATGTTCTAAATCTACATATAATCAATTTAAGAAAAGTATTTATGAAATGGTAAATGATTTCGAAACTATAGAATTAGATACATCTATAGAAAAGCCAAAAGTCGGAATTGTAGGTGAAGTTTTAATTAAGTATCATCCTTTTGGAAATAATCATGTAATTGATGTTCTTGAAAAAGAAGGTGCTGAAGTTATTTCACCAGATTTCATGGGATTTATAAAATTTATCGCAACACATAAAGTAACTAATAATAGATTATTAAATATAGATAAAGCAAAAGCGAAAATTTTCAGAACAGTAATTAAATTAATCGAAATGCTAGAAAAAGATTTAAGCAAAGCTTTATCTGCATCTAAAAAAGATTACTTATTACCTTGTGATATTTTTGAACTAGAATCTAAAGTTAAAGATATCTTATCAATAGGAAATCAAACTGGAGAAGGCTGGTTCTTAACTGCAGAAATGATTGAATATATTGAACATAATATTCCAAATATTGTTTGCGTTCAACCATTTGCTTGTCTTCCTAACCATGTTGTTGGAAAAGGTGTTATAAAGTCAATTAGAGAAAAATATCCTTATGCTAATATCTCTCCTATTGATTATGACCCTGG
The DNA here is from genome assembly GCA_949388605.1 of uncultured Clostridia bacterium. GTDB lineage: Bacteria > Bacillota > Clostridia > TANB77 > CAG-508 > Scatovivens. The sequence goes on from CASKJV010000008.1 coordinate 49,260, forward strand.
TGCTAGTGAAACAAATCAAACAAATAGAATTAAATTACTAACAACTGTTGCTAAAGATAATTTAAAAAAGAAAAAACAATCTAAAAAAGCTATAGAAATTGAAAATATTGTAAATGAAAAAGAAAAAAATGAAATTAGTAATTTTAAGGAAAAATCTTTAAAAAATTAAAAACTAATTTAATTAATAATAACAATAAGATAAACTAAAAATCACCATAATTGCATTAAAAGCAATATGGTGATTTTTTATATTCCTAGTTCTATTAAAACATTTTTGAAGAAGCAAACTAATATAATAATATAAAAGAAAACTTTTAATTATATTTGCTTTATCCACATAATCAAAAATCCCCTCATGCATTTTAAATAAGTTTAATTGGCTTGCCTTTCCTCTGTATCCAAAAATTTATTAAATCGTCCACATATTTGTTCGAAGTGCCGATTTGCTTGTACAAAATTGCGTGCAACAATTAGCAAAGCTTTTATTTAGTAGGAAGTGAAGAGCACTTTCCTACTAAATAAAAAAATAGCACAGCGAACTGTGCTATTTTGGCGGAGATTGAGGGATTTGAACCCTCGCGGCCACTTACGCAACCCTAACGGTTTAGCAAACCGTCCCCTTCAGCCACTTGGGTAAATCTCCAAATTTCTGAATTACTTCCTATTATTAAAAAAAGACGGAAGCTTTTGTCCAGCTTCCGTTCTACTGGCGGAGAGGGTGGGATTCGAACCCACGGTAGGCTACAAACCTACGCCAATTTTCAAGACTGGTGCCATAAACCAACTCGACCACCTCTCCATTGGTTGCTGTTTTTAACAACACATATATATTAGCACATTATTTATCGCTTTGTCAATAAGAAATATATATTTTTTTATTTTCCTTAAATTTAAAATTAAATTTCATACAAAATTAAGTAAAATTTACTTTTACGCTCAACCTTTTTTTATTTCATTTAAATAAGTATCTAAATAATTAATCCACTCTGGATTATTTTCTTCTTCAAAAAAGTGATATAGAAAATCAACCATTATTTTATGTCTTTCTATAGCTTCTTTTCTTCCTGAATCAGTTAACATTAATCCTTTTAATTTTAATAATTTTTCGAACATATGAGTAATAATCGTTCCAGATTTTTTTGCCATATAATCAGTTACAGATATATTTAATGTGGGAAATATATTCTTATCAAAAAGTAACATATTGTGAGCTAAACCATATTGATAAACACGTAGTATTCCTGTACTACCAATTGCATCACACATATCAGCATCTGATACTATCATCCCTTCAAGTGTTATTGGAATAATTCCATTCAATCTTTTACTATAACCAATAGTTTTAATAGCATCTAAAACTTGCTCTCTAATATTGCTTTCAATAGAACACTGTTGTAAAATTTTTCTAGCATTTATTAAATTATTAGCATTTTCAATTTCAAATAGTTTATAATCATCAACATCATGTAATAATGCTATAAAAGCAACTATTTCTCTATTAGCTTTTTCCTTTTCAGCAAATTTTAAAGACATTTTTAAAACTCTTTCAATATGTTCCATCCCATGACCAGAATTATCTTTATCTAATAGTTCACATACTTTTTTTCTTACTTCTTCTATCATTATAATTGCCTCCTATGTTTTTAGTTAATTAATATGGCTCTTTTATATGGACTAGTATATATTTTTTTCTATTTTACAACAATCTAACTTTTTTGTATTTTCTTTTACTTTATTTTTTCCATTTTATTATATTAGACATAATTTCAATATATTTAAAATTTAAAGCCTTTTATTATATTAATAATATAACTTGTTTAATTTTATTTTAAATCCCTTTATTTTCGATTTTCGTGTTTTATTTTATTTACTATATATATGCAAACCTATCTATAAATTATAATTTTTTTAAATAAATTTTAAATTTAGATTATACTCTGTTTATATTTTTCTATTACATTTTTTTTATGCAAAATTAATTTAAAATTACATATTTATTTTTACCTTACATTTTAAATTTTGATATACAATATTTTAAATTTTATTTATATATTTCTGCAAATTTTATTAATATACCAAATTATATTTTTATTATTCCTTTTTTATTTATATTTTTAAAAATTTCTTGTTTTATTGAATTCCGTAGGATTTTTAAATTTTCAAAACCTGTGGATAAAATTTATCCACAGGTTTTACACATGCTATTTTATACTATTTTCTATGTTTTGCTATAAAATTTTTACTTTGTTCTGCAATCTCTAATGCTTCTTTTTCTTCTTCTGATAATTGATATTTTGAAACACCATTTTTTACAGGTTTTGCAAATATATTAGATGACTCAGAACCATATAATCCATTTAAAACAACACCATTATCATTTCTATCTAACAATGCTATTGCAAAACTTAAATCACTTCCAACATCTTTAAAAGCATTATACCTTACTAACCCAATTTTTTGTACACAAGAATCTATGTTATTATCTAATTGTGTATAATAAGCTTTAATTTCAGAATTATCCTTTTTTATTTCTCTTACGTCTTCTAAATATTTTTTTAGCATTTCATCTAAATTATTTCCATTACCCATTTTTCTCATAAAGTTTATATATTTTCTGTTTGTATAAATCATATATGCTATATTAATAAATACTAATATAATTAAAACAATATTTGTTATTAACATAGCTTTTAAAAAATCTTGATTTTCAATCAATTCAGCAAAATTTTCCATTATATCACATCCTTATTTTATTAAACCTAAAATTCTTTCTAGGTCGTCATTTGATGAATATTGAATAATAATTTTTCCTTTTCTTTCACCAGCATCTAATTTTACTTTTGTTCCGAAAAAACCTCTAAAAGATTCTTCTATGTCTCTATATATAGGTAAATATTTATCATTTTTCTTGCTAGTTTTTTTTCTAATTTTCATCTTTTTTTCAGCTTCTCTAACCGAATCTCCTGATTCAATTATGTATTGTGCCATTTTATATTGTCTTTCAGAATCGTCAATTGCCATTAATGATTTACAATGTCCTTCTGTTAGTTTACCCTCTAATGCCAAATTTATAACTCTTTTATCTAAATTCAATATTCTAACTGTATTAGCTATACTACTTCTACTTTTTCCTAATTTTTCAGCTACTTTTTGTTGTGTTAAATTATATTCTTCCATTAATTGCTTTATTCCTCTAGCCTTTTCTATTGGATTTAAATCTTCTCTTTGAATATTTTCAATTAATGAAATTTCCTTATTTTTTTGCTCATTATCATCTCTGATAATTGCAGGTATTTCAGCCAATCCAGCTTTTTTTGAAGCTCTCCATCTTCTTTCACCAGCAATTATTTCATAATAATTTGATTTTTTACTTACAATAATTGGTTGAATAACACCATATTCTTTAATAGAATTTGCTAAATCTTCTATTGCTTCTTCATCAAACAATTTTCTTGCTTGCTCTTTATTTGGCTCTACTTCATTTATTTTTAATTTTTTAACCAATTCTTCTGTATCTTTTACAGATTCTTCTATTAATGGTGTACTAAATAATGCATCTAAACCTTTTCCTAAACCTGTTTTTTTAACAGCCATATCTATTCCTCCTTATTTTTTTTCTCTCTTATTTCAGTATTCTTTAATAATTCTCTTGCCAATTTTTCGTATGCTCTCGCTCCTTTTGATTTAGGATCATAAATAATTATTGGCATTCCAAAACTTGGTGCTTCACTAAGTTTAATATTTCTAGGGATAACAGTTTTATATACTTTATCTTCAAAATATCTCTTTACTTCTTTTACAACTTGATTAGATAAATTTGTTCTCATATCATACATTGTAAGAACTGCACCTTCTACTTCTAAACTTCTATTTAAATGTTTTTTTACCAAATTAATAGTATTTAAAAGTTGCCCTAATCCTTCTAAAGCAAAATATTCGCATTGTACTGGTATTAATACTGAATCTGATGCTGTAAAAGCATTTAAAGTTATTAATCCTAAAGATGGAGGACAATCAATTATTACAAAATCATAATTATCTTTTATTTCATCTAATTTTTCTTTTAATCTTCTCTCTCTAGACATTTCAGAAACTAATTCTACTTCAGCCCCTGCAAGATCCATATTAGAAGGACATACTTTTAATGTTTTTATTGATGTATTAATTAAAGTATCTTCAATATTTGCATCGTTAATTAAAACATCATACAATGATGTTTCCATATCTTTTTCAAGACCTAATCCACTTGATGCATTTCCTTGTGGATCTGCATCTATTAATATTACTTTTTTCCCTTTTTTAGCTAATATAGCGCTCAAATTTACTGCTGTTGTTGTTTTTCCAACTCCACCTTTTTGATTTGCTATTGAAATTACTCTTCCCAAAGTAAATCCCTCCTTTTTTATCCATATTATAATATAAAAAATTAAGGCATATGTCAATGTGTTTTAAAGAACAAATCTGAATTTTTTTCATTTTCATCCTATTTTTTTATATATTTAATTTATGAAATAAATGTGTGGGTAAATACTAGTGCAATCCATTGTTTAATTGAAATTTAGATAATTTTTTATTAAATAACAAAATAGCCACCTTTAATATTCTTTAAATTTTTAAATATATTTAACTAGTTCGTCTTTCCTCCATATAACTTACTTGTAGTTTGCTTCTCTCACACAGTTAAAAAATGTTTGATACGCCAATTAGCATAGTAAGCTTGCTGCAATATTAGTTCAAGAATTTATATTATAGAAATTGTGGAGCAATTTCCTATATTACAAAAAAACAATAATGTAATTCAAATATTTTTCATTACACTATTGTTTTCTATATTAATATCATAAATGTTTTTTGTGGAACAATTCTATCTAAGTGGCTCTTTTAGTGGTTTTGATTGTCCTCTAGGATATTGTTTTGAAGTTTTTTTAATTTTTCTAATAATTATTATATTTCTCTCCAATTCTTCTCCAACATTAATTGAATCTACTTCTTCTAATTTACCACCTAAAATCTCTATTGCTTTTTTAGATTCTTCTAATTCTTCTTTAAAATTAGGTCCCTTCATACATATTGCTAATCCATTTAAATTCACAAATGGCAACATATATTCTGCTATTGTAGATAAATTTGATACAGCTCTTGTTGTTGCAACATCATACTTTTCTCTATACTCTTTATTTTGTGCTAATTCTTCTGCTCTTGTATGTATTATTTCTAGATTTTCCAATTGAATTTTTTCTGATAAATCTCTAATAACATTCAATTTCTTATTCACAGAATCTATTAATGTTACCTTCATATCTTCATTTACAATTTTTAATGGTATTCCAGGAAATCCTGCTCCTGTCCCTATATCTATTAATGATTTGGCATTTTTTAAATACTTGTTTATTGTTAATGAATCCAAAAAATGTTTCACGATAAACATTTTCTCTTCGGTTATTGCTGTAAGATTAATTTTAGTATTCCAATCAAGTACTCCAATCATATAATTATAAAAATTATTTAATTGTTTATCAGTTAATCTTAGATTACTTTTCTCTAGCATTGTAGAGAAAATATCTTTAAATTCTTTTTTTTCCATTTAAATTTCCTTTTTCTATTTTATTTTAATCACTCTAGTTTATTTAATATACTAAAATTTCTTATTTAGCTAAAATCATACATTACAAATTTTTTATTTTTGTTAACTAATCATATAAAAACTTATGTGTAATCTTTTATTTAATATAAAAGTGTTCTACATTTTTTACTAAAAAATTCCTTTTATTTCACAATTTTAGTTATCTTATATTCACTATTACTTTCTATTTTTTTGTTCCAAATATATTAATAATACTGATATATCAGCTGGTGAAACTCCTGATATTCTTGAAGCTTGTCCTATTGAATAAGGCTTATATTTATTTAATTTTTGTCTTGCTTCTAATCTTAAACCTTTTATTTCATTATAATCTATATCTTCTGACAATAATTTCTTTTCTAATTTTTTGAAGCCTTCAACTTGTTTTTTTTGCATGTTTATATATCCTTCATATTTTACCATTATTTCAACTTCTTCTTCTACTTGCTTATCTAACTCTGGTCTTTCTTTATCTATTTCTTTTAAAATCGAATAATTTAATTCTGTTCTTTTTAATAGTTCTGAAAGCCTTATTCCTGTAGATATTTCAGATGTTCCGTGTTTGCTTAAAAATTCATTAGTTTCTTTATTTGGTTTTATAATAGTTGAATTTAATCTTTCTATTTCCTTTTCAATATTATTCTTTTTTAATAAAAACTTATTATATCTTTCATCTGAAATCAATCCTACTTTATGTCCAATCTCTGTTAATCTTAAATCAGCATTATCTTGTCTTAATAATAATCTATATTCAGCTCTAGAAGTCATCATTCTATATGGCTCTTGTGTGCTTTTTGTAACTATATCATCAATTAAAACACCTATATATGCATCTGATCTATCTAATATTACTGGTTCTTTTCCTTTTATTTTTTGACTTGCATTTATACCAGCAATTAATCCTTGGCAAGCTGCTTCTTCATATCCTGAAGTTCCATTAATTTGCCCTGCAAAAAACATTCCACTTATTGTTTTTAATTCTAAAGAACTTTTTAATTGTGATGGTTCTATAGAATCATATTCAATAGCATATGCTGGTCTTGTAAATTCAGCATTTTCTAATCCTGGAAGGGTTCTATACATAGCTATTTGAACATCTTCAGGAAGAGACGAACTCATTCCTTGTATGTACATTTCATTTGTATCTAAACCTACTGGTTCTACAAATATTTGATGTCTTTCTTTATCAGCAAATCTTACTACTTTGTCTTCAATAGAAGGACAATATCTAGGTCCTGTTCCTTCTATTACACCTGCATACATAGGAGATCTATGAAGATTATCTCTAATTATTTCATGTGTTTTAGCATTTGTATATGTAAGCCAACAAGGAATTTGTTCTATATTTGGCATTTCATCTTCAAACGAAAATGGTACTAAATCCTTATCCCCTTCTTGTATTTCCATTTTTGAAAAATCTATACTGTTTTTGTTTATTCTTGCAGGAGTTCCAGTTTTAAATCTTTGTATTTCAATATTTAATTTTTTTAAAACTTCTGACAATTTATTGGCAGCAGCCACACCATCTGGCCCACTTTCATATGATGTTTCTCCAATAAATATTTTTCCCTTTAAATATGTTCCTGTAGCTAAAATAACACTATCAACAGAATATATTGCTCCAAGATTTGTTTCAACAGCAACAACTTTTCCATCTTCTACTTTTATATCAACTATTTCAGCTTGTTTTACAAAAAGATTTTCTTGATTTTCTAATGTGTGTTTCATTTCCATTTGATATTTTTTTCTATCAGCTTGCGCTCTTAAAGAATGTACTGCTGGCCCTTTTGATGTATTAAGCATTCTTAGTTGAATCATTGTTTTATCAATATTTTTTGCCATTTCTCCACCTAGGCTATCTATTTCTCTTACTAAATGCCCTTTTGAAGTACCTCCTATATGTGGATTACATGGCATATTTGCTATGCATTCTAAACTTATAGAAAATATTAATGTTTTCATTCCCAATCTTGCCGCTGCTAATGCTGCTTCACATCCTGCATGTCCTGCACCTATTACAGCAATATCGTATTTACCTGCATTATACTTCATTTTAATACTATTCCTCTCTTTAATTTGCTATTACTTGTTTCACCACTTGCAAATCAAAAAACATATATGGGCAATATCTGATTTGCAAAAGATAAAATTACTTTATCTAATTATTCATATATTTCTTCTATATAACTTATTTTTAAATTAGTTTAGCAATAAATTATTTTTTTACTCAGTAAACAAATTTTAATTAATTTATATAACAATAAAAATTAATTAAAGTTTAATAACATTAAATCACAATTTTGCTAACTTTTTTGTAATTGTTTCTCGTGAAACAATTATTATTTTCCTAAACAGAATTTAGAAAATATTTCAGAAATTACGTCTTCAGTAACTGTTTCACCTGTTATCTTTCCAAGTTCTTCTATAATTTCTTTTAAATATGTTGAAATTATATCTATTGGCATATTATTTTTTATTGTTTCTCTTGCTTTATCTAAATTGTTTTTTGATTTTATTATTATAGTTTTATGTCTTTCATTACTAACTATAATTTCATCATCAACTGCAATTTCATTTAATTTAAACATATCTGATATTTCTTTATATAATTTATCTAAACCTTCTCTTGTTTTTGTTGATATTTCAACAACTGGTTTATCATATTTTTTTATTTCTTCTATTTGTATATTTTTTGTTAAATCTATTTTATTTAATAAAATAATTGCATTTTTTTCTTTTAACAATTCTAATATTTCTCTATCTTCATTTGTTAATTGCTTATTACAATCAAAAATTGCAATAACTATATCACTTTTTTTTGCAATTTCTTTTGCTTTATTTACCCCAATTTTCTCAACTTCATCACTTGCATTCCTTATTCCAGCAGTATCTATTATTTTTAAAGGAATACCTTCTATAGAAATAAATTCTTCTATTGTATCTCTCGTTGTCCCTTCTATATCTGTAACAATAGCTCTTTCTTCATTTAAAATAAGATTTAATAATGAAGATTTTCCAGCATTGGGTTTACCTATAATTGCTGTACTTATACCTTCTCTTAATATTTTTCCGTTATAAAAACTTTTTTCTAATTCATCTAATAATACATCTACATTATCAAGAATATCAGAAATTTTGCTATTGGTTACTTCTTCTAAATCATATTCTGGATAATCTATTGTAGCTTCAATATCAGCCATTACCGAAATAATTGTTTTTCTTATTTTAGTAATTTTTTCTGATAGATTTCCTTCAAGTTGTTCTATAGATACTTTTGCTTCTCTATCTGTTTTTGAATTAATTACATCTATAACAGCTTCCGCCTGAGATAAATCTAATCTACCATTTAAAAAAGCTCTTTTTGTAAATTCTCCTGGCTCAGCTAGGTCTGCCCCATTTTTTATACATAAATCTAATATTTTATTCATTATAACAATTCCACCATGTGAATTTATTTCACACATATTTTCAGCAGTATAACTTTTTGGTGCTTTAAAATAAGAAACTAAAACTTCATCAATTATACTATTATTATCGAAAATATGACCATATTTAATTGAATAACCTTTAATATCTTCAATATCTTGAGCATTTTTTTGTTTAAAAACTTTATTTAATATTTCGAAACATTGTTCACCACTCATTCTAATTATACCAATACCACCTATACCTGGTGCAGTTGAAATTGCTACAATAGTACTCATTTTTTCTCCTTAAATCTATAATTTACTTTATATATTATTAATTATATATATTAAAATTTAAAATTCTATTCTATGAATTTCTTTTTTAAAAATCGATTAATATTATATCATAATTTACATAATTGTACAAGGTAAAACGTTTTATTATTAAAAATTTTTGTTAACCCTCATAAGTCTTTATTAATAGAAATTTAGAACATAATATAACTGTTTCATTAATGTCTTCTTATTGTTCTTTTTGACTCATTCCATGAATAACTTAGACCTCGTTCCAATCAACTTCATCTACTTTATCCAGTAACGTTTTCCATGATACCACTTCCTCTTTTAAACTTTCACACTGTGCCTTAATTTTTTCAAATTCCATAATCGTTCTACTTTTATAAAATATTTGTAGAGTAAAACTCATAGCATTATTTACCATATACACAAACAATATTCTACAATATAAAAAGAAAATGACAAATCAAAATAGATTTGTCATTTTCTAAAATTTCTTTTAAATATTTTTAGTTTTTTAAGTCTTTTTTTATAAAAATTTCTTTTTTAAAATTTAATAAAATATTATTAAATTTAAAGAAATCTAATATTTACTGTAAATCCCAATATATCAGATATTTGTTTGTTTTTGTGTATTTCATAATCTTTAGCAGAAAATGATTCATCTGGATCGAAGTCGTAATTTGAATCATATACAATAGCTAACCAATATTCATTATTAGATTTACTTTTTTCCTTTGTTATTTTTTTAATATTTTCGTTTGTATATCCCATATAGTTTAATACTTTTCTTATTCTTTCTATTTCATTTATAGAATTTAATTCAAGTATATCCATTTTATAGTATTTAATTTTAACTACTATTTGTCCCAGTTTATTACTTTTTACTCTTTCAAAAACGATGTTATCAATATTATTTTCAAAAATATTATACTCTTCTAATATTTTTTTTATAAAAAAACACATATTTGAAATTGTATTAGATTGATAAATATAGGTTGGAACAAAAAAACTCAGAGTTACATATAAATCCGTTTCTTCCCGTGATATTTCAAAATCTTTAATTTTCATAGGTACCTCCTTAAATGGATTTTTAATTATACTAATCTATATTTATATTAATTTATATAAAATACATTATAATTAATATAAAATAATTTTCTTTTCAGAAAGCTCCATTCCTTTTTTTATTTCATCAAAATTAGCACCACTCAATATTCCAACTTCTCCTGTACCAATGGATATACTAGCTATACTTCCTAAAGTATTTATTGAATCAAAACATTTTTTAATAACTTCTGTTTGATTTTGCCAACCATTTCTTAAAGAATGACAAACTAAAGCATAAAATGTTATATCATCACTATCTTTTGTTAATACTGTTCCTAATTCACATTTACCAATATATGCAAGTTCTGGCCAGTATTTACGTAAAATCATTCCAGCAAATCCTGAATCATTAATTCCTTCAGTATTTACTGCAAAAGCAATCCGCTTTTCTCCAGATTTCAAAATATCTCTTCCTTGCAGTTTTTCAATAATCATAATGTTCCCTCCTAGAATGATATTTATTTGAAGAAAGATCTTCAAATAGTATTAATATGTTTCGGGGTATTATTATAACAGATTTTAAGTAAAAGTCAATTTATATATTAATTATTTTTTAAAGGCAATTAATATTGAATATGTAAAAATAATTATCCATATATTTACTATATATAACTTATCAACTAGCTTATTTTAAACTATGCATAATTTATCTGTATCTACATATAAGAAATTTAACTCACCTTATTTAGTAAAAATAAGAAACGTTCAATAGTTCCCAAAAACTTTCTATAATAGGAATTTAGAAAGTTTTTCATATTACAAAAAAAGGGACTTTTTTAAAGTCCCTTTTTTCTGTAATTATATTTTATTTATTTAAACTTACAACAATTTTTCTATATGGTTCTTCTCCAACGCTATGAGTTTTTACTCTATCATTTTCTTGTAATTTTGTATGAATTACTTTTCTTTCATAAGCTGGCATTGGTTCAAGTGTTATTGATTTTTTAGTTTTTATAACTGTTCCAGCAATTTTAGTAGCTAAAACTTGTAAATCTTTTTCTCTTTTTTCTCTATAACCACCTATATTTAATATAACTCTAATTCTCTCTTTACTATGATTTGAAGCTATATTACTTACAACTGTTTGTATACTATTTAAAACCTCTCCCCTATAACCTATTAAATATCCTGTATCTTCACCTGTTATATCAATTTTAATTATATTGCTTTCTTCAATTATTGTATATTTTAAATTATTATTAGGAAGCTTAGAAATAAATTCGTCTAAGAATTTATTTAAATTTTCAATACATTTATCAATTTCTTCATTACTAATTTTTTCTGTTTTAACAACTTTTTTATGTGTTTTTTCCTTTTCTTCAACATTTTCTTTAAGTTTCATTTCAACTTTTACAACCCTAGGTGTTAAAATACTAAAAAAACTTCTTTTATCTTCTTGTTCTAATATTTTTATATCAACTTTATTTTTTGAAACTTTTAATTCTTTTAAACCTTTTTCAATAGCTTCTGTAGAAGTTTTTCCTTCGAAAACATATACTTTATCCATTATCTTTTTCCTCCTCTTTAAAGAATTTATTTATAACTATTCTTTCACATAATGTAAAAATATTTCCAACTAACCAATAAAGAGCTAGTCCTAAAGGAGCTATTAAAGCAATACTTACAGACATTATAGGAACCATAAGTTGCATTTGTTTATTCATTTCTGTCATTGCTTCAATTTCCTTATTCTCTTTTGTTTCCTCAGAAATTTGTTTTTCTTCTTTTTCTTTAGGAGATTTATTAACCATAGATATAAGTTTTGTAGAAATAAAAGATGTAAGAACATATAAAACTGGTATAATATAAACTTTCCAATTTTTATAATTTTCTGAAGGAATGTCACTTAAATCTAATCCTAAGAAATTCATATTTAAATTAACATTCTCATCTGTATTCCCCATTGCTTTTATAATAGCTATTTCTCTATATCTTAAATTTTTGTCTGAATCTTCAGAAATTTGTTGTTGATAATTTTCTAACACTTGTGGCTCAACATGTTTCATATATGTTAATGGTTGACTTACTAAATAAAACATAGATAAAACAATTATCATTTGAACAATTGATGTTAAACATCCTCCAAATGGATTATAATGTTCCTTTTTATATAAATCCATTAATTCTTGACTTTGTCTTGCCTGATCTTTACTATATTTATCTTGGATTTCTGAAATTTTCTTTTGCATTTCACTATTTTTTTTCATAGCTTTTTGTTGTTTTACAGAAATTGGTAGCATTACAATTTTAAAAATAATTGTGAAAATAATTATAGCTAGTCCATAATTATTTACAAATCCATAAATAAAATTCAGTAAGTATCCTAAAAAGTTAGCAAAAAATTTAATCATAATTCCTCCTCTATTTTAAGGGATCATATCCACCTTTTGAAAATGGATTACACTTTAAAATTCTAATCATTCCTTTTATAGTGCCTTTTACTGCCCCATATTTCTCTATAGCTTGTTTGGTATATTCTGAACATGTTGGATAATATCTACAATTATGCCCTAATTGGCGAGAAATTTTATTTTGATAAAATTCAATTAATTTAATAAATATTTTTTTCAACATATTAATCTACCCAAATTTTTGCCTTTTTCAATGTTCTTTCGAAATTTTCTTTTATATCATAATAAGAAATTTCTTTTATATTTTTTTCTTTATTTATAATAATTAAAATATTAGTACCCAATTTAATATTATTTTCAAAAATTTTATAATTTTCTCTAATAAGTCTTTTTATTCTATTTCTTTCAACAGCTTTACCCTGTTTTTTCGAAACAGCAATTCCTAATTTATTATATTTTCTATTTGTTTCTTTTATGTACATATGAATATATGTACCATACACAAATTTACCTTTCGAAAATAAATATTTGAATTCAAAATTCTTTTTAATCATTATTGTTTTTTTCATTTTAAATCTTTCCTTTATACAAGAAAAAGGGCAATAACAGCCCTTTTTTTAATTTAAGCAGAAATTCTTTTTCTTCCTTTATTTCTTCTTGCTTTTAAAACTTTTCTTCCAGCTCTTGTTTGCATTCTTTTTCTGAATCCATGAACTTTATTTCTTTGTCTTTTTTTTGGTTGGTATGTTCTTTTCATTTTGCACCTCCTATTTTCTATATATATATTTATTTTAAACTATTTCATTATTCCTTTGTAATAAATATGTAATATTTATCCAAAAGTAATTTCAATTATACACTAAAAACTTTCAAAAAGTCAAGTATTAATAAATATAAGTTTAAAATACCTTACAAATCAAATATATAATTATAATAAAAAAAATAAATATATATTTATTATAAAACGATATATAACTCAGAATATGTATACTCTAACTATTAATAATCACATATTTAACTACTAGAATAATTTCTTTTAGTATAGCTAAAAGTCCACCATATAATATATAAAAATTAAAAAATCTAGTTCTAAGAAATATTTATAATATATTTCAATTTCCGTAATATAGTAATTTCAACGTATTTTATTATTATAAAAAAACACATATTACTTTTATTACAAAATACAAATAAAGTTATCCACAATTTTTTGAAATTTTACTTGTTTTTTTAAATTATTTTTGATATTATATGAGCACAATGGGATAAAAAGACATTTTAGAAGTTATCCACATATTGTTGATATCTCAAACCCTTAAGGAGCGTTGATTTTTAAGATATATTGTGGATAATCATGTGGACAAATTAATATATAGAAAGGACGGTTGTCAAAGCAATGTACACCGACAAAAATGATTTACTTACTAAAGCAAAAGATTTATTAAAAGAAGAAATGACAACAATTTCATATACAACTTGGATTAAAAATTTAGAAATCCAATCAATAAAAGATAATAAAATTGTTTTAATTGCTCTTTCTAAAATGCAAAAAGATGCTATAGAATCTAGACTATTTGATTTAGTTGCAAATACATTTAATTTTATTACTAACAAAACTTGTGAAATAGAGATAAAAGAAAAATCAGAAATAGATTTAGATCAAGTTAAAGAAGAACCAACTGCAGACTTTATAAATACAGAAAACTATACAAATAGTTTTCTAAACCCAAAATACACTTTTGATAATTTTGTAATAGGAAATAATAATAAATTTGCACAAGCTGCTGCTATAGCGGTTTCAGAAGCACCAGCTACATCTTATAATCCATTATTCATATATGGTGGAGTTGGGCTTGGTAAAACTCACTTAATGCATGCAATTGGAAATAAAATTATTCAGAACAATCCAAATACAAAAGTATTATATGTAACATCAGAGCAATTCATTAATGAATTAATAAATTCTATAAAAGATGTAAATTATAAAAATGAATTATTTAGAAATAAATATAGAAATATAGATGTATTATTAATAGATGATATTCAATTTATAGCTGGAAAGAAAATGGGACAAGAAGAATTTTTCCATACATTTAATACATTACATCAAAATGGAAAACAAATAATTATTTCAAGCGACAAGCCACCAAGAGATATTCCATTATTAGAAGAAAGATTAAAATCTAGATTTGAATGGGGGATACTTGCGGATATTTCAATGCCAGACTATGAAACAAGACTTGCTATTTTAAGAAAAAAAGTACAAGCTGATAAAATAATTATAGATGATTACATATTATCAGTTATTGCTACAAAAATAGATTCAAATATAAGAGAACTTGAAGGTGCATTAAATAAAATTGTTGCATACGCTTCATTAACACATAGTCAAATCACAATAGAAATGGCTGAAAAATCAATAAATGATATTGTACTTCAAAAAGAAAAAGTTATTTCTGCTGATTACATACAAGAAGTAGTTTCAAAATACTTCAATATAGATAAAAAAGATTTAATATCTGCAAAGAAGTCTAACGACATAGCTCATCCAAGACAAATTGCTATGTATTTATGTAGAACAATAGGGCAAATGTCTTTTCCTAAAATAGGAGCTGAATTTGGGAATAGAGATCATACTACAGTTATGCATGCCGTAAATAAAATTGAAAAAGAAATAAAAGAAAAAACAAATACAAAATTAATTGTGGAAAGTGTGAAAAACATAATCCAAGAATCAAAATAATTTATATTTAAAGGAAAAACAACCATAAATAAAAAGATTGTTTTCCAAACATATTTTTTTACGAAAGAAGAGCTTTTAACTCTTACGGAAACAATAGGAAGGATTTCCACAAGTTGTTGTGAAAATCTTGTATAAAAAGTGTTAATAACTCTTAATTCACAAATGATATTGAATTGTGTGGAAAAAAAGAAAACTTATTCACAACCTTTTACACATAGTTTTTATTAGGGAAATAAATACTTTTAAAAGTTTTCCACCAAATCCACAGCACCTAATACTAATACTACTATTTATATTATTTTATTTAAAGGAGATAGAAAATGAGAATTATTTGTGAAAAAGAAAAAATCTTGAAAGGTATTACTTCCGTAATAAATGGTGTTGCTTCAAAAACAACAATGCCTGTATTAGAAGGAATATTACTTCAAACAAATGATAATGAATTAAAACTAACTAGTTATGATTTAGAAATAGGAATTGAATATATATTAGAAGCAAATGTAGAAGAACAAGGAAATACAGTAGTAAATGCTGTTATGTTTAGTGAAATTATAAAAAGATTACCAGCTACAGAAATAAAGCTTACTATAAATGAAAATAATTTATTAGAAATTGAATGTGAAGGATCATTATATAAATTAGCAACTATGAATCCTGATGATTTTCCAGAATTACCTAAAATAAATGTAGATAATTCTATTGAAATAGAACAAACAACATTAAAAAATATGATAAGAAAAACAATATTTGCAGTAAGTACAGAAGAAAATAGACCAATATTTACAGGATGTTTATTTGAAGTAAAAGAAAATAAACTAAATGTTGTTGCAGTAGATGGTTATAGATTGGCTGTAAAAACAAAAGAATTATTAAATAGCGGAAATGATTTTAGTAGTGTTATACCAGGAAAAACTTTAAATGAAGTTAATAAAATAATTTCTGATTCATTTGATACAGTAAAAATTGGTATTTCAAGAAATCAAGCTTTATTTGAAATGGAAAATTGTAAAATAGTAACAAGATTATTAGATGGAGAATTTTTAAATTATTCAAATACAATTCCAAAGAACTGGGAAACAAGAGTAAAAGTAAATAAAAACAATATTCAAAATTGTTTTGAAAGAATTTTATTAATATCAGCTTCATCTATAGAAAAAGAAAAAAAATATCCAGTAAAAATAAATATAGAATTAGGAAAAGTAACTATTTCTTGTGCAAACCAAACTGGAGATGCGAAAGAAGAAATATTTGTTGATACTGAAGGTAAAGAATTAGAAATTGGATTTAACCCAAGATTTTTCTTAGATGCTTTAAAAGCAATAGAAGATGAAGAAGTTTATATTGAATTTGGAACTAATAGATCTCCATGTATTATTAAACCTATAGAAGATGGAGATTACATATATATGATATTACCAATAAAAATGAAAGATTAGTTATCCACAATTTTATAACAAAAAGTGGATTAAATAAAAGTAATTGGTATTTAGGCTTTATAAATTTCATTATAATAAATATTTATTATAAATTAAAATTTTATTTGTATTTCTAAATATCCAATTCTTTTCTAAGTAAATTATGCAAAAGAGAAGGAAAGAGAATAAATATGGAAGATAAATTAAAAGAAATTTATGAAAAAGTTAGTGATGTATTTTTTGGAATAACAAAAAAGTTAGATGATATATCTGAAAATATATTTGAGCAAACAGGTACAAAAATAAATTTGAAAGTTATTGTTTTAGGTGTAATGCTGGTTATTTTTGTTGCTATTTTTGTAAAATCATTTTTAGGTTGGCTTTGGACTTTATTATAATAAGGAATAAAAGATGTATATAAAAGAAGTAACATTAGAAAATTTTAGAAATTATGAAAAACAAAAAGTAGAATTTAATGAAAATATTAATATTATATATGGAAATAATGCTCAAGGAAAAACTAATATAATAGAATCAATATTTTTATGTGCTTTTGGAAAATCGTATAGAGCAAAAAAAGATATTGATTTAATAAAATTTAATACAAATAATAGTAGTGTAGAAGTTCAATATAGAAAAACAGATAGAGAAGGAAAAATAAGAGCAAATATAAAAGAAAAGAAAACTTTTTTTATAAATGATATAAAACAAAATAAAATAAGTGATATAATAGGGAAAATAAATGTTGTAATTTTTACACCAGATGATATAGAGATAATTAAAGATGGACCACAAAGAAGAAGAAAATTTTTAGATATGATGATAAGTTCATTAAAACCTAATTATATACATTTATTAAATCTATATAATAAAACATTAGAACAGAGAAACAATTATTTAAGACAAATTAAATATGAAAATAAAAATCCTCAAATGTTAGATATTTGGGACGAGCAATTATCAGAGTATGCTGTTAATATATATGAATATAGAAAGTATTATATAGAAAAAATATCTGAAAAGATAGAAAGTTTCCACAGTTTAATAACAAAAAGTGGAAAAGAAGAAATTAAAATTAAATATATTTCAAATAGCAATAACAAAGAAAAATTTTTAGAAAATTTGAGAAAATCAAGAAATATTGATATAAAAAGAGGGTATACAGCTACAGGTGTTCATAGAGACGATTTAATGATATATGTAAATAGTAAGCCAGTTTCAATATTTGGTTCACAAGGACAACAAAGAACAGCAATTTTAACTTTAAAATTATGTGAATTACAAATAGTAAAAGAAGAAATAAATGATACTCCAATATTATTATTAGATGATTTTATGTCAGAATTAGATGAAACTAGGAGAAAAAGTTTTCTAGAAAGCATAAAAGGAAATCAAGTAATAATTACTTGTACTGATAAAATAAAATTAAATACAAATTATTCAGAATTCTTTGTTGAACAAGGAATATGTAAAAAAATAAAAGAGTATAATTAATTCTAAAATAAGAAAGGATTTATATATGTATTTATATATAGGCGATGAAAAATTAATACATAATGAAGAAATAATAGGAATTTTTAATCTTCAATACATAAAAAATACTAAAGAATATAAATCAATGTATAAATTACTTGAAGAAAATAATAGCCTTATAGATATATCAGAAGGAGAAGGGAAATCATTTATTTTAGTAGAGAAAAATAAAGAAAAAAAAGGTTATATAGCAAAGATAGGTGCAAATACTATTTTAAAAAGGTTAATATAAATTAATAAATTTTACACTAGGAAAAAGGAAAGAATATAAAAAAATATTATCTAAAATAAATTACAAAAGATAATTGAAAGTAGAACAAATATAAATAGGAACAAAATTCTTTCTAGTAATTACATCTTTGATATAAATCAAATAATTTTAGATTAAAAATTACTAGTAAGAAAAGTAAAGGAAGGTAGAAAAAATGGAAAAATTCGAACATGAGTATAATGCAGATCAAATACAAGTTTTGGAAGGACTTGAAGCAGTAAGAAAAAGACCTGGAATGTATATAGGAAGTGTATCTGTTAGAGGATTACATCATCTTGTATATGAGATTGTTGACAATGCTGTTGATGAAGCATTAGCAGGATATTGTAAAAATATAAAAGTTATAATAGAACCAGGAAATATAGTATCTGTACAAGACGATGGTAGAGGAATTCCTGTTGATAAACATGCAAAAACAGGATTATCTGCTGCAGAAACAGTTTATACAGTATTACATGCTGGAGGAAAATTTGGTGGAGATAGTGGTTATAAAGTTTCTGGAGGACTTCATGGAGTTGGATCTTCTGTTGTAAATGCTTTATCTGAATGGACAGAAGTTACAATAGAAAGAGATGGCGGGATTTTCCAAATGAGTTTTGAAAGAGGACAAACTGTTAAATCTCTTACAAGAATAGGAGATTCTAAAAAAACAGGAACAAAAGTTAGATTTTTAGCAGATGATACAATTTTCGAAACTTTAGAATATGAATATGAAGTATTAGAAAAAAGATTTAGAGAAATGGCATTCTTAACAAAAGGATTAAATATAGAAATAGAAGATCAAAGAGAAGAAGTTCCTAAGAAAGCTAAATTCTGTTTTGAGGGAGGTCTTGTTTCTTTTGTTGAATATTTAAATAAAGGTAAAGAAACATTAAATAAACCTATTTATATAGAAAAGAATGGAGAATATCCAGTAGAAATTTCAATACAATATACAACAAATTATTCTGAGAGTATATATACATTCGTTAATAATATTAATACAATAGAAGGTGGAACTCATTTAGAAGGATTTAAAAGAGCTTTAACAAAAGTATTTAATGATTATGCTAGAGCTAAAAATATTTTAAAAGAAAAAGATTCAAATTTACAAGGTGATGATATAAGAGAAGGAATAACTGCAATAATCTCAGTAAAAGTTAAAGAACCTCAATTTGAAGGTCAAACAAAAACAAAATTAGGAAATAGTGAAGTGTCTGGAGTAGTACAATCAATGGTAAATGAACATTTAGGAACATTTTTAGAAGAAAATCCTAATGTTGCAAAATCAATATTAGAAAAATGTATTAGTGCAGCACGAGCAAGAGAAGCAGCTAGAAAAGCTAGAGAGTTAGTAAGAAAGAAAAATTCTTTAGAAACTTCAACTTTACCTGGAAAATTAGCAGATTGTAGTAGTAAAAATGCTGATGAATGTGAAGTTTATATAGTTGAGGGAGATTCAGCAGGGGGAAGTGCAAAACAAGGAAGAGATAGAAAATTCCAAGCAATACTTCCATTATGGGGAAAAATGCTTAATGTTGAAAAAGCTAGAGCAGATAAAATTTATGGAAATGAAAAATTAAATCCAGTTATATTAGCAATTGGAGCTGGTATAGGAAATGATTTTGATGTAACTAAAATCAGATATGGAAAAATTATTATAATGGCAGATGCTGATGTTGATGGTGCACATATTAGAACTTTATTATTAACTTTCTTCTTTAGATATATGAGACCATTAATAGAAAATGGAAATGTTTATTTAGCACAACCACCATTATTCAAATTATCTAAAAAGGGAATGGAAGACATTTATTGTTATAGAGAAGAAGATTTAGATAAAGCATTTAAAGAGTTAGCAGAAAAAGGAATAACAAGAGAACAAGTTGGAATTCAAAGATATAAAGGTTTAGGAGAAATGAATCCAGAACAATTATGGGAAACAACAATGAATCCAGAAACAAGAACTTTAGTAAAAGTTACTATGGATGATGCTATTTCTGCAGATAAAGTATTTTCTCTTTTAATGGGTGACGAAGTTGAGCCAAGAAGAGAATATATTATAGAAAATGCTAAAAATGTTAAGAACTTAGATATTTAATAATCAATGAGAATTTAAAATTGATAAAGCCATAAAGAGAATATCTTTATGGCTTTTATCATCGATAAAACTTATATTAACTTTCAGCTAAAACCAATATACATAGTAGTTTGACCTATTGCATATTGCTATACAATTAAGCCATATACCACATATATTAATCAGTTGCTAGATTGTTAATCCACTCTAAGAATCTACATTCGTCCATGAAGGAGTATAAGTAAACCCTTTCGAATAAAAGAACAATCACGACTTCAAATATATTACATACTATAAAAACCTGAATAATGAAATATATTATAAAATTTTATAATATATAAATTTTAAAGCTAATATAGCAAGTAATATACTCTTTGTTTCCAACATAAAGCACTAAAGTGATCTCTCCAATACTTTACATCTTCACTCGATCTTCAATTACTAATAAGTAATTCATATATATAATAAGAACGTTGCTTATTATATATACAAATTAAATACCAATAATTGAACTCTAAGTTAGGCTAATATAAATCTTATAATTATATTATCAACATTTTTAGAAAATATATTCAAAAATTTTTTTGAAATTTTTGGAAATTTTTATATAGATGTTATTTTTTTTATAATTATTTATGAATTTCTTGATTTTTATATTATAAACTTTATAATATAAAAATTGTAATTTGTAGGGCTAATTTAATAAATTTCATTGTATAGAAATACGCTAGCAGGGATTTATATTTTTTATTCGCTTAGTGCTTCCCACCGATGTTGTAAGAGCTAAAGCTTAACAACATTCGGCGATCCCCACGGAACACTTCTCTATAAAATATATAAAATCCCTTCACGCTACTCTGATATAGTAGATTGGCAAAATAAATTTATTAATATTACTCTTACAATAATATAATATGAAAAATTTAAAAATTTTATAGACAAAATTAAAAGAACATTGTAGAATAATTACCACAGGAAATGATGATAAGCAGATGTTGTTTTGCCACCAATTTTTACGAATATTCGTAGGAGAGGTGGTGATGTTTATGGTTAAAGTGATACTATTTTTAATATTATCTTTAATGATTTCTTTAACATTAAACGTTGCCTTGACAGCAGTTCTGTATAAGAACTGGGTTGATAAGCAACTACATAAATAAAAAAAGCTCACATCTGTAACTTTGGCGAGTTAGGTGTGAGTTTTTTCAAATCTATTCGGCAAAACCACGTTTGTGGAATTTGTCATTTCCTATATTTATTATAGTCTATTTATAAATAAAAAGTCAATAAATGCAATACAATTTTGTATGAAATTTACAATGAGTAAAATATAAATCAGAGCGATAATTTACAATTTATAAGATTTATAAAGATTTTAATTTTTTATATTTATAAAATGTGAATAATATTCCAAAATTTCATGTAAATAAATTTTATAAAAAATATTGACATGATAAAAAAAATATTATAATATACACAACAATATAAGGGGCGTGAAAAAATTTTTTTCACGTCTTTTTATATGATAAAAGATGAAAGGAGAATAAAAATTAAAAATAAAAATTCAACACAAGAATGGCTACCATTTGATAAAATTTTGGAAAATGGAATTATTGTCCGAAAAAACTCATATATAAAAATTATTAAAATAATACCTATAAATTATGATTTAAAATCTAATTTAGAAAAAGAAGCAATTTTAAATTCTTATAAACTATTTTTAAAAACTTGCGATTTTAATATTCAAATTGTTATTCAAAGTAAAAAAGAAAATTTATCAAAACAATTTTTAAATCTTAAAAAAATTATCCAAAAAGAAGAAAATAAAAAAATTAAAGAAATATCAGAAAAATATGTTAATTTTATTAAAAACAAAAATGAAGAAAATAAATCTTCATTAAAGAACTTTTATATTATTATAAAATATAATTTTGAAAATACTAAAGAAATAGATGATATTAAACTAACTGAAAATATAGCAAGTAATTATTTAAAAGAGTGCTATTTCAAAATAAAAGATTCTTTATCAAGATGTGGAAATATTATTTATGATATTAATCAAAAAAAATATACAGAAAAAATATTATTATCATTTTTTGATTCTAAATATAGTGAAATTTAAATTAGAAAATTAATATAAATGACAATATTAATAAATTTGACATTTATAAAGAGAGGAGTGATTATATAGAAAATTTTTATGAAGGAGTTTTAAATGTAAAAGATAAAATGGCTCCAAGTTATATAAATAATAAAAATCCAAAATATTTAGAAATTGATGGAAAATTTTATAGTGGAATCTTAATAATAGATTATTATAGAGAATATAGTGATATTATTTTTAAGAATTTAATAAATACTAATGTTAATATGAATATTTCCATGTTTTATGAAAAACAAGATACCTATAAAACAATAAAAGATTTAACTTATTTTATAGGAAATGTAGGAGTGGATTTAAAATCGGGAAATCAAAACCGAGAAGATATTGATATTGCTGCATATACATATAATGATGCAAAATACATAAGAAAAGAAATGCAAGTTAATAATGAAGAATTATATTTTTTGTATACTTATATAAATATAATTTCAGAAAACGAAAAAGAAGTAGATAGAAATTTAAATAAAATAGAAGGAATATTACAAGCATGTGGAATGATGACCAAAAAAGCCAATTTTAGAGAAGAACAAATATATTTTTCTTGTTTACCATTAATGATAAATAATAAAGACATAAAAGGAATTTCTAGAAGAAATATTTTGGGAAATGGACTAATTTCAACATATCCATTTATTTCATCAAGTATTTATGATGAAGATGGTATCTTTGTAGGAACTAATATTTATAATAATTCAATGATTTTAGTAGATAGGTTTAATAAAGAAAAATACAAAAATGCTAATATGTGTATATTTGGGACAAGTGGAGCAGGAAAATCTTTTTATACAAAATTACTAATTTTAAGATATAGAATTTATGGTTTAGAACAATATATTATAGATCCAGAAAGAGAATATACAAAAATTTGCGAAAGTCTTGATGGAATATGCATTAAATTGGGATCTACTTCAAATTCATATATAAATATATTAGATATAAGAGAAGATAGCATAGAAGAAGAAAAAGGATTTTTAACAACGAAAATAGGAAAATTAAGAGGATTCTTTAGTTTAGTTTTTGGAGATTTAGATGAAGAAAATGTTGCTATTTTGGAAGAAAAATTAATAGAAATTTATAAAGAAAAAGGAATAACTTTTGATGATGAGTCTTTATATAAAATTATTAATAATAATAGAATTTTTAAGAAAAGTAAAGATATGCCAATACTAGAAGATTTATATAATGCCTGTGGAAAAGATGAAAAAACAATATTTTTTAAAAGAAAATTATATCCATTTATTTTTGGATCATTAAAATTTCTAAATAATTATACTAATGTTGAATTAGAAAATAAAATAATTGTTGCAGATATTTATGAATTAGGAGAAGAAAATTTAAAATATGGAATGTACATATTTACAGATTTATTTTGGGACAAGATAAAAAAAGATAGAAATAAAAACAAAGCTATTTATTTAGATGAAATATGGAGATTAATAGGAGTTACTTCTAATAAATTTGTTGCCAGTTTTATATATAAAATTTTTAAAACAATAAGGAAATATGGCGGAAGTGCTGTTGCTATAACACAAGATGTTTCAGATTTATTTAGTTTAGATAATGGAGCATATGGAAAAAGTATTTTAAACAATTCCAGTATAAAATCTTTTTTTTCACTTGAAGAAGAAAATATTTTAGTTTTAGAACAATATGCAAATATATCTGAAAAAGAAAAAATAGAGATAAAATCTTTAAAAAGAGGAGAAAGTTTAATGTTTATTGGAGATAATCATATTTTGGCAAGAATAGAAAGTTCAGAAGAAGAAAGGAAAGTGATTAGTTAAAATGAAAGTACTTACAGCTATTGGAAAACCAGATATTAACGAGAGATTAAAAAAAGAATATAAATATGAAGTTATAGGACGAGATATTCAATATCAAGAAGGAATATTAGAGATATTAGAGGAAAGAGAAGATATTGAAACAATATTATTAAGTAATAATTTACCAGAAGAAATTAATTTTAATATACTAATTTCGAAAATAATAAATATAAATAAAAAGATTGAAATAATAGTTTTTTTAAAAGAAAAAAATGAAGATATTGAGAATTTTTTAAATAGTAAAAAAATATATAAAATTTATTATTTAGATAATTATGAATTATTTTTTATAAATTTAAAAAATAAAATTTCGAATATAGATATATCTAAAAATATAGAAGAATTTAAATCAATTATTTTTAATGAAACAAATAATATTGATAAATCATATGTGGATAAAAAAATATATTTATCCACAGGGAAAATTATATCTATTTCTGGAGTTTTTGGATCTGGAAAAAGTATTATATCAATATTATTAGGAAAATATCTTAGCAAAAATAATAGAGTTTTACTAATAGACTTTGATTTTTTTAACAATAGCATTAGTACAATTTTGGGAGTAAAAAAAATAGTTTCTAAAGGAATTAAAGACAATTATTTAGATTCAATAATAAAGTATGAAAAGAATTTATATGTTTTAAATTCTTTAGACAAATTTATAACAGAGAATCAAATTGAAAATAAGTATTTCATTACTAACTTATTTGAGAAAATAAAGAATAAATTTGATTTTATAATTGTGGATACATCATCAAATATAAAATTTATGGAAAATAAAATTATATTTTCAAATTCTTCAGAAATAGTATTTTTAATAGAACCTAATTTATCAGAAATAAAAAAGTCAAACATATATTTAGAGAAAATTCTTACTGATTTTGAAATAGAAAATTCAAAAATAAATATAATTTTTAATAAAACTAATAAATATAAATTTTCGGAAGAAATGTTAAAAGAAATATATCCAGAATTTAAAGTTATTGGTGAGATAGAATATAACGATAAATATAATTTAATAATAAATAAAAATATATTTAAAGAAATAAATTTATATGAAAAAATATTTAATAAATTATTATAAAGGGAGTAAAATATGGAAAATTTAGAGATTGGAACAGAATTAAAAAATGAAATTAATAATAATTATAGTGTTAAATTGTATGAAGAACAAAAGAATTTTTTACAAAGTGATTTAGGAAAAACTATAAATTCTGCTTTAGATATAGGACTAAAAGCAGCGTTACCTAATTTAATAGAAGATCAAGTTATAAACATAAAAAACACAATTTTAGAACAAGGATTTAAAGAAGGTTTAAAAGAAGTAATAAACTCTGGAATAGATATAGGAAAAAGTATAATAGGAGTGGCAACAGGAAATTTTGAAAATATTTCACAAGTGCAATTAGCTATAAAAAATGGAGGAGTTTTAGATAGTATATCTAAACTTTTAGATGTAACAATAAATTTAGCTAAAAATAAAAATTTAATAAATACTAGCATTTCTAAAATATTAAAACAGAGTAAAAATACAATAATTAATTCTATAAGTGATAAAGTTGAAGAAACTCTTACAAACCAATTAAAGTCTATAGAAAAAATAGAAAATTATTGTGAAAATTGGGAAATTTCCTATAAAAATCAAGATTTTAAAGGAATGGAAAAAGCATATAAAAATATAAAGAATTATTTAAATAAAACAATACCATTAGAAAATACAATTAATGAAGCAAGAAAAATAGAAAATATACATAATCTTATAAAAAATAATGGTAAAGATTTTAATATATCTATAGAGGAAAAAATATTAGCAGAAAGATTGTAGTAGATTTGACAAAAAAAATAACTATACTTATAATTATTTTTATTAATTAAATAATATTATTATTTAATTAAATTAAATGTAAATAGGAATAAAAATAATGGATAATTTTAAATATGATTTTACAGAAGAATATGAAAGAGTTATTGATGAAATTTCACAAAAATTTAATTATAAAGATGAATTAAAAGAGATTTTAAAAAGGATTACAAAAGTATCAATTCAAAAAAAGAGTTATGAAGAAAGACAAGTATTTTATGAAGTGTTAAGGTCAACGCCAATTATTGTAATACCTAGAGATTCAGATATATCAGAAAAAGAATTAATAGAAGAAATGATAGGTGATGTAAATCCACATATAGTAGATAAAAATAATATTGATGAAGGAGAATATGATAAAACAATAGCTTCAGGTGCTTTTGTTATGTCACCAGTAATAGATAGAAATTTAAATATAGTGGGTACAAAAAAATTTATTTATGTAAAAGAATTTGATACTACAAAAGAGATGACAGAAAATGATAAAATGTATTTTGATAAATTTAATACAGGTATTAATGTACCACATTTAATACATGAGATTGGACACGCATGGGCTTCTCAATTAAATCCATATACAATAAAAAATGGAATACTTACTCAAAGAGTGGGAACTTCAGAAAATAAATTTAAAATATCTGATTTAGGAAATGGTAAATTTGAAAGTGAAAAAATTTCATCAACAGGAATTTTTA
Source organism: uncultured Clostridia bacterium (assembly GCA_949388605.1). Classification (GTDB taxonomy): domain Bacteria; phylum Bacillota; class Clostridia; order TANB77; family CAG-508; genus Scatovivens. The sequence goes on from CASKJV010000008.1 coordinate 76,612, forward strand.
TAGAAGAAGGAATAAATACAAATTTTGAAGAACAAACAGTTGCAGATTATTTAGATATAAGTTTAGAAGATGCTAAAAAATTATATAAAAATGGAATTCTTATACCTAGCTCATATCAACCAGGGATTTCAAATATGATAAGTATTCTATTAGATACACCTTTAAAAAAACATTTAGAGAAATGGAGAATGTTCGGATCTGAAAAATCACTTGAATATTTAAATGATCTTTTTTCAAGAACTAATTTTTATGAAAAAAGAGATAGATTATTTTTTAGAAACGAATTAGTGCAAGAAAATCCAGAAAATAATTTAATTATAGCTAGGAATATTTGTTTTAATAATCCTAAATTAGAAGAAAATGAAAAAGAATTATTAAAAAGGATAGAAAAAGATTTTTTTCCAGAAACTGAAGAAATGACACCAATGCAAATGTTAGATAATATATTAATGCAACAATATGATGTTAGTGTAAACAAATATCATATTAAAATAGATAATTATAATCAATTCTTAAATATTATAGGAAGAGAAGGATATGGAATTATAAAACAAGCTTTTGATATATATGAACAACAAGTAAGTAAAGAAAATGAAGTTAAATAACGAAACTTAATTAATTATTAAAAGAATTAATATATTCATAAATGAATACTTTTTACAATTGTATTACAAAATTTTAAAAAATATATGCAGATATAATTTTTTATGATAAATTAAAGAAAATAAATCTTTAAACAAATTAAAACAAGTTTTTATATAAAAATACCAAAATAAAAGGAGAAAAAATGAAAAAAACAAACAAAATAATAATAACTTTAGTAATAGTAGCAATGTTATTATTAGGAATAGGATATGCAGCAATCCAAAATATAACATTAAATATTGAAGGTACAGCAACAGCAGATCCAAGCCAATCAAATTTTAGTGTAAAGTTCACAGGAACACCAAAAGTATCTGATAGCACATATGTAACAGCAGGAATAACAGATGATATAAATGCAACAATAAGTGTAAATGGATTAACTCAAAAAGGACAAACAGTAAATGCAGAATATACAGTACAAAACGTAAGTACAGATATATCAGCAGATTTATCTGTAGCAACAACAAATAGTAATACAGAATATTTTACATTAAAATCAGAACTTGCGAAAACAAGTTTAACAGCAGGAGAAGCAACAACAGTAAAAGTAACAGTAGAATTAACCAAAACACCAATAGCAGGAAGTGTAAATTCAACAATAGGAGTTAGATTAACAGCAATGCCAGTAGAGCCAGGAAAAGAAGGAACAAGTGAAGGAATAAATGGATCATCACAAACACCAGAAACAAATAATAAAACAACATTAGCAGAAGTGACAAATGCTAATATAGGAGAATACATAGATTTGGGAAATAATATAGTAGGAACAGAAGCTACAACAGATGATTGGAGAATATTGTATAAAGATGAAGATAAAATATATGCTATATTAGCAGATTATTTGCCAAATAGTACTGGATGTGCAGAAAATGCAGAATTAAATGCTGAAGGAACATATGTTGTAAACACATATGTATCTAGAGATAAATTAATAAATGGATTAACACATTTAACAGCATGGAATGTATTAGCAAATGGAATAGCAGGAGCAACAGTAACAGGTGCACCAACACTAGAATTAGTAATTAATAGCTATAATGCAAAAAATAATACAGATTTAGCATATAATGATTCTAATGGTTATCCAACATATGATTACATGACCAGTGATCATGATTTATATACATTAAATCAAACAGAAGAGAATAAATTAATGTGTTATTGGATAGCTTCATCTTCTGATGAAAATGAGTATTATATTTGGAGTGTTCAAAACGATAATAAAAATCCACAAATAATAGCAATTGGTTATAGTGATGCCTATTCTAGCATGGCTGGTGTACGTCCAGTAGTTGCTTTACCAAGTGAGACATCATGTAGTTATACAAAAGGAATTTGGACTATAGAAAATTAAATATTATTAATAGAAAAGATATTAAAAATTTAATAATATTTTTAAAAGATAATATTATAGTAGAAAAAGGAATGTAATATGCAAAATATATGAAAGCAATGTAAAAAAATTATTTTCACATCTTTTTCTTTAATAATAAAAATAATATAAAGGATTTGTAAAAATAAAAAGGGATTTTTATAAAAAAAGCCCTTTTTTTCTTGCTTTTTTAGTTATATTTTTATATAATGCAAGTATATAAAAATGGAGAAAAGAGGTTAATTAATGGATAGGCAAGATGAAAAAATAATTGAAAGAAATATTGAAGCAGAAATGAAAACAGCATATATTGATTATGCAATGAGTGTTATTGTTTCACGTGCTTTACCAGATGTTAGAGATGGTTTGAAACCAGTACATAGAAGAATTCTTTATTCAATGCATGAAGATGGAATAACATCAGATAAACCATATAGAAAATGTGCTAATACAGTAGGATCTGTTTTAGGAAGATATCATCCACATGGAGATACATCTGTATATGACGCTATGGTAAGACTTGCTCAAGATTTTTCAATGAGATATATGTTAATAGATGGACATGGAAATTTCGGATCTATTGATGGTGATGGCGCTGCAGCAATGAGATATACAGAATCTAGAATGTCAAAGCTAGCAGAACAAATGTTAGTAGATATAGAAAAAAATACTGTAGACTTTATGCCAAATTATGATGATAGACTTCAAGAGCCGACAGTTTTACCAGCAAAAATACCAGCATTATTAATAAATGGTTCATCAGGCATTGCAGTAGGTATGGCAACAAATATACCTCCACACAATTTAATAGAAATTATAGATGGAACCATTAAAATCATAGATAATCCAGACGTTACTAGTGAAGAGCTAATGGAAATTATTAAAGGACCAGATTTTCCAACAGGAGCTCTTATTCTAGGAAAAGAAGGTATAAAAGATGCCTATACTACAGGTAGAGGAAAAATTACAGTAAGAGCGGAAGCTGAAATTGAAGAAATGTCTGGAAACAAACAAAGAATAATAGTTACATCTCTTCCATATCAAGTAAATAAAGCTAATTTAATAATTAAAATAGACCAATTAGTAAAAGACAGAAAAATTGAAGGAATATCAGAAGTTAGAGATGAATCTGATAGAAAAGAAAGAGTTAGAATTGTTATAGAATTAAAAAGAGATGCACGACCACAAGTAATATTAAACCAATTATACAAACATACTCAAATGCAAGATACATTTGGTACAATTATGTTAGCTTTAGTAGATGGAGAACCTAGAATATTAACTTTAAAACAATGTTTAGAAGAATATATTAAGCATAGAAAAGAAGTTATAATAAGAAGAACAAAATTTGATTTAGCTAAAGCAGAAGCGAGAGCACATATATTAGAAGGTTTAATTATAGCAATAGATAATATAGATGAAGTAATTAAAATTATTCGTGAATCTTATGATGATGCTAAAGAAAAATTAATGGAAAGATTTACTCTTTCTGAAGTACAAGCACAAGCAATTCTTGATATGCAATTAAAAAGACTACAAGGATTACAAAGAGAAAAATTAGAAGAAGAATATCAAGAATTAATGAGATTAATAGCATATTATAAAGAAATTTTAGCTAGTGAAACATTAGTATATGATATTATAAAAACAGAACTTATTGAAATACGAGATAAATATGGAGATGAAAGATTAACAAAAATAGTTCCAGCAGAAGGCGAATTTGAAATAGAAGACTTAATAAAAGAAGAACAAGTTGTTATTACATTAACAAGATATGGATATATTAAAAGATTACCAGTAGATACTTATAGAAGCCAAAGAAGAGGCGGAAAAGGAATTACAGGTATGACAACAAAAGAAGGAGACTTTGTAAAAACAATATTCTCATCATCTTCACATGATACATTATTATTCTTTAGTAATAAAGGAAAAATGTATAGATTACGTGGATTTGAAATTCCAGAAGCTGGAAGAACAGCTAAAGGAACAGCTATTGTTAATTTACTAAATCTTGAACCAGGAGAAAAGATATCTGCAGTCATACCAATACAAAATTTTGCTGATGGTAAGTATCTATTAATGGGAACAAAAAATGGATTAATTAAAAAAACACCATTAAAAGAATATGATTCAAATAGAAAAAATGGATTAATGGGAATTACATTAAAAGATGATGATGAATTAATTGATGTTAGATTAACAGATGGTGAAGATAATGTTGTTCTAGTAACAAAGAAGGGTTTAAGTATCACTTTCGACGAAAAAGATGTTAGACCTGTAGGAAGAACAGCTCAAGGTGTTATTGGAATGAGAATAGATAACAATGATAGTGTTATTGGAATGGAACCAATTATTGTAGGAAGTAATGCTACTTTACTTGCTATTACCGAAAATGGATTTGGTAAAAGAACAGAACTTGATGAATACAGAGTACAAAATAGAGGTGGAAGAGGAGTTATAACATATAAAGTTACTCCTAAAACAGGTGAGATTGTAGGAATCAAGATAGTTTCTGGAGTAGAAGATATAATGCTTTCAACAGATACAGGAACATTAATAAGATTAAATACTGGAGAAATAAGTGTTTTAGGAAGAGCAACACAAGGTGTTACTTTAATGAGAACAAACGAAGGTAAAGTTGTTAGTGTTGAAAAGATTGTTGAAGAGGATGAAGATTCTATAATCTAGATAAAATTAAAACTTTATAAATATAAAAATAAAAATTGTTAGACGTTTGTCTAACAATTTTTATTTTATAGTAAAACATTCTAAATTCTATACAATATAAAACTTTTAATAAACTTTTTACAATTTTATAATATTTCTTTCCTTTATAAATTTTGATATTGTCTTACTTTTTCATTCTATTTAAAGAATATTTAAGTATTACGTAGCTAAGAATTTGTATATTAGAAAACATATAGTATTATAATAATTAATTTGAAATTTTTATAGTTGTAATAGAAATGATATAAGCTGAAAAGTAAGTATTGCGTAGAAAAAGTTATAAAAATCCTCTAAAATGTAAAATTGTTTTTATATTCAAACAAAAATTAATGTAGTATAGTAAAATAAGCAAGAATTAGATTAAAAGGAGAAAAATATACTATGTTAATGGATGACGAAAGTCTTGTGGCTGTACACACACACACACACACACGGTATTAATCTAATAGATGAAAAAAGAGTAGATAAAATCTACTCTAATAAGAATGCAAATATTTATATAAATAGACTTTTATTTAGTAAACAAAAATTTTGAAGAACTTGAAGTTTATTAAATAAAGGTCTAGTTGTTTTACTATAAAAAATAATATTAAGTATTAAAAAATATGTAAATGTAAAATTAAATTTAATTTAATAAAGAATATATGTTTATAGTAAAAAATTTAAGGAAGAATCTACCATGTAAAATTATACTAAAATGATTTATTATAAAATGAGGAGAGCTTATTTAAATTTTTAAGAGAGGTACTATTATTATGGAGAAGAAGTTAAAATTTAAATTAAATAAAAAAATAGGAGTTTTTATAATATTGGCAACAATTTTAATTGCAAGTATTATTGGAGTTTTATTTTACAATAAATTTGAATTTAATATTGTAGGAAATGAAAGAGAAGGAGCTAAGGCAGCAGGAGACAATGTAAAAGCTCAGTGGGCGAAGAATGTAGGAGCAGTTGGTCAAAGTAGCTCAATTTCTTTTATATCAGGACAAACTACTGATGGTAGTTTTATAATAAAGAGAGATAGCAATATAATTAAATATAATAGTAGTGGTACACAACAATGGACAAAAACTATTACTGATACAATGAAGGTTGAAGGAACTAGTGATGGAGGAGTAGTAATAGTAGATGATGGTTATATTATTAAATATACTAGTGCTGGAAAAGAGGAATGGAAAAGAGCAACACCAAGTGATGGAATGCTTGAAAATCTAAATGTGACAAATGATGGAGGAGTATTAGTAACATTTATGAGTACAGAAATGGCAGGAGAAATTTATGTACGCAAATACTATTCAGGGGAAATATCATGGACTATTAGTTGTGGAAGATATTCTAGTTTTACTAAAACAATAAGAAGTACGAGTGATGGTGGCTTTTTTGTAGTATTAGAAGATGGAACAATAATGAGATATGATGAAAGTCATCAATTGAAATATACCAAAAATATAACAGAATTAACAACAGCCAAAAAAATAATCGCAACAAATGATGGAGGATTTGCAATACTAACTAATAACAATTCTATACGTAAATATACAATTAATGGAACATTATATACTACAAAAACAATAAGTGCTACTATAAACGATATAGCTCCAACAAATGATGGAGGATTTATAGTAGGAGGAACATTTGGAAATACTTCTCCATTAGATTTAGGAAATGGAATAGTATTAAACAAAAATTCAAGTTATAATGGAGATTCAGATGGAGTTATAATAAAATACAATAGTAGTGGTACAACTCAATGGGCTAAACATTTGGAAGCAACTCAATATGGAGATTATATTGACACTGTTACAGAATCATATAGTGATACATATATTGTAGGTGGAAGTTATTACGGTAATGTTAATTTTGGGAATTCAGTTACTTTAGAAGGAGGAGGAAGTTATCAAACTACAAACATGATAGTTAAATATAATGAAATTTCTCAATATACAATAACATTAAACAATCAAAGTGCAACCAGTAGTGGAACAACAGCAATATATGAAGGATATGGAACAGGAATATATTTAGATTCAGCTCAAACAAAAGCAATGACAACATCATCAAATGCAATAACCAAACCATCAAAAGCATATACATTAACATACAATGCAAATGGAGGAACATGTTCAACATCAAGTAATACAGCAACATACACATTTGGAGGATATTATACAAGTACAGGAGGAAGTGGAACACAAAGAATAACATCAAGTGGATATCTAGCATCAGGATTTACAAATACAACATATTCAGCAAATACAACATTATATGCAAAATGGACAAGTGCAAGTGTGACATTACCAACACCAACAAGAACAGGATATACATTTAATGGATGGTATACAGCAACGTCAGGAGGAACAAAGATAGGAAATGCAGGAGCAACATATACACCAACAAGTAGTAGAACAGTATATGCACAATGGACAGTAAACCAATATACAGTCAAATATAATGGAAATGGAAATACAGGAGGAAGTACAGCAAATAGTACACACACTTATAATGTATCAAGTGCATTAACAAGTAATGGATTTACGAGAGCATATACATTAACATATAATGCAAATGGGGGAACATGCTCAACATCAAGTAATACAGCAACATATAGTTTTAAAAACTGGAATACAAATGCAAATGGAACAGGAACAAGTTATTTAAATAATGCCTCAGTGTCAACATTAACATCAACTAATAATGGAACAGTTAATTTATATGCCCAATGGAATTCAGCAAGTGTAACTCTACCAACGCCAACAAGAACAGGATATACATTTAACGGATGGTATACAGCAACATCAGGTGGAACAAAAGTAGGAAATGCAGGAGCAACATATACACCAACAAGTAGTACAACAGTATATGCGCAATGGACAGCAAACCAATATACAGTCAAATATAATGGAAATGGAAATACAGGAGGAAGTACAGCAAATAGTACACACACTTATAATGTATCAAGTGCATTAACAAGTAATGGATTTACGAGAGCATATACATTAACATATAATGCAAATGGGGGAACATGCTCAACATCAAGTAATACAGCAACATATAGTTTTAAAAACTGGAATACAAATGCAAATGGAACAGGAACAAGTTATTTAAATAATGCCTCAGTGTCAACATTAACATCAACTAATAATGGAACAGTTAATTTATATGCCCAATGGAATTCAGCAAGTGTAACTCTACCAACGCCAACAAGAACAGGATATACATTTAACGGATGGTATACAGCAACATCAGGTGGAACAAAAGTAGGAAATGCAGGAGCAACATATACACCAACAAGCAATACAACAATATATGCACAATGGACAGCAAACAAATATCCATATACAGTAAAATATTTAGAAGAAGGAACAAATAAAGTATTAGCAACAGAAAAAGCAGGAGCCAATACAAATTTTGGAACTAGTATTACAGAAAACGCAATAAACATAGATGGATATAATAAAGTAAGTCCTACAAGTCAAAGCATAACAATAGGAGTAGAAGGAAATGTAATAACATTCTATTATACAAAAAGAACAGACTTAAGTTACACAGTAAATTATTTAGAAAAGAATAGCAATAAAGTTTTAAAAAGTGCAAAAACAATAACAAATCAAGAATTTGAAAAAGAAATAATAGCAAGTAGCGAAGTAGCAGAAATAGACGGATATAATTTTGTAGAAACAGATAAAGAGAAAATAACAATAGGAACAGGTAACAATATAATAAATGTATATTATACAAAAGTAACAGGACTAAGTTATACAATAAATTACTTAGAAAAAGGAACAAATGAAGTAATATATCCAGCCAAAAACCAAGGAAATCAAACATTTGATACAGAGATAAAAGCAAATGAAGAAGTAATAACAATAGATGGATATAATTATGATTCAGTAGATAAAGAAAGTATAAGAATAGCCACAAATGAAGAAAAGAATGTAATAAATATATATTATACAAAAAGAACAGATTTAA
>CASKJV010000009.1 GCA_949388605.1 uncultured Clostridia bacterium
CATTTTTAAATTTTTCATATTGTATTATTGTAAGAGTAATATTAATAAATCTATTTTGTTAATCTACTATATCAGAGTAGTGCGAAGGAATTTTATAGTGAAGTGTTCCGTGGGAACCTCCAAATGTTATTAAGCTTTAGCTGTTACAACATCGGTGGGAAGCACTGAGCGAATAAAAAATATAAATACCTGCTAGCGTATTTCTATACAGTGAAATTTATTGGATTAGTCCTATAAATTGCAATTTATAAAGCATTCTATGTTTGCAGTTTACCTCCTATTATGCTATAATTTATTCAGTTTTAAATAAATTTGGAGGAATAAAATTTGAACAAAAAATATAAACCAGAATTACTATCTCCAGTTGGAGATTTTGAATGTTTAAAATCAGCTGTACAAAATGGTGCAGATAGTGTTTACTTAGGAGCATCTTCATTCAATGCACGAGCAAGAGCCAGCAATTTTGACACAGAAGAATTATTAGAAGCAATCAAATATGCAAAATTAAGAAATGTATCTGTACATTTGGCATTAAATACACTAATTAAAAATGATGAATTTCAATCCGCAGTTAACCTTGCAATTAAAGCTTATAATATTGGTGTTGATGCAATAATTGTTCAAGATATAGGACTAGCATCTTATCTTTTAGAAAATTATCCAGAAATTCCATTACATGCTAGTACTCAAATGACAGTTCATAATTTAGCTGGCGTAAAACAATTAGAAAATCTAGGTTTCTCTAGAGTTGTTTTATCTAGAGAATTATCTTTAAATGAAATTGAATATATAAGAAAAAATACATCAATTGAATTAGAAGTTTTTGTACATGGAGCTCTTTGCATTTCTTATTCTGGTCAATGCTTATTATCTAGCACAATTGGTGGTCGTTCTGGAAATCGCGGTATGTGTGCACAACCTTGCAGACTTCCCTACGAATTAATTGAAAATAATTCAAAAATAATAGATAAAGGATATTTAATGAGTCCTCGTGACAACTGTGGATTAGAATTCTTGCCTGAACTTATAAAGCTAGGTATCAATTCTTTTAAAATTGAAGGACGTATGAAAACACCATATTATGTAGGTTGTGTTACACGAATTTATAGAAAATACATTGATTTAATATTAGAAAATATTCATTTAGATACTAATACATTAAAAAATATGATAAATAACAAACTAAATATCAAAAATGAAAATACTGGGCTTACTGATAAAGAAGAACTTATGCAAGTTTTCAATAGAGGTGGTTTTTCTACAGGACATTTAAATCCTTCTCCTAATAAAAATTTAATTTTTAAAGAAAAACCAAATAATATGGGATTTTATATTGGCACAATATCTCATATAAATGAAAATAAAGGTCATTTAAAATTAAAATTAGAAAACACATTATCTATTGGTGATAGAATATCTATCAATAATGAAAGTTATACTGTTTCTGAACTTATGGTAGATAATAAAAATTTCGAAACTTTAGAAAAAGGAACTACTGCTAAAATTGGTCGAATGAAAGGCAAAATATCTGTTGGCTCTAAAGTTTATAGAATAGAAACTTCAAAACTAAATAAATCTATATTACCAACTTTTAAAGAAAATAAAAACTTTATAAAAGTAAAATTAGATGGAGAAATAATAATAAAAACTAACACTCCAATCTCTTTAAAAATATGGTCTAATGAAGGATTTTATAAGGATTTAGAATATTCTATAACATCTGACATAATTCCAGAGCAAGCTTTAAATAAGCCTATTACTAAACAAAAGATAATAGAACAACTTTCTAAAACAGGTTCTACTGAATTTAAATTTGAAAATTTGAATGTAATATTAGATGATAATTTATTTATCCCAAAAATAAGTATACTTAATGATTTAAGAAGAAGTGCTCTAGAAGGATTAGAAAATCTTGTTTTAGAAAAATATACTCATTCTATTAGTGATTCAACAATTAATGTAGAAAATACAATACACAGCTTAGATTTATCTAATTCTCAAAAATCTAATTTAAACACAAGCATTGTAAAAGATAATAATGTTAATATTTCATTATTGCTAAATATTGTAGACGAGAATTTTGATTATTCTAAACTAAAAAATATTGATAGAATATATATTCCATTAAAATATTTTTTAAACAAAAATTTAGATAAATGTATAAAAAATATATCTACTATCTTTGCTACATTTATATATATGCCACATGTTTTAAAAGATGATATTTTGAATGTTATTGACTTTTCAAAAATATTATCAAAGTTTAATATAAGTGGTTTTGTTGTTTCGAATATTGCTCAAATTGAAATATTATCAAAATTCAAATTAAAATTTATAGGTAATTTTAATTTAAATATATATAATACTTTTTCAATAAATAAACTACATACTTTAAATTTATCTACTGTAACTATTTCGCCAGAATTAGATAAATTTGATACAAATCAACTTCAAAATTTATCTTTACTTCAAACAGAAGTTATTGTTTATGGAAAATTGCCTGTTATGACTAATAATTATTGCTATCTTGGAAAATCTAATAAATGTTATAAATCATGTGATAGAAAATGTTTAGATAATAATAAATATTCTTTAAAAGATAGAATGAATTTTAACTTTAGAATTGAACCAGATAATTTACAAACTATAACTACAATATATAATAGTAAGATATTATCTGTTAAATTTAGCGAATTTAACACAAATAACGTTCGTATAGACATTTTAGATGAACCACCTAACGATATTCAAAACATTGTTAATGTTGTAAAAAACAGAAATCGTTTTGAAGGAAAAGAATTCACTAATGGAAATTATTAAAATAAGAAGTGAACAATATTTAATTTTCTAAATACAAAACTTTACTTAAATGTATTTAAATAAAATTGCATTTTTACAACAGAAAAGTGCCCTCCAAAGAGGGCACTTTTCTTATACCATTATTTAATTATAAGATATGGTACACCTCCTGGAAGATTAGACCAGATCTCTTTTGGAAAACAATACTCCATCAGACCTAAACCTATTGCCAATACTACTAACAATTCACATGTTTCGTGACTGCCAGACCATAACTCGCCATTTTTGGTTTCACAGATATTCAAAAACGTACAACCTTTTTTAAATACCTCAGGCAATTCAGCAAGTATTGCAGTTATCAGTTCTCTTTTATCTTCTAACCGCTGTGGATGAAATCCAAAGTTTTGTACTATCCCTTCAACTTTGACATGATTGTCAGTATCTTCTCCGTCTTTAAAAAGACAATCTATAAATGCTTCACGTACTAATTGAGACATATTGGTTGCATCGATAGTAATGTTCTGTTCCATTTGTTATCCTCCTTAAAATGCCATATAGTATTTTGTATCTATCACATTATATCATAATTTACATAATATTTCAATAACTATAATAGTTTTTCTAAACCTATATTTCTTGATGCAACATTTGATATAAAATTTTATGTAATAAAAAATGCATGAAACATTTTATATAAAATCAAAATACTACTCTACTAAAATATATTTACATTGGATAATTTGAAAATAGTTCTTTGTTCTATATTAGTATTTTTTAATTACTTACATTATTTTCTTGGATCTTTTCTGACTCTGAAATTTTTTCTTTTGTTTTATAATCATAAAAAGTATACTCTGTTATATCTGGAAATTCCATATCTTTTAATTTTGTAATGTAAAATTTTAAGCTATATTCATATTCAAAAAATTCTCCATTAGAAAATTCTATAGTTGATTTTACAGGAAGTCTTCGACTTTTGGTTACCCATACAGTTTTTGTTATTGTTTCTTCTTTAATTTTTATTTTGTAACATTTTTCTCCATTTACTTCTTCTGAAGTTATACTATTTTTCAAATTTCCAGACATTAAAAATCTCTGAAATATATTTTTAGACGTCCCAGGAATTAAACTAACAAACATTTCTTTTGAAACTAAAGCCGATGAATTTTCTGATGAAATTTCCATATTATAAATCTTTTTATCTGTTTCGTCTACCATATATGCTTTTTCACCATTAACCCAACTATATATTCCTTCACTAGAAACTAACTTTCCAATACCATTTCTATAATATGCTTCAGTTACAGTTGTTTTATCTTTCATTTTTAAAGTGGTTTTTAAATAATAATTATCTTTTTCAATATTATCTTCTAATTTACTAATTGTAGTATTTAGAACAATAAAATTTCTTATAGCTCTAATTCCGCAAACCAGTCCTATAACAACAATAATAGTAATTAACACTATTAATAATTTTATTTTTTTACTCATCTTCTATTCCTCTTTTACTTTATAATGATTTTATTTTATCAATTTACCCAGTTTTTTTCAATAGTTAGTTATCATATTCTGCTTAAACCATATCTCTATTACTTTTTAAACAATTAATTTTTAGGATATACAATTGACATAATGTAAAACACCTGATAAAATTAATACGTTGCATTTGTCTACTATTTTGAAAGGAGTATTTATGCAAACAGAAAAAGAACTTCATTTTACAGCAACACGGTTTTTAGAAATAGCTGAGTCATACCTTAGACAAACAGAAAAAGTCTTTGGTATGTCTGTAGACGTGGTACTTCCCATGAATCAATCAAATTTTACACGAACACTTGAAGCATTAAAATTGATTAATAAACTGGGAAAAGAAAAAAATATTGTAGTAGAAGTGGAAGATGAATCTGAAGCACTAAACGAATATGGTCACACACGTTGTTTCAAATTAAAAAAGATTAATGATTAGTTATTTTAATATCAAATACTCCAACTAGTCTAATAATTATACAGGTTAGTTTCGTTAATCAAAAACTAGAAATTGCTCTGCAATTTCCTATTAAATAACAAAATAAAAAAAGCACAGATCAAATAAACAATATTTGTCTGTGCTTTTTATTTACTTTTTATTTTTCTAATTTATGATATACTTTTTTACCTTTTCTTAAAATAGCATATCCTTCTTTAAAATCTTCATTATTTAATCTGTAAGAAATTTCTTCAACTTTTTTATCATTCAAAGAAATTCCTCCTTGAGCTATTAAAGTTTTTGCTTGTCCTTTTGATGGCGCAATTCCTGTTAAAACTATTGCATCTAATATTGAAATATCTGTAGTTTCTAATTTAGTTGTTGGCATATTTTCAGTATTTCCACCATTTCCAAATAATGCTTCTGATACATCTTTGGCTTTTGTTGCTTCTTCTTCTCCATGAATTAATTTAGTAATTTCGTATGCAGCAACTTTCTTTGCATCATTAATTTTTTCATCTTTTAATGATGCTAATCTATCTATTTCTTCATCTGTTAAAAATGTAAGTAAAGTTAAAACTTTTCTTACTTCTGTATCTCCAATATTTCTCCAATATTGATAAAATTCATATGGAGAAGTTTTTTCTGGATTTAACCATAAAGCTCCTTTAGCTGTTTTCCCCATTTTTTTACCATCAGCAGTAGTTAAAAGTTTAAATGTTAAACCATATGAATCATCTGTTCCAATTTTTCTTATTAGCTCAACACCACCTATAATATTAGACCACTGATCATTTCCTCCAATTTGCATTTTACAATTATATTTATCATGTAAATATAGGAAATCATAACTTTGTAATAATAGGTATCCCATTTCAAAAAAAGTTAAACCTGTTTCTAATCTATTTTTATAGCACTCTTGAGCAATCATTTTGGCTACTGTAAATTTGCTACCAATTTCTTTCATAAATTCTATATAATTTAAGTCTAGAAGCCAATCTTTATTATTAACAATAATAGCAGCATTTTCTCCTTCAAAAGAAACGAATCTTTCTGCTTGTTTTTTTATTGCTTCAACATTAGCATCTAATTGTTCTCTTGTAAGCATTTGACGTAAGTCTGTTCTTCCAGAAGGATCTCCTATTGCAGCAGTTCCTCCTCCCATTAAAATTATTGGTCTATGTCCAGCCTTTTGAAGACGAGATGCAACCATTAATGCAACAAAGTGTCCAATATGCATACTATTTGCTGTTGGATCTATTCCTATATAAAAACTAACACTTTCTTTTTGAAAAAGTTCTCTCATTTCTTTTTCATGTGTTAATTGTTCTATGTATCCTCTATCTTCAAGTTCTTTTATTATGTCTGTCATTTAAAAATAACCTCCTAATATTATAAGCTAATTTTTCCTTTTAAAATTCCTTTTTCTTCATTACCTTCTGGAATATATATTCCACTAAATTCTTCATATCCTAAATATCTATTTAAATTTTTAGCACTAATTCCTGTATAAGCTGATATTTCAGATTTTGAAACACCATTAATATAATTATCAGCGAAAAAACCTTTTAATTTACTTAAATCTGCAACATCTTTTTTCTCACAATCTTTACAAACATCTACTTCTGCTGCATAAAACTTACCACAACGAACACATCTTTTTAATTCCATAATTTAGACCTCCTATTTTTATATTTTCTTTAGAAAATATTGTTCTCTTTTTTATATCGCTCATTTTATCACATCTTTTTCAAAAAAGATATATGTTTTTTATAAATTATTTCTTACTTTTTTGTAACAATTTAATAATATTTCTTTTATGGTTCTTAATATAAGAACTATTACTAAGGAACTTATAAATATAACAGCTATACCTATAACTAAATAAAGTACTTCAAAATAGAATCTTTCTATTTTTTCAAATTTATATAAATCAATTTTCGCAATTAATAAATAATGAATTAAATAAATTCCAAATGTTTTATCTGCAAGCCATATAATAATTTTGCTTATCTTTTCGCTCTTTATTTCTAGAGAATAAATTGAAGTAAATATAAATAAGCCTGATATAATATTTAAACAAGTATATTGCCATCCTAAAAAGTTTTCTCTACCAACTATATTAGTATAAGAATTTAGTACCATATATTGCATCTCAATTCTGTATCTAATAAAATTCACAATAATAAATCCTATTGCAGATAATATAAATACTTTTTTGTTATTTTTTATTTTATCTTTATGTACAAATAATTCATATCCTAATAATACATACAATAATTCCATATCAACTAGCCCAAAAATTTTGACTGCTCCAATAGTAGGAATAGTTATAAATCTTTTAATATCAGTAATTACAGTTGCAATTATTCCGAAAGCTATAATAATTCTTCTAGCAAGTTTTGAACTTTTTTCCTCTTTACAAACTAACCATAATACTGGTATCCAAATAATTATTTTTACATATGATAATATATACCATAGATGATCACATAAAGTATTTATTACAGTAAGATTTCCAGTTAGTATTCCTTTAAAAATTTGCACAATATTTAAATTAGTTAAAATATTTTGTAAGCACCACATGATACTTTCTTTATTTACTATAAACATATAGAAAATTTGTGAAAATAATATATATATTATTGAAGGTGTTAACACCTTCATAATTGTACTTTTCCATATTTTTTTATAGTTACGCCCATTAGCTAAAAAAAATCCTGTTATCATAAAAAATAATGGTACTCCATCTGTAAAAAAGCTTTTTTCTAATAGTCTTCCCCAATCAATTCTATTATAAGCTTGATTTAATACTTGTAGGCATAAATGTGTTCCTATTACACTTAAGCAAGCAAATAATCTAATTAAGTCTACCGAAATGTCTCTTTTCTTAGTTTCAGTTTTAACTGATATTTGAGAATTGTCAATACTTATGTCTTCAACTACTTTTTCTTTTACTATCATTTATTTATCTCCTAAATTACCTTTTTTAGTTATATAAAACTTCTTATTATATATTTTTTAGCAGAAATATATGTATAATTCTTACTACAACATAACTTATATTAGCTCATTATTTCATCAATATTTAAATTCAAATTTCATATCTATTCATACTAAATTTTGCATTATCTTAAAAATGTTTCTACTATTCCTTTTCCATTTTCTGATGTAATTTTTAATATAGCACCATTTACCATAGCCAATTGTGGTGATACATGTCCAATATCTGCATCACATATTATTGGTATATTTAAATTACCAATAGCATCTATTACTGTTTGATTAAAATCTATATCATAATCATTTCTGACAAATAATGGTCTACCAAAAATTATTCCATTACAATTTTTAAAATATCCTGCATTTTTCATTTGCCACAAGCTTCTAAACAAATCAGGTGTAGATGTTTCATAACTCTCCAAAAACCAGATAATTCCATCATTAGAATATTTTTCTATATAGTTTTTAATGTTATCATATTTTGTTCCTATAAAATTCATAATACTATCTAAACAACCACCTACTGCACGTCCTTGCATTATAATTTTGTCTTCACCAGTAACATTTTTCCATTCCACTTTTTCAGTTAAATTATAAGTTGCATATGGATTTGTTTCTTCTTCTGTCCAGTCTTTTTCATATAGTTTAAAAGATTCTTGTACTATTTCTTTTCCTGATTCAATTTCTAAACAATCAGTTAAATTCCTAAATAATGGTCTCATTGCATAATCTTTTACTGTTTGACAGTACATTGTTGGAATATCTAAAATTGTATTAAATGTAAAGCTTAAACCTGTAATATCAGAATAACCTTGAATCCATTTTGGTTTAGATTTTCTTATTCTATCAAAATCCAAAAAATCTAACATTTCACACAAAAATTCTCCACCTGTTGCAGTTAAAATTAATTTAACATCTTGATTTTCCCAAAGTTCCATAAATTCTTCTGCACGTTTTCTTGCTGTAGTACTTCTAGCTTTTTCACCTTTTCTAACACTCTCTGTTTCTATGACTTTATAACCAAGATTTTGTAATGTTTCAATAGCACAATTTAACCTTGCTACTTTATGTGGTTTAATGATACCTCCTGAAGGCGCACAAATGCCTATAGTATCACCTTTTTTTAAATTTTCTGGATAATTCATAACTCTCTCCTTATTTTTTCTTGTTCGTTACACATAGTTTTTATAAATAATTGCAAACATCTTATTCTCAACAAAATAAATACTATTTTTTTGTTATTTCTAAGATTTCTTTTTTCAAAGTTTCTATTATTTCTTCTTGTGGGATTTTTCTTATTATTTCACCTTTTTTGAATAGTAATGCTTCATTTTTCCCTCCTGCTATTCCTATATCTGCTTCTCTTGCTTCCCCTGGTCCATTAACTGCACATCCCATTATTGCAACTGTAATATCTATATCTAATGTTTGCAAGAACTGTTCAATTTCTTTTGCTATTGGAATCATATCATATTGAATTCTTCCACATGTTGGACAAGAAATAAGCTTTGGACTATTTTTATACAGATTACAATTTTTTAATATTTCTTTACATACTGGAATTTCTTCTATTGGATCATCTGATAAAGAAACTCTAATTGTATCTCCAATTCCTTGTCTTAGTAAAGCACTTAATCCAATACTAGATTTTATTGTTCCACTAAATGTTGTTCCTGCTTCTGTTATTCCTAAATGAAGAGGATATTTAAATTCTCTAGAAGCTTTTTCATAAGCTTCTACACACATATCTAAATTTGACGCTTTTAAAGAAATAGCAATATTATAAAAATCTAATTTTTCTAATATTTCAATATGACGTTTAGCACTTTCTATCATTGCATCACTACATGGTTTTCCATATTTATCTAATAATTCCTTTTCAAGAGAACCTGCATTTACTCCTATTCTTATTGGAATATTTTTTTCTTTACATGCTTCTACAACTGCTCTTACTTTTTCTTCATCTCCAATATTTCCTGGATTAATGCGAATTTTGTCTACCCCACTTTCAATTGCTTGAAGTGCAATTTTATAATCAAAGTGAATATCTGCAACTATTGGAATATGAATTTTATTTTTTATCTTTTTAATTGCTTTTGCATCTTCTATATCTAAACAGGCAACTCTTACAATTTGACCTCCTGCATTCTCTAGTTTAAGAATTTGATTAACTGTTGCATCTATATCTTTTGTTTTTGTATTACACATAGACTGTATAACAACTTTGTTTTGTCCACCTATTTGTACACCATTAACAAATATTGGTTTAGTATCTGTTCTCTTATACATATTTATTATATATTGCTTGTTTTAGCAATAATTCCTTTCTATTATAATTTGACAAAATTAGTATATCACAAAAATGTATTTCTGCAAATATAAACTAATACATTTATTTTTAAAATAATGAAAGAGCAGTGCTAAGCACTGCTCTTTCGTCCGCAAATTATGTAACTACATTCTATTTGCTTTTTGACCTTGAACTGCTACCAGATGACTCTGACTCGTCAAACTTGTGGTCGCTGTAATATGAACTAAATACCATTACAACAACATTTTCGTCCAACTCGCAGTCATCCGAAACTCTTACGTTAAAGTCATTGAAGAAAGGAAAAGATCTGTAAACTGCAATTATGTTTCCGTCTGCATCATACAATTTTCCTTCTGTATTGAAGTAATTGATTTTTAATTTGGCAATTTTCTTTTGATCAGCGTCGTAAATATCATATGTTTCTCCAATAAAATTTACTCGTCCAACCATTTCTACAACAGTGTCATTCACAACTATCGAATGTGAATCCTGTGCCAGGAAATGATACTCATCACCCGCATATGCCAGCTTGTTTTCATTTGTATCGTACATTGTGAGCGGATCTGTTACAAACTTCCAAACATTCCCCTTTACTGTAGCGAAATCTTCGCCAGATTTTTCGACTTCTATTGTTGTCGCCATGTGAAAGTTCTTAACATCAAACTTGTACTCCGTGTACTCTCCAATGTTTGGACAGATAATCCATGACAACAAACTCCCTCCCAGTAATGCAGCAATAATAACAGCAGCAATTATCCGAACAACTAATTTCCTTCTTTCCATTCTAATACCTCCATTTGTTTGTATTATTTTCTATGACGCACCATTGCATCTATTTTATTATA
The DNA here is from genome assembly GCA_949388605.1 of uncultured Clostridia bacterium. Taxonomy (GTDB): domain Bacteria; phylum Bacillota; class Clostridia; order TANB77; family CAG-508; genus Scatovivens. The sequence continues at coordinate 10,925 of CASKJV010000009.1, forward strand.
CCATAAATTCACACAAAATTCAATTTTTAACAAAAAGTAGATTAATAGCTAATTTTATATAATCGAAACGTGCTCTCCAATCTTATAAATATTTTCTGAAAGATTTCTATAATTGGAATTTCGAAGAACTTTCATATTATAGAAAAAAATTACACTACTGTTTATAATTTCAGTAGTGTAATTTTTCTATTTTTTCTTTAAACTCATTTCACAATATTTACATCTATAAACTTCATTTTCTTTATCTGTTAGAATAAATATTTGATCTAAATCTTTTTCAACAGATGTAATACATCTTGGATTATTACATTTCGCAATATTTACTATTTTATCTGGAAGATTTAATTTTCTTTTATCTATAATTTTATCATCTTTTACAATATTTACTGTAGCATTATGATCTATAAATCCTAATGCTTCTAAATCTATTGGTATATTTCTGTCTATTTTTATAATATCTTTTTTACCAGATTTTTGGCTTTTAGCATTTGTTATAATTGCAACTTGACAATCTAATTCATTCAAACGAAGTTGATTATATACTTGCATGCCTCTTCCAGCTTTTATATGATCAATTACATAACCATTTTTTATACTATCAATATTCATTATTTTACCTCCAATAATTTTAAAATTAATGCCATTCTAATATACTTACCATAATTTGCTTGTTTAAAATAACATGCTCTTGGATCGTCATCTACATTTGTAGAGATTTCATTTACTCTTGGTAATGGATGTAATACACATAAATCTTTTTTTGCTTTTTTTAATTTTTCTTTATTTAATATGTAGTAATCTTTTAAACGAATGTAATCTTCTTCATTAAAAAATCTTTCTTTTTGAACTCTTGTCATATAAAGAATATCTAATTCTTCCATATGTTCTTCTATATCTTTTGTTTCACAATATTCTATATTATTTTTTTCTAATACATCTCTTTTTACATATTCTGGAAGTTTTAATTCGTCTGGTGAAATTAATACAAATTTTATATTTGCATATCTAGACATAGCTGTAATTAATGAATGTACTGTTCTACCAAATTTTAAATCACCACAAAGTCCTATTGTTAAATTATCTAAACGTCCTTTTTCACATTTAATAGTTAAAAGGTCTGTTAATGTTTGTGTTGGATGATTATGTCCACCATCACCTGCATTAATTATAGGTACTGTTGATTTGGCAGAAGCTACTAATGGCGCTCCTTCTTTTGGATGCCTCATTGCTATAATATCACTATAACATCCTACCATTCTTATAGTATCTGATACAGTTTCTCCTTTTGATGCTGAACTTGATGCTGCTTCCGAAAAACCTAAAACTTGTCCTCCTAATGAAAACATAGCTGATTCATGACTTAATCTTGTTCTAGTACTTGGCTCAAAAAATAAAGTAGCTAAGATTTTACCATCACATTTATGAGAATAGTTCTCAGGTTTAGCGATAATATCTTTAGCTACTTCAATCAAATTATCAATTTCTTCAACTGACAAATCTTTAATATCAATTAAATGTTTCATATAATACTCCTTTTATTTTTTATTTTATAGAAAAATAATTTGTTACTATTTTTATTATTTTCTAATCATCAACATAATAGTATCTCAAAAAATAGTACTCTGTATAAAGCCTTTTTTTAATTTTACCAAATATTTGTATCTTTTGTAAAGTAAATTTGCCTAAAAAATACTAGGAATTAGCATTCCTAGTATTTTTTACTGCTCTTATTTTATTATTACGCGTTTTCTTCTATTATTTCCTTTAACTTTTGCCAGATTCTCACCATTGCATAAGTATCTAGCTTACAATACTCTAATAGTCCTTTTCTTAAGATTTCTTGTTCTTCTTTAGTTTTTCCTGATAGGCTTAAAAATGTATCTGATGCTTCCATTCCGTTATGAACTACTGGTAAGTTATGGTAGTTAAGTTCTGGATCATCAGGGAATAATGCTGGTAGAACGTACTTTATTGAATATGAACCATGCAGTGCTTTTGTGTAATAATATCTTTTACTAAATGGAATCATTAAGTCTTTTATATTTTCTCTTATATTTAGTAAATGTTCCGCCAGGTCTGGATATAATTGTGCTAGTTTTTTTATTACACCTTTTTCAAATCCCATATTGTATGCTGTAACACATACATTTTGCGGAATATTTTGCACCAGTCTTTCTGCCAATTTTCTTCTTGGATCAACTCCTGCTTCTGCTAAAAATTCTTTATGCTTAATTTCTCCATTCTCTTTCTCAATATAATGAAGCGAATATTGAAATGGTATTTGCATATATGGACTAACACCATCAAATTCAGGAATTGATTGTTGGAATGTTTCAAAATCTAAAAAGTATATTGGAAATGATAATGTATTCATAAAAGCTTTTATATTATCTATATCTATTTTATCTTCTCTATTATGTATTTCAAAATCAATTTGTTCTAGATATTTCTTGTTCATATCTTCGTATTGCAAATCTTCAAAGCTTATTACTCCTTTATTGTATTTTTTAAACTTTGTAGTCTTATACATTCCTGCTATGTTAAATACATTAGGCTTAGGTAAGTTCCGTGTGCAATATTGCCAGTATTCACATTCATACGGATTTTCGCAATGCAAACCTAATTTGCTTTCTGGCTCATTTTCTTCATCGTTTTTTCTCATATATTCATTTATTTGAGCTATTTTATTTCTAATTTCTTCTTGTTTTGCTTTTGCTATTTCCGTAATATCTTGGATATTGAACAATCTATTTATATCCAGGTTTCCTTGTCTTATATACTCATTATTTATATATACAATACTTACCTTTTTTATATTAAATCCTAAATTACTCAGAATATAATATTGGTATGAAGCATCTTCTAAATACATGTCATTAACTTGTGTTGAGCTTTTTACTTCATATATTTCAATACCATCATTATCATTTTTTAGAATATCTACACTACAAAAGTTATTATCATAATTAAAGCATGCTTCAGTAATGATATTAGGTTTATTTTTCAACAAACTGTTTGTTCGTCTAATCATTACATTTAAATTTTCGTCATATGGAACATCTTCATATTTTCCAAATAAACTTTTAGCTATTTTTCCTACCTTTCTTCCATTTTCTAAAACAGATTCTCTTGTTGTTTTTACTTTTTCTTTTGTTTTATATTTATCTAACCATAATATTTTGAGACACTGTACCGCCTTGCAATATTTTGATTTCGATAAATGTACTCCGTGAAAATTTTCCATAGTACTATTCCTCCTTAAATAATAATTATTGTTTAAGTTGTTTTCATTTTTACTATATATAATATCACCACATATGTTTTTATATTAACATATTATGGTGTTTATTTTCCATAATCATTTTTTTAAATGGATTTAATAAAGTTATTTATATTACTATATCTCTTTTCAAAAGATTATTTTTTACAGTTCCTAAACCAATGTAATTATCTTCTGAATCGTATATATTATATACACCATCTTCAAAATTAAATGTTAACATTACTCCATTTAAAAACAATTCTTTTTTTCTATTGTTTAATTTTATTTGAGAGAATTGTAAAAATACTTCTTTCATTGAAATTAATTTATCTTCAATATTATCTTTTAATTCTTCTAGTGTTTCAAAATCTATCGCCATATCTATAGAAAATTTATCTACTAAAACTCTATTTAATGAACTCATATATCCTATTGTTCCTAAAGCTTTGCTAATATCTTCACATAAACTTCTTATATATGTTCCTTTAGAACAACTAACTTTAAATTCAATTTCCAAATTACTTATACTTAATAATTCTATATTATAAATTTCGATATCTCGAGGCTCTACTTTTACTTCAATTCCTTGTCTTGCATATTCATAAAGTTTCTTTCCATCTACTTTAATTGCAGAATACATTGGTGGAATTTGCTTTTGTTTTCCTAAAAATCTATTTAAAACTTTTTTTACATTATCTTCTGATAATTTATTTAAATCAACATCTTGTGTTTCAATAATATTTCCTTCAACATCACCTGTATCACTTTTTTCCCCAATTTTAATTTTGGCTATATAAGTTTTATCATGTTCAATTAAATATTTTGAAAGCTTTGTATAATTACCAAGCAATACTGGTAAAACTCCAGTTGCCATTGGATCTAATGTTCCTGTATGTCCTGCTTTTTTAATATTTAAAATTTTTTTTACTTTTGATACAACATCTTGTGATGTAAAACCTTGTGGTTTATTTATAATTAAAATTCCTTGCATAATTTATATCCTTTATTTTTGAGTGTTTTCTCTTTTATATTGTTTAATATTTGCTTTTGAATCAATTGAACTACTTATCCCATCTGGTGTCATCATCGAAACATAATCTACATCAAGTTCTTTAAATAATTGTATTTCACTTAATACATCTTCTGGAGATGCACCATATTCATGCTTCATTTTTTCTAAAAATTCTTGAGTTAGTTTAAAATTAACTCTTCTATTTTTTAATTGCTCTTTTGGTATTTGAGCTAAAATAGAATTTCTTATCATAAATGTTTCAAAAGATATCTTTTCTTCATAATCACTTTCATATTTAGCACCAAGAAATATTAATTCTTCAATTCTTTCAAAATTTTCTTGTGTTAAATTTTGATTAAATCTATCCATTGAATCCAAAATTTGTTTTAATTGGATATCATATTTTGTATCTTTTGGATTACTAATTCCAACTAAATTTGGAAGAGCACTATCTGTTAATTTTGTTAATACATCTCTTGAATTTTCATTAATTCCATTATTGTTGTTTATAGTGCATCCTGATGCATTATAATGGCCACCACCACCCATACTAGCTGCAATATAAAATACATCTACATTTCCTAAATCTTTTGCACTTCTAAATTCACAAAAGAAGTTATTTGGTATATTTTCTACTATAGCAACTGCTAAACTTGTGTTTTCTATATTCATCAATCTAAAAACTTTTTTATCTAGATATCTTATTTGATATTGTTCTTCTAAACTTTTAACAGTTTTATTATCTAATCCATAATAATTTAAATATGTCTTTCCTACTTTTATTCTTTTTGTATGTAATAAAGCTTTTGCTAAGCCAACTTCTTGATTAAGTGGTCTTTTAAATTCCAAACATGATTTTACTTTTCCAAAATCTGCACCTGATTTTAAAAGCATATTTAATGAGTTTAAAGAATCTTCTTTAAGATATCTAAATTTTGAAGTATCTGTCCATAATCCAAGAAGCAATTTAGTTGCATAATCTTTATTTAATAATCTATCTTGTTCTAACATTTCAGCTAATATTTCGCTAGTAGAACTAGATTTTGAATTTCTACAAATATTTTTGGTTGGTAATTTTAGTTCATCTTCTATACTTACAGTATCTGCTTCTTTTTTATGATGATCTATAACAAATATATTTTCAGGACTTGAATAAGAAAATAGTCTATTTTCTGCATGACCTACAGTGCTAGTATCTAAAATAACAGATATATCATTTCTATTTACTCTTCCCTGAAAACTTTGAGTTTCTCCAAGTACTCTACTATATCTGTTATTTACTCTTTGAGATTTTACAATATATTTTGCATATATCCCATTACTTTGTAATACATTTTCTAGTGTTTTTGATGATGCTATTGCATCACCATCAGGATATTTATGGGAATATATATTCACCTTTCTATTTTCTTTTTTTGCTTTTTCTATAATTGTTCTTAATATACTATAATTTCTATTTTCCATATAATATTTATCCCTCCAAATAACATTTTATGAGTTAACATAAATATTATATCATATTTGAAATATTTTGTAAACTTCCTACCAATGATATGTTTCGTTATTTGAAATTTTAAAAGCTCTAAATACTTGTTCTAATAAAAATACTCTTATTAATTGATGTGGAAATGTCATTTTTGAAAAGCATATTAGTTCATTTGATTTCTGCAATACATCATCTGTTAGTCCTAAAGTTCCACCTATTATAAAAGTAATACTACTAAATCCTCTAACTGTAATATCTTCTATTTTTTTTGAAAAATCTTCTGATGTATGCTGTTTTCCTTTTAAGTCTAATGTAAAAACAAAGGAATCCTTTTTTATTGAATTTATTATTTTGTTAGCTTCCTTATTTTTTATATCTTGTGCTATACTATCATTTATCTTATCTGGAATCTTTTCATCACTAAGTTCTATAAAATTTAATTTACAATATTTACTTAATCTTTTAGAATATTCAGAAACAGCATCTTTAAGATACTGCTCCTTTAATTTTCCTACACATATAATATTAATACTTAACATATTTTATCCTCTATTCCCATTCACAAGTAGCTGGTGGTTTGCTTGTAACATCATACATTACAAATTCTATTTTGTCACTGAATCTATTTTCGATTTCTTTTACTATGTTTTCTATATCTTCTTTTGAAGCTTCACTTCCTATTATAGCTGGTCTTCCTGTCATGAAATCATTTGTTACAAAAGTTCTAATTGCAATTGAATATTTTTTAGTAATTCCTACTGGTATTAAAACTGCAAAAGTCTGATTTGCTTTACTTTTTTCTAAATTTGAAGTAACTATATTATCAACTTCACGAAGTAAATCTACTGATTCGTCACAAATATTCATATTAAAACAAGTAATATTTCCTTCTATTTTATCTTTATTTAATATATAAGCAATTCTGTTTATTGAATGCACATTATCTGTAATTTCTTTTGCTTTATTTGTAACTAAATCCCAATCTAAGTTTGTTTTATTTCCATACATTACACATAAACTTCTATAGCTTCGAGCATCACCTTGTACACCAACAGAACGTAGTGGCAAGATATAAGCATTCTCTTTTGTGCTATTTAATATATTATTTACTTTTTTTACATCTTCTTCTGAGATAGCAATTTCATTTGATTTATTATGACCAATTAATCTTATTGCAAGTCCTGGCCCTGGGAAAGGCTGTCTTGATGCAATTTCTTCTGCTAATCCTAATTTTCTCGCAACTTTTCTAACTTCATCTTTATGCCAATCACTATTTGTTTCAATAATTAGGCCTTTTTTACGAGCTTCTCTAACAGCAAGAACATCATTATGATGTGTTTTTATTTTATGCGCAAATCCACTTATATCAGGATTTCCACTTTCAATTAAATCTGGTCTTAAAGTTCCTTGAGCTATAAAAGTCTTTTCTGGATCTAAACCTAATCTTTCAATTACATTATTTGTAACTTTTATAAATATATCTCCAATTATAGCTCTTTTGTCTTCTGGTTCTATTGTATTTACAAGTGGTCCTATTTTTCTTGTATCAACTTCTATTTCTGTATTAAAGAAATAATCTTTCGCATTTTCTCTAATTAAATTCTTTAATCCTAAATCTTTTAAATTTTCACAAATAACATCACTTTCATTTTTTCTCATAAATCCTGAATCAACATGTATTGCATATATTTGATCTGGTGATAATGCTTTTACAAGTAATGCTGCTGTTACAGCTGAATCAACTCCACCACTTACTAAAACTATTACTTTATTATCTCCAACTTTATCTTTTATCATATTTATTGATGTTTGAATTCTATCATCTAATGCATATACTTCTTTATATTCAGCTATTTTTCTTAGGAAATTTTCAAACATTACCATTCCATTTTCTGTTAAATCAACTTCTGGATGAAATTGGAAACCATATAGTTTTCTTGCTCTATTTCCAATACCTGCAATGGCATCTCCTGATTTGGCAATTATTTCAAAACCATTTGGTGCAATTTTTACTGTATCACCATGGCTCATTAAAACTTTTTGTTTTTTATCTAATCCTGCAAATATTGGTACTTCTGAATTTATTGTAATCTCATTTTGACCATACTCTTTTACAACATTACTATCTACAACTCCACCAAAATAATCAGACATAAGTTGCATTCCATAACAAATTCCTAAAACTGGTATCTCCATTTCAAAAATTTTATTATCAAATTTTAATCTTTCATCAGAACCAATACTATTTGGCCCTCCAGATAAAATAACTGCTTTATAATCTTTTAATTTTTCTGCAGATACATTAATAGGAAATATTTCAGATTTTACTCCTAATTCTCTTATTCTTCTGTCAATAACTTTTGTATATTGACCTCCACAATCTAGAATGGCTAGTTTTTCCATATATTTCTCCTTTTTATTGTAAAATTTCCCAAAGGGTTTCTATAGTAGAAAGTTCAAAGAACTTTCATATTATAGAACAAAAGTGAATTTTAAGCATATAATTTCATAATGCTCAAAATTCACTCGATTTTGCTTTTATATTCTTATTTATTTAAATTTGATTTTACATTGCAGTATTAGAAGGTTCTGCTATATTATTATATACTACCTCATTTGTTGATGGTTTCATATTTTCTTTTTTTTCATTACTTAACACTAAATTTATAGAAATTCCTGCTAAAATTATTAATGCTACTATAATTAATATTAACGCAACTAATGTAATTCCTTTTTGACTTCTCATTTCTTTCCTCCTATAATTTAACTTTTGTTTATAGATATTATTTTACACATATTTACATTTAAATTCAATATTTTTCTTTTTTTTTATATTTCTTTTTTGTAACAGTTTAGTATTTCTTCAATAAATATAATATAATACATCTATATTTAAAGAAACTTTTATAAATTAAATTTTAGAATAATAAAATTATAATAAATTCAAAATTTTATATTTCACAATAGAATAATTACTTTAAAATTCTAAATCTTTTTATAGATTTAAATAATTTATCATTTCAATATTCTTTAATAAAATTATTACTAATCTATGAATTTATTTATAAGAGTTTTAGTTAAATTTAATCAAATAAAGGAGCTAAAATTATGTTTGATGAAATTATTGAAAATTCTAAAAATGAAATCATAGAGACAGTTTGTGATTTAATTAAATTTCCTAGTGTATCTGACGAAACAGAAAACTCTACTTATCCATTTGGTGAAGAATGTAATAATATTTTAAATTATATTTTAGATTTAGGAAAATCTATGGGATTTAGAACTAAAAATATTGATGGATATTGTGGATATATTGAATTTGGCGAAGGTACTGAATTAGTTGGCATTATAGGCCATTTAGATGTTGTGCCCGCATATATTGAAGATGGTTGGACTACTCCTCCATTCTCACCTAACATTAGAGATGGAAAAATCTTTGGTAGAGGAGCAATCGATGATAAAGGTCCTGTTGTTGCTGCATTATATGCTATGAAAGCAATAAAAGAAACTGTTAATGTATCTAAAAGGATTAGATTAATATTAGGTTTAAATGAAGAAAAATCTTGGAAATGTATTAATTATTATAAAGCACACGAAGAATCACCTTCTATTGGTTTTAGTCCTGATGCTAATTTTCCTGCAATATATGCAGAAAAAGGAATAATGTCTGTAGAACTAAAAAATAATTTTTATATAAAAGATTATGATATTTTGGAAGTTAATTGTAATAATAATGCACTTAATGTTGTTCCAAAATATTGTTCTATAAAATTAAGAAAAAGATATAATTCGTGTTCTAATTTAAAACCAATACAAAATATAAAACTAACTGAAAAGGATGATATACTATTTATAGAATCTTTTGGTATTTCAGCACATGCTGCTCATCCTGAGCTTGGAAATAATGCAATAAAAACATTAGTAAATTATTTAATTAATAATTTTGAATTTGACACTTCTTATTTAAAAACATTATATGAAATTGGATTGTTTGATATTCAAAGCCCTAAATTTATGAGTGATAAAATTTTAGAGGATGAATCTGGTATTCTTACTTCTAATATTGGATTTTTAAATTATATTAATAATAAATTAATTATTCGAATTAATTTAAGAGTACCTGTTACAATAAATTTAGATACAATTTTTTCTAAATATACTAATTTAAACTCTCTATTTAGTAATTTAGAAGTACACAAATTAGCAACTCAAGATCCTCTATTTGTTGACAAAAATAATTATTTAGTAAAAACTTTAGTCAATATTTTTAATAAAAAAACTCAACAAAATCTAGAAGCAATAGCTATTGGTGGTGGAACATATGCAAGAGCTTTTTCAAATTGTATTTCCTTTGGTGCTACAATGCCTAATGATAAGGATATGTGCCATCAAGTTGACGAGTTTGTAGAAATAGATAAACTAATTCTTTCTGGTAAAATTTATGCAGAGGCAATTTATGAGTTAAGTAAATAGTTATGCATTTTTCCAAAACCCTTGAAATTCATTAGTAAAGATGTTATAATGTTTACTATAATTAAATTTATCCCCTTCGTAACTGGTAAACTGTTCGGAGGGAAACCTCCGAATAACATTTTTTTGGAGGTGACTTCCATGAAAACAGAAACAAAATTAACTATTGCTACTGTATCAATATGGATAATAGCTTTAATTATGTTTTACGTAGGATTTCTTCCTATTTCATCAATTATTTTATTATCCGCTTCTACTGGGTTTATTACATCTGAGTTTATTTGTTACAATCTTATGAAATTACCCAATAAACCCTATAGTATTTACATAATTGCAAATAGCTATGCGGTTCAATGTACCATACTTATGGCAGTAACAATGCTTTATATTGTCTTTTCATCAATATCTTGGCACGTTAATTTTTTGTTTTGGGGAACATTTGGAATAATGTTTTTTATTAATATTCTTTCAAATAACTCTTGTAAATTCCCCACCATTAATAACTAAAAAGTAAAATTATATTTTAAACTTTTTATCTATATCGCTTATGTAAAAACATAAGCGATATTTGATTATAATGGAAATATAGTAATAATTATGTAAATTTACTTGCAAATTATTATAATTTGTAGTATACTATATTAGTATTAAATATATGTCCCTTTGAAACACATTAACATTTCGGAGGGAGTCCTCCGAACAACATTTCACAGGAGGTATGAACATGAAAAAAATTATCAAAGTGTTACTCGTTGTTTTATTGGTTGTGATGGCTTTCAAATTCATCTCAAGCGGAGTTATATTTTGGGGTATTTTAGGCTTTGCTTTACCGGCTGGTTTAAAATTCATCTCCAAATACGATTGGATCCCTGCTTCATTAAATTTGAAAGACAATGCTTACCGGTATAGTGTATTAGCAGCCGTTGCTTTTGCAATCTTGCGATTGTTCTTTGGTTTCAGCTGGTTCATGTTCTTGGTTGGAAGTTTAATTGGTATTGGCATCTCGTATTATTTGGTACAGAAGCCTGCCCAAAACTAATCCACGTGTAATGAAATAGATTATATTTCTAAAGGGTGCTGATATATAAATATATCAGCACCCTTGTTTTTAATACTATTAATTGGTAGAAAACAAAAATTAATTTAACATGCATAGAATATTTTTTATAAATTTAATAAAACCTTCACTTAATAGTGAAGGTTTTATTTTGCATATATTAAGCTCTTGGATGAGCTTTTTTATAAATATCTTTTAAGTTTTCATTTTGAAATTGCATATATACTTGTGTTGAAGATATATCAGAATGTCCAAGCATTGTTTGGATTGCTTTTAAATCTGCTCCATTTTGTAAAAGATGTGTTGCAAATGAATGTCTTAAAACATGTGGTGTTATTTCTTTAGAGATATGAGCTTGCTCTTTGTAGAATTTAACAATTTTCCAGAATCCTTGTCTAGTTAATCTCTTTCCATTTATATTAACAAATAACGCTTTAACACTTTCATCTTTTACTAATATAGGTCTTGCTTTTTCGACATACTCTTTTAATGCTTTTAATGAAAGTGATCCTAATGGAATATTTCTAGTTTTAAATCCATTTTTACAAACAACATATCCTTGTTCAAGATTTGCATCTGTTATATCTAAGGAAATAATTTCAGTAACTCTCATTCCTGTTGCATAAGCAAATTCAAGCATTGCTTTATCTCTAATTCCTTTAAGATCTATTGTTTTTGGTTGCTCTAATAAAAGTTCTACTTCCTGAGAACTTAAAATACTAGGGATTTTTTTCTCAACCTTTGGAGATTGAACTCCTACTGTTGGATCATTTTTCACTTTTTTAGTTCTTAATAAAAATTGATAGAAAGATCTAATAGTAGCTAAATTTCTAGATATAGTTGATGTTTTTTTATTCATAGCTTTTAAATATTCAAAATATTTTTCTATATCTTCATTATCAATCTTTAAATAATTTAAACCATTTTTATCTATGTATTCTTGATATTGTGTAATATCTCTTTTGTATGATTGTAGTGTATTTGATGATAATTTTTTATCATTTTCAAGAAACTCTAAAAAAAGTTTAATTTGTTTTTCCATGGTTTAACCCCTCTCCATCTGTATTAATTTTATTTATTTTTCTAACATCAAAATTTACATAAGTAGTTATATCAAATATCTTAAAAAAAGTAAAGCCTTTTTAAAGAATTTCTTTTAAAAAAATTAATACATTAGTTGAAATATATACTTCAACTATACTTGAAATAATTACTAATACTAAAGCAATTAGCATAATCGCTGTATGACGTATTACTTCTTCTTTTAAATTAATACATCTAGTATATATTCCTTTATATAATTTTATGCCGATTTTCAGAAATTATAAAAAAAGCTGGTAAAAAAATAATATTTTGAAGTAATAGTGATGATATTGAAAAAATAGTTCCATTTTTTATTCCTAGAACAGCTATTATAGCAGATATTGTATATCCTATTGTAAAACCTTTATATATTATAGCAATATAAATAAAAATCCCACCAACTATTGTACATCCTAAAAACCAAATTAATAAAATGAAAGAAATATTTTGTTTTATACTTAAAAGCAAAATTTCAAGTTTATTAATTGAATCAGTTTCTTTAATATTTTTTATTAGTTCTCCAATATATGTATTTAATTCTATTCTTTGATTTTCATCAGAATTATTAATAAAAAATATTCCAATAGCAATTCCTATACAAAATAAGGTTATAATTATTATAAAATTTTTTCTATTCCTACTTACATACTCTAATAAAATACTTTTCATCTTATACCCTTTACCTTTTGTTTTATACTCACTTTAATACTATCGAATTTTTATGATTATAAGAGTAATAAAACATTATTTTCTATTTCACTTAGTAAAGTGTATTCGGTAAATTTCTAATTATTCAACTTTTCCGTAAACTCCTCCTCCGCCTTCTATAACATGCATCTTTCCATCACGCGCTGCCACAATATTTTTAGCCACTTTTTCCCCTACTACAGCTTCTATATCATCATTAGATAATTGATGTAAAATTGTCATCTCTGTTCCAAAATGTTTTAACAATTTATCTATTGTTTTTCCTCCTACTCCTGGAATAAAAGTAAGTGGATATTGATAAATGTATTCTGGTCTAGTTTCAGGACTTTTGGTTTCTTTTTTATCTTTTATTATTTCTATTCTGTCATAAACACCCATTGTTATATTTTTACTATCACATGTATCACATTTGGTAACTGGTGCTTCTCCTGGTATTCTTTTATCACATACTTCACAATAAGTTCTATGATATTTTCCAAGTTTAGGATCTAAACCATAATTTGCAACAACTTTTCTACCATTTTCATTTTTTATTGCCATTAAAAATTCTTTAAAACTTATTCCATCAAGTTGCATTTTGTTATATTCTCTTGCTATTCTTGGCAATGAATGTGCATCTGAATTTGTTAAAAAAGTTTTTGTTTCAAGTTCACTTATTTGATCTGCCAAAAAAGTATCAGAACTTAGCCCTAGCTCAATTGCAGGAATTTTGTGATATTTTTCTTTAAAAATTTTTCTTAAAGAATCTGTACAATTTCCATAAAAACTTTTATGAGGCGTAAAACAATGAGCTGGTATTAAAATTCCATTATACTTTTCTACTATGTCTATTAAATCATATGCTGAAATATTTGCCCTTTGAGAACTTAAAGTAATATTTTTTATATGAGTACTCATTTCATTAGAAAATGCTTTTATATCTGAAAGTTTTGGAAAATAACACAAATTATGAGCGCTTCCTGTTTTTCCTTCATCATTTATTTCTGATGTTTCAATTTCACTTCCAAGTATAATGCAAACTTTATCTTTATATATTATTCCACCATCTGGAATTTCATAAGCTTCTCCACTTTTTAAAAAGTTTTCTATATCTTCAATTACATATGGTGAAGCACAATCTATAATTCCAACTAGATTAATTCCTTTTCTTTCTACACATTCTTTTGCAATATTTGCAAAATTTAAACTTCTTGCTGCTGTTATTTTTATTGGCTTATTATTTTCACTTCTTCCTATGTGAACATGTAAATCTGCATATATTTCGTACATATTTTCTCCTTTACTTACTATTTATATTTTTTGTATTTTTAAATTTGTAGTAAAAATATTGATTATTTTTCAATCGAACATATTATATGACAGAAAGTATTATTTTTCAATTACAAATTGCTTACATTTTCTTTCTGAATAAAGAACAAAAGTAGACGATATGATAATTACAGAATACAAAAATTTACTAAATCTTCCACGTATTTGCTAGTAGTGCCGATTTTGTACAACAAAATCGTGTGCAAAAATTAGTGAAGCTTTTATTTAGTAGAAAGTGCAAATCATTTTCCTACTAAATAAAAAATAAAAGAGCGCTTTCGCACTCTTTTAGGCAAATCTATAAGCCGGGTTCTGTCGTGAATAGTCATTTATCTAGAATATATATTGCTACATATTTCAAGCCACTCAAGGATTTATGAAAAAATGACGAGCAGTCTTAGCTTTTTCTACCAAGGTGTTGCCCCAAATAGGGTTTACACAGCCAGTACATCACTGTACTGCTGGTGGGCTTTTACTCCACCTTTTCACCTGAGCCAAAAAATATGGCTGTTATTTTCTGTTGCACTTTCCCTAAGGTTACCCTCGCTTGACGTTATCAAGTATTATTGCTCTATGGGGCCCGGACTTTCCTCTCGCAATTCCTTTCGGAATTTGCCAGCGACTATTCAATTTACCTATTGTTAATTTTACTCTCTTTATTGTTTTTAGTCAAGTTGAAATGTTTCTTAATTATTCTTTTTCTAGAATCTTAATTGCACATTTAATTCCGTCAACACCTGCTGTCATAATTCCTCCTGCATATCCTACACCTTCACCACAAGGATATATTCCTTTTATATTTGACTCTAGATTTTCATTTCTTAAAATTCTAACTGGTGATGAACTTCTAGATTCAATTGCTGTTAAAATACTATCTGGATTTGCAAAACCTTTAATTTTCTTATCAAAATCTAAGATTCCTTCTTTTAATGTTTCTACAATATAATTTGGAAAAAGTTCTTGTAAATTAGATAAAGTTATTCCTGGTTTATAAGTTGGTTTTATGCTACCTATTTTAGTAGTCTTTCTATTTCTTAAAAAATCTTCTACTCTTTGAACTGGTGCATAAAAATTGTTCCCTCCTAATTCAAATGCCTTTTGTTCTAATTTTGCTTGAAAATACATTCCTTCTAATGGTGAATCACCTTTAAAATCTTCTGGTGTAACATCTACAAGAACAGCACTATTGGCATTTTCTCCATCCCTTGCAAATTTACTCATTCCATTTGTTACTATTTCCCCATTGTTACTTGAAGATCCTATAACAACACCTCCTGGACACATGCAAAAAGTGTAACATGAACGCTCTTTTCCATGATAAGCTAATTTGTATTCTGCTGGTGGTAAATTCAATTTTGTATTGTTTCCATATTGAGAATTATTTATCATTTTTTGTTTATGCTCTATTCTAACTCCTACTGAAAAACTCTTTTTTTCCATATTTATTCCTTTTGAATAAAGCTTTTCAATTGTGTCTCTTGCGCTATGCCCTATTGCTAAAACAACAATATTTGTTTCGATTTTTCTGTTTTTGTTTGTATAAATAGATTTTATTTTTGCATTTTCTATTTCAAAGTCAATAACTTTCTCTTCAAATAAAAACGTTCCCCCCATACTTATAATATAATTTCTCATATTTGAAACTACATTAATTAAATTATCTGTTCCAATATGCGGTTTATTTATATACATTATTTGATTTGGTGCACCAAAATTAACAAATTCTTTTAATACTTTTCTACATAGTGGATTTTTACTATTACTTGTTAATTTTCCATCAGAAAATGTTCCTGCTCCACCTTCACCAAATTGAACATTTGAACTGGTATTTAATTTTCCCATTTCTAAAAAATTATCTACATCCTTTTTTCTATCTTCAACTTTTTTCCCTTGTTCAATAATTATAGGTTTAATTCCATTTTGAATTAAAATTAAAGCACAAAATAGCCCAGCAGGACCTGCTCCAATAATTACAGGTCTCGTCTCGGCTTTTCTTTTTATGTTTATATTTATATTAGAATCTTCTTCATTAACTTCTTTAACATTTTTTAAAGTTTTATTTCTATTATAATCAATATCGATAGTATAATTATAGAAAATTTTGTCTTTATTTCTAGCATCTATGGACTTTTTATAAATAGTATATTTTTTTACATTTTTAAAATCTAATTTATACTTTTGGCAAGCTATTTTTACAACATCTTCTTCTGTCAAGTCTTCATAAATTTTAATATTTTCTAATCTTAACATTTTATCTATCTCCATCATAATCTGTTTGTGTTTTATAAGTAGAGCTCGCATAATTTGGTATTAATGCAGATATCTCATTTACTAAATTTTTGGACATTGATTCTTCAGCAATTTTTTCTGGAAGTGCTTCTAGTGGTAGATTCATATTATCTGGTAAAATTCCTATTGGTTCATAAAGTTTAAAATAATCATCGTTTTTTCCTAATGCTGCACAACATAAAGTACCTTTATTTTCTTCCCATGCATCATCATCAAAAATACTTCTTTCAAGAGTTGGATCAAAATAATAATATTCTTTTCCAAGCTTAACAATATTAGCAAGATGAGACATACCAGATTTTTTAGATTTCAATAAAACAATGTCTGATTCAGCAATACTATGCATTAACAAATGTTTAAAAAGTATTGTATTAGTTGTTGCTGAACCAGGATTATTAGTTATTCCTATATATAAATTATGAATATATATATTGTTTCTATCTTCAGATTTTATATCTGGAGTATATTTTGCAAAATTTGGATTAGACTTTTGAAATACAAATTTATACAATTTTATAGCACTTGCTAATTGGTTAAGTAATCTGAAAGACTTTTTCACACCTAACAAACTTAATATCTGTTTTGTTTTTTCATTTATAATATTCTGTTTTTCAAAATTAGTTAATTCTTTGTTCACAACAAAACTCTTCCTTCTAACCTATTTTACTTCTACTTTCCATAATTCATGTTTGTTACAATAAGCATATATTGTAGAACCTGGAATATATTTAAAATGTGTTTTAGCTTCCATTCCTGGTTTTAAATATGTAATACATTCTCTTCCATCATTTACTATACTAATCCATTCAATATAGTGTTCTTCTTCCATTACATGATTTACTGTTACATAAATTTTGTCCTCTTTTATTTCATAAACAGGAACATGTTTTTCTATTGCAGCATCAACTGAATTTGGTTTTATAACCTTCATTTCCTTTTCACAACATATAATTCCGCAATTTGAACAATTGCAATCTTTAATAACTTTTATTGTTGCACCACAATTATTACATTTTTTTATAATTAATTCATTATTCATAATAAAATATTCCTTTCAAATTTAATATAAATATAATATCATATAAGATTTTTTTTATCAATCTTATATTTTCAAAATTAAATTATCTAAAATCTGAGCAACTCTTTTGGAAGCATCTTTTAAGTAAGTATGGAAATCTATTTTATTATTTCCATTAGGAGTATCTGAAATTCCTCTAATTACTAAAAAAGGAATATTGTCTAAAAAGCATACTTGTCCAATTGCAGCTCCTTCCATTTCTAGGCATTCCATTCCAAATTCTTCTCTTATTTTTATTGCTCTTTTAGGATCTGCAAAAAACATGTCTGCTGAACCAATTCTACCAATTTTTATATTAAAGTCTCTATCCTTCATATCTTCTATAGTTTTTTCGCATAGCTTTATAAGCTTTTCATCAGAATAGAAATATTTTCCTACATCACATATCTCACCTTTTTCATAATTTCCTACTTGAGTTATATCAAAGTCATATTGAATTAACTCTTTACCAATAACAATATCTTTAATATTTAGTTCTGTTGTAATACTTCCAGCAGAACCTACATTTATTACACAATCAATTTTAAATTTATCAAGCATAACTTGTGTTGTTCTAGCAGCATTTACCTTACCAACACCACATTCTACCAAAACACATTCTCTATTATGTATGTTTCCAATATAAAAAGTTAAATTATATAATTTTTCTTCAGAAATATTTTCCATAATATTTTTTATAGCATTCATTTCTTCAAATTCTGCTGCAATAATTCCTATTCTCATTTAATTACTCCTTTTATATTAATTTAATTTATAATATTTATAATTTGGCTAAATAAAGCGTTTTAACATAATATTATTTTTAAATAATATTATGTTTTTTAATAAATATTTATTTTTATAGAAATAATATTTTTGTAATTGTTATAATATATAGTTACTTATTCTCCTTCAAATTCTATAACTGTTTTAATATCATATTTCTTAAGTTTTTGTTTACCTTTCAAGTCTGGTAAATCTATTAAACAGCAAATTCTTTTTACATCTCCACCTAGCTTTTCTACTAATTTTGCAATTGCTTCTAATGTTCCTCCAGTTGCAATTAAATCGTCAATAATAACAACTTTTTGTCCTTTTTGTATAGCATCTTTGTGAATTTCAATTGTTGCACTTCCATATTCTAAATCATATGATTCTTCAATTGTTTCATATGGTAGCTTACCTTTTTTTCTAACTGGAACAAAAGATTTATTTAAATTATAAGCAATTGGCATCCCAAATATAAAACCTCTTGATTCTGGTGCAACAATTACATCAAATTCAATATCTTTTAAAACTTCTTGCATAGAATTTATTGCTAATTGTAATCCTTCTTTATCTTGAAGAACACTAGTAATATCTCTGAAAACAATACCTTTTTCTGGAAAATTGGGAATACTTCTTACATACTCTTTTAAACTTTTCATAATTTCACCTTTAACCTTTAATTAGTATAATTCCTAAAATAATTAAACATGCTGCTATTATTTTTCTTAATAAATTATCTTTTTCTTTTAAACAAAAATATCCAACAATAACATTTATTATTACTATTAATGAGCATAATGGAGCTACTACACTAACATTTCCTAATTGATATGCTCTTAATTGTGCAACAATACAAAAAGACCATGTAATTGATGTTACTAGAATTGGAATTCTATTTTCTTTAGTAAATTCATTTTTCAAATCTGATAATTTTATTCGTTCTATAAGTATTATTAAAATTGCTGGTATTCCTAAAGTTAACATTACATAAAATGGCAAATTGAAATTTTCTGAATAGTTAACATCTAGGAATAATGCGATTGTATAACATAAATTTGAAACAATTCCTAGTGCAACATACTTATTTACTTTTCCATCACCTTTTTTATAGAAAATTATTATATTACTAAAAATTATTAAAAATGCTCCTATAAATTTACTAATTACAAATGGTTCTTTAAAAAATAAAAATCCTGAAAATGTCATAAATACTGTTGATAATTGTTTTATAATACTAAATGTCGATGCCTCTATACCTTTTCTTACTGTAGTATTTAATCTATCTGTTATTGCATAAAAAATAATTGATAACCCTAAAAATAAATATACTTTTAGGTCTGTTGGAAATTTCACTTCAAAAAATGGACATAAAACCAATACTAAAATTGATGCTAGTATTTCTAAAAGTACAGTTAAAGCTCCTGGCTTTTTCATTTTTTTAGTAGCTATTTTATAGGTTTGATCAAATATTACTGCTATTATTAAATATAACATTACATGTATTATCCAATTGTTCAATTTATTTTCCTCCATAATAATTTTTTACTGTATTATATTATTAGCAAAATTATTTTATCATAGTTTCACATTCTTTACAATTATATTTTATATTAAAGTAAACATTATAATAAAAGTGAACGATATGATAATTACAAAATACAAAAATTTACTAAATCGTCCACATATTTGTTCGAAGTGCCGATTTTGTCGTACAAAATTGTATGCGTCTTTGTTCGCATACCTATTATTGAAAAAAGGCAAAATATAACCATTTTCATAATTATATTTTGCCTTTTTATTTCATTATTAAGGTATATATCTTCTTAAAGTTCCATCACTATTATACATAGGAGAAAGACCTCCGCCATGATTTTCCTCAATATATGTCCACATAACCATTGTTTCGGAATCATACATAATATACTGTATTAGACAAGAATTTTCTATTGTTTTTTCAGATAATACAATAAAATTACCAAAGTTTCTTTCTTCTTCTTCTACAATTTTTTTGGCATCATTACTTTCTTTTTCAGAATTGTCACAGCCAAGCATAAAGATTGTAATAAGTAACATTACAATAATAATTGCAAAATTGCTCCGTTTTTTTGTCATAATAATAACCTCCATTTTAATTTGTTTTATACTTGTAGTTTACAGTTACTATAAACTAAATAATCAATTTTTAATATTCATTATTTAGTTTTAAAAACGATATATTAATACATTGCAATATATTATATACTAAATTTACATAATTTTCAATCATTAAATTTAAAATTTTAGTATTTATACTAATATTTCTTCTTTTTCTTTTATAAAATCGCAAATTAATTGTGCTGATTTTTCAACACCTAATGTATCCGAATTTATACAAATGTCATAATTTGAAGATTTGTTCCAGTCGTTTCCTGTATAATACTTATAATGATTACTTCTTAATTTATCAATTTGTTTTATTTCCTTTTTAGCTTTTTCTTTATCCATTCCATAAAATTCTATTGCTCTATTAATTTTATTTTCCATATCACTATAAATAAATATTTTTACTACATTTTCTTTATCTTTTAGAATAAAATCTGCACATCTTCCAATTATTACACAAGATTCTTTGTTTGCTACCTCTTTTATTAATTCTGATTCTTTTAAAAATAAATCATCTCTATTATCTAATCCAAAATAGTATCCATTATTTAAACTAGCTAAACTATTTCTCTTTTGTTCATTAGATTCTATATATTCTTCACTTAATCCTGTTTCCTTAGCTAATTTTACTATAAAATCTTTATCATAAAATTTAATTCCTAATATATCAGCAATTAATCTTCCAATGTATCTACCTCCTGAACCATATTCTCTAGAAATAGTTATTACTACATTTTTATTTAACTTATTTTCTGTACTTGTATCATCAACTAATGATTGACTGTTAATACTTGATTTTTTTAAATGTTTAACTTCTATAGTTAACAATATACAAGAAACAATGAATGCTAGTCCATCAGCAACTGGTCCTGCATGCAATAAGCCTTTTATACCAAAACTTGATCCTAAAATAAAAAAGGCTGGTATTAGAAATAGTATTTGTCTACTTAATGATAATATAGCACTTTTGGTGCTTTTTCCAATTGCTTGGAAGAAAATACCTGATGGTATTTGTATACCATTACATATGCAAAGAACCAAATAAGTTTTAAAAGATAAACAAGCAAATTCTATGTATATTTCTGCAGTTTCTCCTTCTGCACTACCAAATATATTTATTAATTTGTCTGGTATGGTTTGGAATAGTATAAAAGCAAAAGTACTTACTACAACACCTAATCCTAAAACTGTTTTTAAAGTCTTTTTTACTCTATCAAATTTTCCAGCGCCATAGTTGTATCCAAGTATTGGTTGTGAACCTGCTGCAATTCCTATTATAATACTGTTTAAAATTTGACTTGTTTTCATAACAATTCCAAATACTGTTATTGGAATGTCTGATCCAAATTTTGACATTGCACCATATTTGCTAAATAAATTATTTTGTACTGTCATAACACAAACAAAACTCATTTGTGTTATAAAACTACTTATTCCTAAAGATGCTACTTTAATACTTCTTTTTAATTCAAATTTGAAATTGGTTTTATTAAATTCTATTGTTTTAAATTTTCTTATATATAAAACATTCATTACAAAAGTAACTATTTGACTTATTACTGTTGCAGTTGCTGCTCCCCATACTCCTTTATGATATACAAATATAAATATTGGATCTAATATAATATTTAAAATAGCTCCTGTTACCATAGATGTCATTGCATATTTAGGTGATCCATCTGCTCTAATTATTGAATTTAAGGTAGATCCAATTATCATAAAAGGTAATCCTAAAACAATAACATGTCCATATTCTAATGCGTATTCTCTTAACCCATCTGTACATCCAAATAAATTTAAAAGTTGTGGTAAAAATACAAAGCTTCCTAAACATAAAACTAAAGAAACTACTATTGCCATTATAATTCCATTTGTAACGCCTTTACATGCTTCTTCTTTTTTGTTTTCACCTAATTTTAAACTTAAATATGCAGATGCACCATCACCTATCATAAAGGCAAATGCCATAGCTAGTATACTAATTGGAAATACTACATTTGTTGCTCCATTTCCTAAATATCCTACTCCTCTTCCTATAAATACTTGATCTACAATATTATATAATGAATTTACTAGTAGTGATATTACACAAGGAACTGAAAATTTCAACATTAATTTACTAATTTTTTCATAACCTAAAATATTTTCTTCTTTTTCCATTTTCATCTCCCTTTCTATTTACAATTTTTCCAACAGGCCTTCTATAAAATATACCAATTTTGCTGAAGGCTTATTATAGGTAAGTTCTTCAAAGTTCCTATAATATAAAGTAATACTTATATTGTATTAAATATTTGTACACATCTTTTCTATTATAACATTTTACATTTTTTTCTTCAACCCCAATAATATTTTTTTATATGATAAAGAGCTTACACTATACTTTCAGTGTAAGCCCTTATTATCATTCTTTTTCTTTTTTTTCTTCTTTTTTAGATGTGGGATCATAGGTTCTAAGTGTTCCATCAACATCATGCATCTCAGAAACGCTGTCATCACAATTGGAAAAATAAACATACATGACTAAAGTTTCTGGATCATAAAAATTGTACTGAGTTGACCATACATTTTCAATGCCTTCCTCCAAAATTAATACTAATGTCTTAACTTCTGATTTTCCATCATAAATTCTTGGAGTACCATCAGCATTATGCATTTCTATTGGTCCATTTGAATTTGAAAAATAACTAAACAAAATCATTGTTACAGGGTCATAGTAAATATACTGTGTTACACCGCTATCCTCAATTTCTTCCTTTGAAATTAAAACAAGTGGTTTAACCTCTCTACTTGATTTTCCTGTTTTTTTCGGCTGATTTACCTTAGCAGATTCTGTTTTTTCGGATTCTTTTGCTTCAGATGACTCAGTTTCAGTTTCAGAATTTTCTACCTTTTCAGATTCTTCTGTTTCATGTTCTTTTTCATCATCATCATTTTCCTCTTCTGTTTCATCATCGTCGCTTTCCTCTGTTTCATCTTCTTCATAGTCCTCAATGTACTTACTGTCATGAGCTTCATCCTCACATCCTGTTAAGAAACAAGATAAACCTAACATCATGAGGGCAACAATAGTTACAAGTATTTTTTTTCTCCGCATATATACATCCTCCTTGTTTTGATTAAAAAACGCATTATAAATATATTATACTACAAATTTACATAAAAATCAAATTTAATAAGTAAAATATTCATATTATAAAAATCTTTTTAATTATATCCAAATATAATCAACTTAACTAATAAATAATTGGGTACAATTTTATTTTTAGATTAAATATTCTATAACATAAAATTACTATTAATATGTCTAATTTGTAGTAAATCATTTTTTAATTTATCATCCTGATATTTCAAATTTCTGTTATTAGTCATCTTTTATAATTTTCATTATTAAAATTTTAATATTTCATTTTCTTAGCATATGTATCATCAACAAAGCCAAACTTCTCATACATTTTCATAGCAATTGGATTTTTTGTACTTAAAGTAAATTTTTTTATTCCCTTTTCTTTTCCTAATTCAATACACTTCTCAAATACCTTTTTTTGATATCCTTTTTTTCTATATTCTTCTTTGGTATAAACACTAGTAATATAACCAACTTTGCAACTTAAATCATCTGCCTGAGGAAAATATTTAAAAATAGTAAGTCCACAAATTGAAACTAATTCTTTATTAACATACACACCATACATAAATAAGTCTTTATTTATATTTTCTTTCAAAAATTCTCTTGTCTTATCTTCTAATATTTTTTCTTCAATACCTAGATTATTTTCAAAGTCAACTTTTTGTAAAGATATTCTTAATGGAATTATATCTTCTATATTTTCATTATTTAATTGTTTTATATTAATATTCATATTACTCCTCCTTATATTTTTTAGTGTATCAAACATTATATATTTTTGTAAAGTATAAAGACTAAAACTAATTAAAAAAACTTTTTTATAATTGGTTAATTTTACTTGAAAATATAGCTCTACTAAATATATAATATATTTAAATCCGCAAAAAAAGATTATTTTTAAGTATAAAAACTTTAAGTAAACATTTTGTTTCGTACAATTAAAAATCAATATATCTTATAGTTATAGAATAGTAGGAAAGGAAAGTAACAATGAAACTAAGAATAAAAAAATATATGACTTTAGATGATATCTCCAAATATTTATATCCTGTAAAAGAATATGTACAAGAAAAAATTAATAATAATATGTTTGATGATTGGAATGAGTATACTCATTCTATAAAATGGCTAAAATCATGTCTTGACTTAATATCTAAAAATTCTGATAGTATATTAGATATTTATTATCTTGAAGATAAAGGAACAATAATAGGAGTTATATTTGCTTTATCTGGCAATAAAAATATATTAGATTTTCTAAATGAAAATAATGTTGAAACTAATTCTAAAAAAGTAGCACAACTTAGCTCTTTTCATATATTAAAGGATTATAGAGGAATAGGCAAAAAATGGCTTCAAAATGAAGTTTTAAAAGATCTAAAAAATCAAGGAATTGAAGAAGTATATATAAAATCTAGTCATAACAAAGCTTTAGATTTATATAATAGCCTAGGAACTTTAGTAGGTAATTATATGGGGATTAGTGATTCTAAGTTATATCAAAGATATGGCTATATTTATAAAATAGATTTATAGTATAGCCTCAAATATTTTAATTAATAGCCCCAAAAATTTTCACTTACTTTCCACTCCCTTAATGTATAATGATAAGAATCTATTCCTTCTTTTACATATTTAAATCCATGTTTTTCATATAATTCGTTTAGTTTTTTATTTGAGCTTAAGCAATCCAATCTTAAATAATCTTTTTTATTTATTTTTGTAATGCTTTTAGCGATTTTAAATATTTCATTGCCTATATTTTTATAACCTACTTTAGATACTACTTTATATAAGTAATAAGCATTTGATTTATTATCATCCCAAAAATGGCTATCTGTAGATATTTCAAATCCTGCAATTATCTCATTCTCTTTTCTTAAAATATAATAGTCACCTTTTTCAATTACTTGAGCAAATTGTTCTTTAGGATGATTTGTTAAATATTTACTCCATTGCTTTATGCCCTTTAATTTAAACCAAAGCATTCTTTCTTTATATAATTTTAAAATATTATCTAATTCTTTAATATTAGCTTTTTCAAATATAATATTTTTTTGTAACAATACTGTACTATTTATTTTATCTATTAAATCATGCATTTTTAATTCCTTCCTTTTTAATATTTTTTAGTAATATCATAAAATTATATTTTTAATTTTCCACAGCCTATTTTCATAGGTTTATTTTTTAGTAATTGCTGTTTTAATAATCTTTGTAAAGAAGTATCTTCTACTAAATCGTTATAATTACTGCATTCTTGTACATTAAAAACAAAATTTAATATATTTTTAGTTGCATCCAGACCATCTTTTACCTCAAATAAATCATAAAATCTTGCAATGTTTGAATCTTTATCTATAATATCTCTTATCTGATTACTTAACAACCAAGAATCACATCTATATTCTGGCTCTTTTATATTAAAGTATCTTTTAATTTCTTGCCTTGAGTTTTTAATTGATTCTAATACTTGATCTATTTGTAATTTTTCTCCAGATGGTATATGTATTTTAATATAATTTCCACGTTTCTCATATTGTAATCTTCCAACTTCTATTAATTTAGTATTAATAAAATATGCTGCCCAAATCATCTGTGAAATTCTAATACCTTCTAATTTTCTAACAAAAATATCATTCGTTAGTGTTTCTCTAACTCTTTTTTTATATAATTCTTTTTCCTCCCTATTATATTTTTTTAGTTTCATATTTTGGCAATGTATTTCATAGCCATATAATACTAAGATATTGGTTATATAAGGATTAAATTGTTCACCAAAAAGCTCAACCATATTTTGCCTTTCCCAAAGAGTATCAAGCATAAATGTTTTATCAGTATATAATATATTATAAATTTTTTCTGCTTTATTATTAAAATCTTTTGTTTCATTAACATCTTTTATACATTTATAACATTTATTTTTATAATTATTATCACTTATCTTATAATATTTTAGAGCATTTTCAATCACAGATAACTCAAATTTCATTAAATTGTTCCCTTTCTTATAAATTCATAAAAATTATATTACTAATCTTCTGGATGTGTTTATAAACAGTAATATATGTTTTTGCATATTTATCATTTATGATATTTTTATTTCAATTCTTGCAATTTTTATTCTTTTCTTTTTTATAATTATATAATAACAATTAGCATATCTCAATAAATTTTATTGCATTTATTAAATTTTATGTAAAGTTATGGTATAATTATTAATATCAAGGTCATTGAACCAAGCATGAACTTCTTGACAGCACGGGTATCAATCAAAGTAGAAAGCAATTAAATAATTGCAAGGAGGTAAAATTATGTTTAAATTATTTCGTAGGCCTGAAACAGACCAACAGATTAAGGAACGAGTATTAAAATTATGCAAAAAGGGTGATTACGACATATGTCCACCATCCATGAATGCAAATGTTGCAATTAACGAATTGAAAAACTTTTTCCTTGGCGAAGACTGGTATGTAGTTATGCCTATCGAACATGAACAGGTTATTACAGAAATCGTATACGCCATTGAAACAAAATACAAAAGATTAAAAGTAAAAAAATAATGCATTTTTACGTGAAAGCTCATTAATGAATGAAATTTAAAAAGACAAAGCTGATATTTCAATATATCGCTTTGTCTTTTTAAATTAATCTCTACTTACATTCGGCACGTCCTTTTCGAGTCCCATTTTTTTTTATAATTAAAATAAAAAAAACAATAGTTTAAGTCTCTACTGTTTTTTTGGTGCCCAAGCTAGACACGTTTGCGAAATCTAGTTGGCAAAAAATATCTATTTTCAACTCTTAATTATAGTCATATCAATAGTTTGTAAGAATTATATCTACAAACTCGTTTTTTGACTATATTTAATGTAACATAAAATAATAAAAATTACAATAGCTAAATCAAAAATAATATTTCTCAAAAATTTGTTTTGTTCGCTTGTATTTTATCTAATAATATTGTATAGTTGTAGACATAGAAAATGAGAATAAGCGGAGTGTGTTGCCACCTTTGACAGCTTAGTGTTTACAAAAACCTCCACAACTTAGTTTGTGAGATTGAATATAGGAGGTGGTTAATATGGTAGAATCAGCATTAATAATTATTACATATCTACTTTTCTACGGATTAGTAGCAATGACTATCATAAATGTTGCCTTGTTAATCATCATCTGTTGGTTACTTCATAGGTAATAAAAAATAAACCATTCTGCTTTGGCGAGTGAAATGGTTTATTAAACATATTCTCGGCAACACACTTTGTGTTACTCATTTTCTATCTTTATTATACAGACATTTTTTTATTTTGTCAAATGCTAATTTTTTCTTTTATCATTTTTATTGGTCTTGAATATCAAGTTCTTCTTCTATTCTTTTTTTCTTTTTATTTAATACTTTAAGTATAAAATCATCGTAATCTTCTTTTGGATATAATTCCTTTTTTTCCGTTTTTTTATTACCACTAATACCAGTTAATGCTTTTGCCAAATTAGAAATCCATCCAGTATCAGTAGTATATGTAAGTTCAGAGTATAATATTTTTAAATGCTTTAAATGTTTTTCTAGTGAAATATCTTTATTTTTTGGTATTTTACAAGCATTTAATTTTCTATCTATTATTTTTTCTATTTGGTAGTTATTAGCTCTTCTACTTTCAGTCCCCGTTCTTATATATATTTCTCCATCTTTTATATCATTTCCATCTTTACAACATACATATGGTAAATTTTTGGGATTATCTTTTATTATTAATATTTGAAATTTTCTATTTTCCATTGCTTTATACTCAGAAGATTCATATTTAAAATCTTTAATTAAATACTCTAATGAATCAGGAATTATTCCTTTTATTCCTTCTTTTAATTTAGCTGGATCTTTTAAACTTTTTAAGCCACATATACCGAATGAACCATCTCCATTTTGTTCAACACCTAATATAATGCAGCCTCCACCAGAATTTGCCATTGCTAGTATATGCTTTGACATTTTTTCATTTGACTCCCATTCTTTTTTAAAGTCTAAATAATCTTCTTCCCCCATATGGTTTTGTAATAGTTCTCTAAAATTTTCTAATGTAGGTTCTTTTAGTACTTTATATAAATCATCTTTATTTAAATCTTTCATAATATTTCTCCATTTGTTGTATTTTTGCTAATTTAATATTTTTATTTAGTATTATTGTTTTTTATCTGTATCTTGCTCAGCATTTTTTTGCAATAAATTGTTAAAACATTTTGTTTTTTATATACATCTTTTCTTCCTATCATCATCTAGCTTAAAATTATATTATATTTATCTTCATAATCATGATAAGTGTTATCTATTTCATCATATATCAATTGCAAATTATCTAATAATTTATTATTAATATATGCTTCTTTTAATTGTGGTTTTTGCATTATCATCCATTTTAATTGCTTGTATGAGTATTTTGCAAAAGTTAACCATTCGGGATAATTAATTGCCAAAGGATTTTTTTTGAAATATATTTTTCCTGCATTTACAGAACAAGCAATAGAATGACTTATAAATAGCATTGTACATAATTTTGGATTTTTTGTTCTATCTAATGAAAATGGAATTGAATCTTTAATTGTATTACCCTCATATATTTTCTTTAATGAATAGCTTATTCTTACTATTGCTTCAATTAACATTGTTGGAATTGAAGATGAACAAAAATGGATAAAATCATATCCCTCATAATACATTCCTTGAACAATTTCAGCTATTGTCTGTTCTTCTTTATCTATATCCCCGAATTGAAATAAATTAAAAACACTCATGAATGGAGCAGGCAAACCCATAGATGTTGTAACATCTGATTTAAAATGTATTATCTGTTTAGTTACTGCTTCAAATATATCTTTTTCTTTTCTATCATTATAACTATCAATAACTTGTGATACAATCTTTCCTTTTTTATCTATAGATGTCATTGTACCATTTAAAATATCAAATACACCAAATAATAATCCTAAAAATGGATCATGTCCTAAAGTTAAGAGTCTATGATAATACGCAGATAGGCCTTCTACTTTTATATGTGTATTTCTATTATCTTGAGCATCATAAGGAACCTTACTTATTTTTGAGTTAGCTAATTCTTCCATATCTGCTTCTGGAAACTCTTTTTCAAACCAATTACGAACATAATTAGATAGTTTACCTGCTTTTAATCCATTTGTAGTTCTATGTGGTATTCCTATTAATAGTATATCTATAACTGCTGATAGCAATCCTGCAAATACACTAATAGCTATTTCAGTATTATCTAATTTATACAATGCTTTATATTCATTATTTAAATTAACAATAGCGACTTCATTTGAAGTCAATTCTTCAGTGGTAAACAAATCATATATAGATACATTTTCTTTTATTTCTTCTGAAGCTTCCTTACACATATCTTCCCAAGTTGGAACAATAATTGTTTTTTTCTTATTTATTATACTTAAATTATTGTAATTTGCATAATACCCAATATCTTTTAACATATTTTCTGTGTTAGATATAGTCTCTTCTAATTTTGCTTTATTTATACTTTTTATATTATCTAGCTCTTTTTCTTGATATTTCAACACTTTATTAATATTTGTTTCATTATTTATATTAGACTGCTTTTTCTTCACTAATATTCAAATCCTTTCTTAAATCCGTTATTGCTTTGGTTAACATAATATTTAAACTTTGAAGATAATCTAGTCTTTTTTGATTTGCATTTGTTTCTTCATTTAAAGATTGAATTATTGCTTGGTGTTTTCTTAATGCTTCTTGGTATAATCTTTCTTTTTCTTGCTTAAGTTGTTTATTTTTTAAATGAGTAGTAATTCCAACTCCAGTAGCTGCTAGCCCTGCAATTGGTGCAGCAAGTACAAATATTCCTGCAACCATTCCACCTCCAATAATCCCTCCTGCTACAGCTAATCCAGAAGTTATGCCAGCAGCTGAAAGTCCAACTGTTCCAAGTCCATATAGAGCTGTAAATGAAACTATTCCTCCTATTCCTGCTCCTAATGCTCCAGTTAAAACCTCGGGAATTGCACTTTCACTTATTGTTCTAGTTTTATCATTTAAAGCATTTGCAGCTTCATTAACTACATTTACAATTGGTTGTAATGATTCTATATTTTTATAAATCATATCTTTTTTATTCACTATTATTTCCTACTTTCTTATTACAAAATTTCTATTTATTTGTTTGCAATACTATATGCTTGTACAGATAAATAATATCATAAATTAGTGTTTTTTTCAACAAATTTGCAAAACAAGATAGAATAATCTACCTTGCTTTGTTTCTGTCTTTTTTATTCTTTTCCTGTTCTTTCTCAAATTGTTCTTTTTCTTGTTCTATTTGCTCGTGTAATTGAACTTGCCTAATTTTGTCTACTCTTTGCACTATATTATTACAAAGTCTTATCTCTTCTGCTAGTGGAGTAATTTGCTTTGAAATTTCTATAATTTCATTTTCTATTGCTTGCTTTTCTTCATTTGTTTTGGCTCTTTTATGCTTCTTCCAAAGATTTTCTCTTTTACTTTTTAATGGATTTGCTCTTTCATAAGCAGATTTCTCAAAATCAAGTAATTCTTGCTCTGTATTTATATTATATCTTGCTAAAAATTTTGCTTGATTAAAATACTCGTCCATTTTCTTAATCTCTGCTATTAGTTCTGGTGTTATTTTCGTTATATTAGATTTTAAGGAACTTTCTGTATTGATTCCGAATAATTTCTCATATTGATATATAAGATAGCCAATAGAGCCTTTATTTTGATAATGTCTTTCTTTCTGTTTATTGTAATTTTCATAAGCTCTAGTAATCAGTATCATAGGATTAGAAGAATAGGTGTATAATGGTTGTGTTTCTAATATTCTCTTGTATATATTTTCTTTTGAGTATTTGTTACCAAATTGCCTTTCAATTCTTGTGTTTCTTTTGTATGGATCACGCCTTATAGATAAAGTATTATTTTTATCTGTAACTACATAGCCTAAATCTTGTAGTATATTTATAAACTCATTATAATTTTGGGTATTTACTATTGCATAATCAATAGAATCTTTCATTAGTTCTTTGTATAAACTACTTGTAGCATATTTATTGTATTTTTCTTCTTGTGATAATACATTTAAGCCATATTCTTCGCAAAGTCTGTCTGATGTTTTCCTCATAATAGCATAATCCTTTTTCGTATTTGAAAACCTCTTACCATCTAAAAAGGAAACAGAGTTTAGTACAAAATGGTTATGCAAATTATCTGTGTTCAAATGTGTGGTAACTACTACTTGAAATTTATCTCCCCATAATTCTTTAGCTAGTTTCATACCAATTTCATGTACTTGTTCTGGGGTTATTTCTCCTTTTACAAAAGATTGTACTGCGTGGAAACATTGTATTCCATCTGTTTTGAAAAATTGCTTTTTTACATTTATCATTTCTTGATATGATGTATCAGGCATACAATTTATACCTGATACATATAATTTTTCTTCTGTTTTTTCTCCGATTTACTGCATAGTTTATTGTAATATCTAATCTGTCTTTCACTTTCCATATTTTTGTTACTGCCATAATACATTACCACCCACTAACATTTTTACTTTTTTGTGGTATGAGATAAACTTCTTCTAATGCTATTAAAAAGTTTTGTATTTGATTATATAATTCTGCATATTTATTTTCATTTACATAGCCTTTATACTGATTATAGATTCTTGACATTTGATTTAAGTTCGTTGCCATACCACGAAGTTGTGCAAGTATCTCATAAAATTTTTCATCTGGTTTTTCTTTTAGCTGATAATCTAAAATTATTTTCCTAAAGAACTCTGATTTATTTAATCCAGACTTTCTTACTTTCTCATTTAATATTCTATTTTCTTCTTCATTCAAAAAGATATTTATTTTTATATTTCTGTTTCTTATAATTTCTCATCTCACTTTCTTTTTTTGTATTAGGGCTTGGGATTTGTCCCATTCCTTACTGTATTTGTGGCGTGAGTACAAATACGTTGCTTGCTAAATCAATATTTTTAGGTTGTACTCACACTTCCTTTTTACTGATTATCCTTAATTTACTGAAAATTCGCTATAAATTAGGATAAAATTTTATACATAAATTAACTCATTATATATGATTTCTTCTGCTTGTGCTTTAATAGAATTCATTGCTGCTACCCAAGATAATTGATTTTTTACTTTTAATTCTTCTGTAATATTTTCTTTTTTTACTAACTCATTTATCATAAAATCTAATCTATTTTGAGCTGTTTCTTGTATTTCTTTTAAGTGATTATTAAATGTTCCTTTTGTAAACATTATCATATATTCTGCTTTCTTATTTGTTTTTAGATAGTTTAATCTTGCTCTGCCATATTTGTTTAGTGCTATTTTCTCTTTTTCTAATACTAGATTTGGCATAAAATAGTCGCCTTGTTTTGTGTATTCAATTCCATATTTATTTTCTTTTATTTCTTTATTTTCCATTTGTTTTTACCTCCAACATTTATTTTTTAACTAACTTTTTCTCTTTCCTTTACACGAATTTCGCCTATAATATGGTTATCTTTTTGAATAGGAAAGCTCTTATCATTAGCAATTAATTCTACTAATTTGAATAGTTTTTCTCCATTTTCATTTTTGTATGGCATTCTATAATATTTCTTTTGATAGCCTTTTTTTGGTGCATCTGGTCTATCTAACTCATAGTATGAAACTTCATAATAATTGCTTAATCTGTCCATATATTCTTGTAGTTCTTTTTTATCCATTTGAACTGTTGTAGTAATTGTATTTTCTTCTTTTCCTATTGTGCAAGGAGATGTAAAATCAAACATTCCATAGTCTAAAATTTTACATATTTGCTCTATAAAGCTACTTCTAAATTTTATATTTACTAATTCATAAATGCCTTTTTCGTTTTTATCAATCGTAATATTTTCTATAAATTTTGATATAAATTCTTGTTTTTCTTCTTTTGTTTTATTACTCCATTGAAGTTCTAACATATCATAAAATTGGTTAGAACGAATTAATTTTTCTTTTTCTACATCTCTATCAGCCATTATTTGTTGTGGGGAAAAGGTCTGTTTATTCAAGTCTATTGCTTGTACCCTTTTTTCTTCTAATAGGTTTAGCTTTTCTTCAATTACTTTGTAATCTTCGGAGAAATCGTTTACTTCTACAATTCCTTTTATATATGCTTCTTTAATTCTATCCTTTTGTTTTTTCAAATTTGCAATTTCTTTATCTAGTTTTTCTGTATCTCGTTCTTTTTTATCTGCTAAAACAGGGAAGAAGTATTGCTTTACTGTCATATCGTATTCTACTAAATTCATAATTAAATCCATTGTTACATTTTCAATTAAATCTTCTCTTAAATATAGCTTACAGTCTGTGCAATGATAATACATATACTTTTTCTTTTTTCCACCTGCTCCTTTACAAGTCATTAGCTTGCCACACTTTGGACAAATTATTTTTTGCATAAAGATATAAACTCTATCTCTGCAAAATGTCCTTTGGTTCTTTTCTTTTTGGGCTTGTACTTCGGAAAACTGTTCTCTTGAAATTATTGGCTCTACAACATCTCTATAAATAACTGGCTCTTTTCCTTGTTCTTTACCAACTCTTTTAAATCTTTCATAATCTCCCATATAGATTTTATTATTTATCATTTTTTCTATGGTAGAATCTTTCCATTTTGCCTTTGTAAGTGTTGGTACTTGTTCTTCATTTAGAATATTTGCTATTGTTTGATAGCTTTTTCCCTCTAAATACATATTAAATATTCTAATTACCAAATCTTTTGTAGTTTCATCAATTATCATTTTCTTGCCATCCCTTTTGTAACCAAGGGGACATCTGTTAGGTATATGACCAGATTTTATAGCACCTGTTAAGCCAAACTTTGTTCTTTCTGATACTATTTCGATTTCTAATTGTGATAATACTGTTAGCATACGCACGAAAAACCTACCATTAGCGGTCGAGGTATTTACATCATCCCTATCACACACCAAATAGCAATTATGCTTTTCAAGATCTGATATTAACACCTCTAAATCTCTTACAGACCTTGTTACTCTATCTAGCTTATATGCTACAATATAATTGATTTTACCTGCTCTCATATCTGTTAGCATTTGCTGAAAAGCTGGTCTATGTTCCATATCTTTTGCCGATATTCCTGCATCTTTGTAAACTTTGAATATCTCATATTCTTTATATTTACAAAGCTGTTTTAGTTTTTCTTCCTGTTCTCCTAAACTAAATCCGTTCTCTTGCTTGATCTTCTGTACTTACACGAATATAAATTCCTGCCTTTTTTGTTTCTCCATTCATTCTATAAATATTCCTCCTTCCAAATTATGAATAGAAAGGCAACTAAAAAAGTGCCACATAGCATAGGTTTGGCTATTAGCACTTTAGAGTTTTATATTTATTATTAACTATCTCTATAATTCTCTTAAAAAACACAAATAAACCAATATAGTATAATTTTTTAAAACTCTAAAATGTTTTGCCGTTTTCTCCTATGATATGTATTCTTGTAACTTGGACATTGGATATTTTGTCCTTAAATCTGTTACGTAAAAGTAATCATGTTCATTAAAGAATAACAATAATTTGTTATTTATGATTACTCTATGGGGCTCTACATACGCTAAATTCGTATGTTCAATTATTCTTAAACACCCGCATAGTGATTTCGGGTTGCTGTTTAATGGAGTTTATACGACACGCCCACTTAATTTTAGAGTGTAGTTCATCACTCATATTGATTTGTTTTTTAATAACATGTAACATAATATCACAAAAACCTCCTTTTTTCAATAGTTTTAGTCAAAAAAAGTCCAACTCATAAGAGTTGGACTAAGATTTTTGTGTTCATCAAATTTTTTATAGTCTTAAAATCAAGTTATATCAAGACTTTCAAAAAGTTCGACGGAAATTGTCTGTGGTGCCTAAGGCGGGACTCGAACCCGCATGGTTTCCCGCACGATTTTGAGTCGTGTGCGTCTGCCAGTTCCGCCACTCAGGCATATATTTATTTCGTTTTTTATCTTAACATATATATTTAGGATTGTCTAGTTTTTTAATATAATTTAGTTAAAATTTTATTATATTTTTAAATTTTAAATAAATTATATTTTAATAATTTATTTGATCTATTTTTTTCTAGAGTAAAATTACTAATATGAATAAAAGAGCCACTTTTAAATATATTTAAGTGACTCCTATTATTTTGTAAATCTATTAGTATGCTTATTTTAAGTTGCAAATAGATTATCTTCAGGCACCATTTTACAAAGTAAAATTGTATTCAAAATTTGCCAAAGACTTAATTATAATACCCTAATTTAAAACATTAGGGTATTACTATTTAAATATTTACTTTTTTTATTTTACATACTTTTAAATCTCTGTTTAACAAACTTGCAACATTTGCCTATCTAAATTTGTGTTTGACCATTCATATACTCTCTCTAATATAAAAAGATATACAATTAACTTTCCTTTTTCTTTATAATATCTACCACAATTCATAGAACTTCGTGCGATAACAGTATCTTTATATACAACTATTCCTGTTTGTCTCCCAAAATATCCAGATTTAATCTCTGTTTGGTATTTATTGTCATTAAAAATCACTTGATAATCAGACAATGTAATACCATAAGCACTTAATATAGCTTTAGCTTGTTTAGATTTTTCCGGAAAATTTAAATCATAATAGCTTCTTCCCTTACTCTCAATTATTTCAACTTCCCGTAATTTAATACAATAATCAAGTTTTGCCATATCTTGCCTCCTATATTTTATAATAGTAAATAATATAATATCATATTTTGCATTTTTTTTCAAGTATATATAATTGCTAAACTTTATAAATTTTTAATTAAAATTTTGTTTTATATTTAAATATTAAATGGATAATGTATGATAGTCTTAATTACTGTATAGATTTACATTATTTCATTTTTAAAACTGGTTCCATTTTCTAATTTTGGAATTTCAAAGATATCTAATAGTGTTGCTGATATATCTGCATATGATTCTCTTATTCCTAAATCTACGTTTTGTTTTAACTTTTTCCCATATGCTACAATTGGAATATATTCTCTAGAGTGATCTGTACTTGGTGTACTTGGATCATTTCCATGGTCTGCTGTTAATATTAATATATCTTCTTCTTTTAAGGATTCCATAATTTCTGGTAACTTTTTATCAAATTCTTCTAAAGCTTTTGCAAATCCTTCTATATTATTTCTATGACCATATAACATGTCAAAATCTACTAAATTAACAAATATTAAATCTTCTTTTGCATTTTTTATTGCATATATTGTTTTTTCAATTCCATCTGCATTTCCGTTTGTGTGTATTGCTCTATTAATTCCTCTTCCAGAATATAAATCTTCAATTTTTCCAATTGCTAGAACAGTTTTGCCATTTTCTTGGAAAGAGTCTAACATTGTTTTTCCAAAATCCTCGGCTTCAAAATCTCTTCTATTATAAGTTCTTGTAAAATCTTCATTACAAGTTCCAACAAAAGGTCTTGCTATAATAGTTCCAATTCCATATCCTTTTTCATCTATTACTTCTCTGGAGATCTTACATAACCTATATAATTCTGATACTGGCATCATATCTTCGTGAACTGCTATTTGAAATACACTATCTGCTGATGTATATACAATTGGTTTTTCTAGTTTTATACTTTCTTCTCCATATTGTTTCAAAAAGTCTGTTCCAGATCCTTTTTTATTGCATATAAATCCTTTTATTCCAGCTCTTTTTGAAATTTCATCTAATAATTCTTGTGGAAATCCATCATAATATGTTTTAAAAGGTTCATTTTTTATAAATCCTGTAATTTCCCAATGACCTACTGGGCTATTTTTTCCTTTAGTTTTCTCTAATGCTTTACCATATATTCCTATTGGATTTTCTTCTTTGTTATTAATACCTATATCTTGTATATTAAATAATCCTAACTTTTTCATATTTGGAATATTTAAAGATGTATTATTATATATTCCAGCAAAAGTATTGCTTCCAACATCTCCATATTCTATAGCATCTGGTGCTTCTCCAACACCAAACCCATCTAATACTATTATTATTGCTCTTTTTTTCATTCAACTTTCTCCTTACTTTTATTTATTGAGTTAAGATAGTTAAATTCTTAATTAAATAAATTAAGTATAAAATAGTATAAAATTAAAATATACTTTTATACTATTTTATCTCAATATTATTAATTATTTTAAAATTTATTTTTTAAAATCAACATCATACTCATATACAAATACATCTTTAGATTTTGGCAAAATCAAATTTTTGCTTTCTGTAAAATAATTATTGGTTCTAAATTTATTTTTTCCTACTAAAGTAAACTCTAATTTTTTACAATCGATTAATACATTTGATGATAAATCCATTCCTATTGGAAGTGTTTGATTTATATTATCGTAAAAAATAATATTAGAATAGTATAATAATGGCAATCCTTCTTTAAAATTTAATTTTATTAAATTTAAAGCGCCTTCTCCATCATCATTATAATTTTCTAAAGCTTTTTCAACACTTAAATCGTATATATCAAAATAATTTCTATTAATTTGTTCTGTTATCTGAGAAACTTTATATAAAGAAAAATCATATTCAGATTTACCTTTTGGTATTGCTCTTTCAATAAATGATATAACACTTTGCAATTTTTCTGTAAAGTCAAATATATCTATTTTCTTATTTATATTTAGTATTTTAAATTTGCTTTTTTCATTTTCTCTATGACTTCTACTTCCAATATATTTTAATTTTGTTGTATCATCTGCAATGTTTCCGAATATATCAAAAGTTTCACTTTCAATGTAAAGCCTATTATCATAAAATTGTTCTTTTAATTCTTCTAGTGTTTCTTCTATAGCATATTCATCTAATCTGCCTTCTCTTAACATATTTAATACAGATAAAACTTCTGTATTAGCTAAAAATACACTATCCATTTCTTCTTTTGATAATTTTTTTCTTTGTATAGTATCTACTTTAGCTCCTAAATCTTCTAGTTCTGTTTCTATATCAAAGAATTTTTTTAGTACAGTTTTATTTTCATTTTGTTCTTCTTCATTTCCCATTTCTAAACTTAATTTTTCATCTTTATTTGAATATTTCCAAAAATCGAAAATACTCTTTTTATGTTTATCTATTTCTTCAATATATAGTGTTGCATTTTTAACTTTTGATATTAAATTTTCTAATTTTAATTTTTGGGCTTTTAGATCTTGTTTTAGATTTTTATAAGTTTTCTGTCCTTTTTCTAATAAAGAACATATAGTAACTAAGTCTTCAATTGTATAAAATTTCTTATTTTTGAATTCTTCACTCATTGGATCAATATTAACAACTTCACTTTCTTGAATCTCTTTATTGTTTCTAGTTAAGCTATTTTCTAAATCTTGATCATATTTTATTTTTTTATTTATTTTTGAAGATTTAAAAAAGTATTTTACTTTTCCTATAAATGTCTTTTTATATTCAAGAAATGTAGAAATTTCTTTTTGTTTTACTAAATATTCATCTTCTTTTATTTGAACTACGTCTTTTATACTTAATAGTTCTTTTTCTAATTCTTCTATTTCGATATTTTGATTTTTTATTTCTTCTTCTGCAATTTGTACTTCACTTCTAATAAAATCTGTTAACATATCATAAGTTAACCTTGTTTGTCCCATATATAATTCAAGCCCATTATTACTATCTATTTTTGTAGTAAAATTAAAATGATTTTTTATTTCTGTTTGCATTATAAATAAAGCTTTTAATAATTTATAAAATTTTAATGCTTCCTCTCTATTATTTAATTTTACTTTATAAGTACTTTTAACTTTATCATATACATATGTATCTCCTGTTATTTGCAATGATAGATTATTATTTTTGTCATATACTTCAAAAGATAACGCCCAATCCTTTGTAAATAGCCATAAATAATTTTCTAAATCTGCAATCTCCATTCTATTTAAATACTCTTCTGAATAATTCATTGCATTTATTGGAACATAAATTTTAGGAGCATTTTTAGCTCTTTTTTTACAATATTCTAATTGTAATTTTAATAAATAGAAAAATTCTGCAAATGTATCTTCTTTTGTACAAACTAACATAAAGTATAATCCAGTTGCTTCAGAATAATATATTTGCCATAAATGATCTTTATTATATTTAATTCTAAATGGTTCCTTTTTTTCCAATTCTTTTTGAATATTAGCTATATTTTCAATTTCAGGAATTGAAATTTTATCTAACATTTTTAAAAAAGTAGTATATCTTCCTATATCTTCTTCTTTTTCAGCAGGAAGAATATATTTAAATAAAGGTACTGCTTTTGAATATTTTTCTTTTAAAGGATCTGTTCTTAGACAAGGTGTAAATAATATTTCTATTTTATCTATTGGAACATATCTAAAAACTCTATGGTCTTTATCGTTATTTAATCTAGAAACATTAAAATTTAATGGTTTATATTCTGTTAATTGTTCTGGTATTTTTTCTAAATCTAATTTTAAATATTTCAATTTTTTTTGTAAATCGCCTTTTGTAACTTTGTCCACAATAAATTCTCCTTTACTTTTTCATTTTCAATCTCTTTTATTGATAATTATATTTTAATCATAAAATTTATAAACAGCAATAAAAATTTTAACTTCTACTCTTTTAATACATGCAAAGTATATCATATAAATTTTAATTTGAATAGTTAATTTAAAAGAATTTTGAACTGTAATCTATTCTAATATTTCTGCCATTTTTCCAGTAAAAAAGATGTCTAATTTACTCATTGCTCTAGTAATTGCCACATATAATAATTTTATATCTAAAACATTATTCTTATATTTTTCATTATTTACATTAAATAATATTACACTATCAAATTCTAGTCCTTTTGCCAAATATGACGGAACAATTGAAATTCCAGCATGATATTCTGAATCTTTACTCTGAATTAATTTTACATTTTTATTGTATTTTACTATTTGCTTTTTTATGCTTTTGCATTCATCAATATCCTTTCCTATAATCGCAATAGATTTAAAACCTAAATCTGTATATTCATCAATTCTTTTTATACATTCCTTTATAATTTCACTTTCTGTACTAAGTTTTTTTATATTCATTGAATTCTTTCCTTCAATAACAGGTTCACCTTTTATTATAAATTGTTTCTCAAAATCTGGTAATTTATCAATAACATTATTTGCTTTATACATTATTTCTTTGGTAGTTCTATAAGTTTTGCTAAGTGTTGTATATATTACATCTTCTTCTTGGAATTCTATATCTATAAAATTCTTCCAATTTTCAATTCCTCTATATGAATGAATTCCTTGAGCTATATCACCAAGTACTGTCATAGAATTGCTTTTTAATATTGTTTTTAAAACACTAAATTGGAATTCTCCATAATCTTGCGCTTCATCAATAATTACATGTCTTAAATTCTTTTTAATTTTTGAACCAAATATTTTATAATGAATATAAATTATTGGTGCCAAATCTTCAAACGTTACTTCATTTTTATTTAAGTTTCTAATAGTATTTTGAACTAAATATTGAGCTAAAATTTTATTTTCAATTTTATTA
Organism: uncultured Clostridia bacterium; assembly: GCA_949388605.1. Classification (GTDB taxonomy): domain Bacteria; phylum Bacillota; class Clostridia; order TANB77; family CAG-508; genus Scatovivens. The sequence goes on from CASKJV010000009.1 coordinate 52,355, forward strand.
TAAATGTATTTTTCTATAAATTCTTTATAATATGCTACACAGTCTTTTTTTGGAATTTCATTAAAATATATATCTACAATTTTTATGTTATCATTATATATTTTTTTTAATAATTCTTCTGTTTCTTCAAATATTTCAATTCTTTTTTTTCTTTTTTCATCATCTGTTAAATTATTATCTTTTAACATTTTATTAATTTTCAAACTTCTTTTTGCTGTAATAGTTTTAACAATTATATCTTTATTGTTTTTAATTTTTGAAAATATATGTTTTTTTACTTCCTCTATTCTTCTTTCAAAATTAAGATTTTTATATGTGTCTACAAATAATTTTTTTATATTTTCATATCTCATTATCCTAACATTTTCAATAATAAAATCTTTTTGAGGAAGATAATTACCTTCTAGTTCTTTTAAATATTCATCAACAATTTTTTTGAAATTAATAGAAGATTTAAATTTTGATTCGCTAATAATAGTGTCTATATCTCCATTATTAATCTCATCAAATTCTTTATTTACTATAGTTACTAATTTTTCATTACTATCAGAAATTTTAAGTTTTTTCCCTATTATTTCATATGCAAAATCTTCAAAAGTGTATTGTTTTACATTTTCAACACCTAAGTCTGGTAATACATTTGAAATATAATTTAAAAAGAATTTATTTGGTGCTATTATCATAAAATTTTCTGGATCAAATTCTTTATCACAATTATAAATTAAATATGCTATTCTGTGTAATGCTATTGTAGTCTTTCCGCTTCCTGCAACCCCTTGTACAATTAATGCTGTATTCATATCTGCTCTAATTATATCATTTTGTTCTCCTTGTATAGTTGCAACTATATTTTTTAATCTATCATCAGCCTTTTCATTAAGTGCAATTTGTAATAGTTCATCATTTGTTTTTAAATCAATATCTGAATATTTTTCAAGAATTTGATTTTCAATAAAATATTGTCTTTTTAGAAAGATTGTACCTTCAATAATTCCTTCTGGTGATTTATAACTGGAATTACCAATTCTTCCATCATAATAAAGATTTGAAATTGGAGCTCTCCAATCAATAATAATTGGTTTCTGGGTTTCACTATCTAGAATAGATAATTTACCTATATACAATTCTTCTTTTGGATCATTTTTTGATTTAAAATCAATCCTTGCAAAATATGGTTTTTTCTTAATTTTTTTTAAATCAGACAATTTCTTATTATTTAAGTATGCTAAATGAGATGATACATACGAATTGTTATCATAGTCATTTTTTGCAACATGTTCTTCCAGTTCTTTTTCTTCATCTAGTAATTGTTGCACTACCTGATTTAGTTTTTCTTTTTCTCTTAAAAATTCTTTTTCGTCCATTTTACCTCCTTTGGTTTTCCTATAGATATAATTTCAAAAGGCTTTTATTTTTTGAAATTATACTAACAGTAAAATTCGTATTTCTACTAATAGATATTTAGTTTCAAGACAATTAAATTCTTTAAACCAGAACTTTCAGTTAGAAAAGTATATTGCAATATTTTTATTTAAGTAATTTATAAAAATGTGCAATATTTCTTTAAATTTTTCTATTATATGAATTGCAAAAAAATTTCCTATAATAGAAAACAGAAAAGACATCTACTTTGAAATCCCTTAATGTTAAGGTTTTATTCGTTTATAGATGTCTTAATTCTTTTTTAAAACTTGTTAAGTATTATATCATATATTTTTTTTAATACAAGATTTATTTAAAACTTTTAATTTCTTCTTCTATTTTGGCTATAAAATCTTCTAATTTCATGGCACCAATATCTCCTTCTTTTCTAGCACGTACTCCTACTGCATTTGCTTCTACTTCTTTATCTCCTAAAATTAGCATATATGGAGTTTTTTGAAGTTGTGCTTCACGAATTTTATATCCAATTTTTTCTTGTCTATCATCTAACTCTACTCTTAGTCCTACTTTATTTAACTCTTTTACTACTATATTGGCATATTCTTTTTGATTATCAGATATAGGTAAAACTTTTACTTGTACTGGTGATAACCAAACTGGAAATGCCCCTGCAAAATGTTCTGTAATTATTCCTATAAATCTTTCAAATGATCCGAATAATGCTCTATGAATTAATATTGGTGTTTTCTTTTCTCCGTTCGAATCTATATAAGATAAATTAAATCTAAGTGGTAATTGGAAATCAACTTGTATTGTTCCCATTTGCCATTCTCTACCTAAGCAATCTTTCATTTTAATATCTATTTTTGGACCATAAAATGCTCCATCACCTTCATTAATCCTATATTGATTTTCTCCACATAATTCATCTAATACTGATTTTAAATTATCTTCTGCTTTATTCCATAATTCAATATCACCCATATAATCATCTGGTCTTGTAGATAATGTTAGTTCAAAGTCTAAACCAAATATTCCATATAAATATTTGGCAATTTCTATTATATCTTTAATTTCAGAACCAATTTGATTTTCTGTAATAAAGTTATGAGCATCATCTTGACGGAACATTCTTACTCTAAATAATCCATTTAATTGACCTGATTTTTCATTTCTATGAATAACATCTATATCATTAAATCTTAATGGCAAGTCTTTATAACTTCTTAATGTTGAAGCAAATATTTTTATTGCATTTGGACAATTCATTGGTTTTAATGCTTGTTCTTTTCCATCTGAATCTGTTAAAACAAACATATCTTCTTTATAATGATCCCAATGTCCTGATGTTTTCCATAATTCACTACTATTTAATTGTGGTCCAGAAAATTCTAAATATCCTCTTTTTTCGTGTTCTTTTCTCCAAAAGTCTATTAAAATATTCATCATTTTGAAACCTTTTGGCATCCAATATGCCATTCCTGGAGCTGTTTCATCAAAGAAAAATAAATCTAATTCTTTTCCTAATTTTCTATGATCTCTTTTTTTAGCTTCTTCTATCATATTTAAATATTCATCTAATTGACTAGCTTTTGGGAATGATATTCCATAAATTCTTTGAAGCATTTTGTTATGTTCATCACCTCTCCAATAAGCTCCAGAAGATGTTAATAATTTTATTGCTTTAACAGCTCCTGTTGTTGGTAAGTGTGGTCCTCTACAAAGATCTGTAAATTCTCCTTGTTTATAAAAAGAAATAACTTCACCTTCTGGTAAATCATTAATTAGTTCTACCTTATATGGTTCTTCTTTTTCGTTCATTAATTTTAAAGCTTCTTCTCTTGGAAGCTCAAATCTTTCAATCTCTAAGTCTTCTTTAATAATTTTTTTCATTTCATCTTCAATTGCTCTTAAATCTTCTTCTGAAAATGGTTTTTCTACATCAAAATCATAATAAAATCCATTTTCTATTGATGGACCTATTGCAACTTTTGCATTTGGAAATAGTCTTTTAACAGCTTGTGCCATAATATGAGAAGTTGTATGCCAATATAATTTTTCCTCAACTTCCGCTGTTTTTCCTCCATGTAACTTAATTTTAAACATAATAAATTCCTCCCTGCCATTATTAGCTTTAAAATTTATTTAAATACAAAAAAACCCCTAGGTAGCTTTTTTGTACCTATAGGGGTAAGTTTATTTTCTCACGGTTCCACCCTACTGTTTAACTCTTAACAGATTTTAACGTATCTTACACGCCACTTTTTCAAATGGGAACTCCAAGGTAGTTTTTCAAATATGTTTTCTTAAAAGTGCTTTCAGCGTATTCACACTTTCTCTCTGTAAGTAACCTTTATTTTACTTTTCCTTTTCATAGTTCATATATACTACTTTTTTATTTTACTATTTTTTTTACATTATGTCAAATATTTTTTATTTAAAGGAACATCAAAAGATACTATTGGCATTTTCGCAATATCTATTTTATAAAAATGTAAAAAAACTCCTTGAACATCAATTGTAGTAATTTTTGATTCATCAACACCTAAAAGTTTTATCATATCTTTTACTGATTTTTCATTTTTCCCTTCAATTTCAAGATATGTTGGAATATATGGCCAAGAATCTATATCAAGTTCAACATCGTTTAAGATATATCTTGTTCTTCTATTTTGTTGATATGTATGTGCCTTATACCCTAATTCTTCTAATATGCTGTTTGTTTCTTCAAAATCTGAAACTTCAATTTCAATTTCTTTGGTTCCATCTATTTCTAAACTTGTTAATTTTTTTATTGTTAAAGTTGTTTTAGTTCCATCTGTTCTTAATCTTATCCATTTATTATTAGTTGGAGGATTAAAATTAAAAACTCTTCTTTTATATTCAAAATCTCCAATTTTTATTGCTCCCAATTTTTCCAACTGTTCTACTAACTTTTCTTTATTTATATCTAAAACCCTTACTTCATATTCTGTATGCATTTCTATCTCCTTATAATATCTTTTAATAAATTGTATCTAATTTATTTAGTATCTTTTTTGTCCTTAATAGATTTTTCTTTTAACTCTTTTCTTTTATTTAATTTACCTTTTATGTCTAATGGATTTAGTGCAAATAATAAAAATAATGATGTGAAAGAAAGTGCAAAAATCTTAATTAATTCTTTTATTAATTTATCTTTTTTAGCAACTAAATTTATAAAATATGGTATACAAAAAATTGGCATTAATATAAAAATACTAAATATTATAAATTCTAAAATTTCTCCAATTTTAATAGTTGCTTTTTTTGTTGCTTCTCTTATTTCTGGATTCGGGTCTTTTAAAGATTTTTTCACATAAAATATATAATTGATTATTGCAATACTAATTATAGTAATTCCAAATAGTATAATTGAAATGGTTTCATTTCTATCTTCTTTATACTGATTGGCTATAATAATATAATAAATTCCTACAAATATTAAAATTGTTAAAATAATCGTTCTTGTATAAAATCTAGTAACTAAAGTTACTAGTTCATCTATACCAATTTTATTTCTTTTATGATGTTTATGAAAAATAATATAATATGTAATTCCAATAATTACTATATATATTCCCACTAATATAGAAAATGTACTTATACTAATATTCTTTATTTCTTCCATATATTACAATTCCTTTTCTAACAATATCCTACTAATCTATAAACATTAAGTAAAACTTTAATTTCACCATAATCTAATTTAATATTATTTATCATACCATTAAATTATAGCATAAACATCTGAGACTTACAATTACTAAAGAAACATTTTACTTTATCATTAGTACTCTTTAAAATAAACTTTTAAAGATAATACTATAATATTAAAACTCCTAGAAATATCTAGGAGTTTTAATGTTATAAATTAACATACTCAAAATTGAATATCAAATTTATAGGTGTCTTAGTTCATATATGTGTTTAATGGTTTTGCTCGATATGAAGGTGCTCCAAGGCTATCAGTAGTTATAAAGCCTGCCGGTGCATTTATTATGTCAGGTATTCTGTTTATAACAGTTGCACAAGTTCTTTGAACAGTTTGAGGTTCAGGAATAGTAATTGTTATCAATTCCTCTCCTTTTTCATCATATAGCGAAAAACTATATTCATCTTTTTCCCCTTGTGTATAAACCTTTCCAATACACTCAAACTCTATTTCTATACCTTCTTGTGTTTGTGTGTTAACAACAGAGCTCATTCCTATAACATTGGATTTTTTTATAGTAATACCTAATGTGGATGAAATCAAATCAGTATCAGCAATAATAGGTCTATTAAATTGATTTTGACTTGTTACATTAAGGCCTAACTTAGCAGCAATCCATCCATTTGTATTCCATCTATAAGATGGTTTGAATTCCCCTTTTTCTATAAGATACTTTTGCTTTTCTTCTGATGTATAAGAAGAAAGTTCTTCTTCAAATTGTTGCAAAGAAAGTCCAGCTCCATGTGCTTGAGCAAGTGCAATACCATAGTCCTCTACATTATATGAAGAACGCCCTTTAATCTTACCTATCTTAAAAAAAGAGCCAGCAATAGTGGTAATCAAATACCCCCATGCTACGTCTTGATAACCAGTTCCACATAAAGTACAATTATTTTTTCTTGCAATCTTATCTAAATCACTTGTTAATTTGGGGGAAGAGTTATAAGGGTAAAAAGCTTCTTCACATATAGATAATACATTAACACCATAGTAGGCACATGTATGAAATATATCATACACATCTTTTAGAAAACTCTTGGTTGCCACTAAGCAAATATCTGGTTTGTTTTGCTGAATACTGCATTCCAAATCATTAATGTCTGAAATGAGAATTCCAGTTTCTTCTGTTCCGCAGATGCTCCCCACATCTACTCCAACCTTTAAATTATGGTCAAATGCACCAATAATATCTACACCTGATTCCATAAGGTTGTTAATGATTATCCGTCCCATTTTGCCACAACCACAAATAATTACTTTTATTTTTCTCATATTTTTCCTTTCTGGCACATTACTAAATACCTATAAAAAATAATATTTTGGTTAATAATTTATCCATTCATTTTAATTATATTACAAATAATGTTTGAAGTCAAATGTTTATGACAACTAGCATGTGCTATACATCATATGAATTAATAATATACACTAAATAGCCTAGAATTAAATCCTAGGCTATTGTTTAAATGATTTAGAGTTTAAAATAAATTCTATATATTAATTAATCACGCATTTAATGTTTCATCTCCATTTATTCTTATAAGTAAGTTTCCTTTTTTATATAATTTAGATAACACTAATCTATAAACTATACTTCTAGAATAGAAATCAATAAAGTTTACTATTCCAAATACAAACAATGCAAAAGAAGTATTTATAAATAATAAACATATAAAAAATCTTATTATAACACCTATAGTAGAGCCTATTAGAAGTATAAATGATTTTCCTTGTGTAATACATAATGTTTTATAGGTTTCATATGGATATAGTCCAAATACACCAAGTGAATAAAATATAATATACGGAAAACATTTATATAATGGTAAACTACCATGTGATATTATTAAATAGATAAATGTAAATACAAAATTTAATGTAATAATTAAAGGGAAGCATTTTTTTCTCATGTTCATACAATTATCATATTGTTCTTTATAATTTTTGCCTTCTGGCACTTTAATCATTAAAGTTGCTTGATATGCATTTGTAATAATCTCTAAAGTTAAACATACAGAATAACAAATAGTATGTATTCCATAATTTTCAGTTCCCATATAACTTGCACCAACACCATATAATAGTAAAAAGATTCTAGATAATAGTCTCTCAGAAGAATATGCAAATCCATATTTAATTACATTTTTTAAAGATTCTTTATTTGGAAATTCAAACTTTAATTTCAAGTTATATAACATATATATAATTGAGATAAGCCACGATATTATAGTTGCAGTGAATAATAATGTTAAGTTTTTAGTAAGTAAATATGCTATTGTATCTAGTGCAACCAAAGAAATGTAAAAAACAGTTAAGCTCTTTCTATATAATTTTAATTGACCTTTAAGTCTTATTATTTCAAAAATTCCATTTGATAGTCTTCCTAATACAACATAAGCAACATAAAAATTTAATAATATACACAACATATCTTTCTGTATGTTGGTTAACTCAAATATATTTACTATCAATTTTTGGCAACTGAAAACTATGATTCCCATTAATATTCCAAATATAATATTAAACCATAAATATTGCCATTCATTTTTTCTTGTTGTTCTATAAGTATATATTCCTATTTCTCCAAAAGATTTAAAAATTGAATCTATTAATAAGAAACTTCCAGTTACTACTATAGCATCAATACTAATTAAGTTATTAAATGCTGAATCTATACTATCTGCTATACTCATAAATATAAAACTTACAAGAATTGACATAAATTCTTTCATCTTTTATCACCTTTTTTATAATTCAAGAAAATTATACTACAATCGACAAAAAAATACCATCCTTTTTCAGAATGATATTTGTATGTATATGTTTTTTCTATTCACAAAAATTTCTATCTATAAATGTATTTAAGTCAATTTCTCCATCTTTATCTAGTATATTTACCTCTTTATATTTGCATAAGTCAAAATCATAGATTTCTTTTACTTTATTGGTAACATGTCGGAAAAATTTAGCAACATCCTTATCAGTAGTATTAGATTCTGTTCTAAATTGCATATTTCCATTTGGACTAAATGTTGCACCATTTACATTAATGTTTATAGAAGGGTTTTCTAAAAGCAACCCCTTCATTGCTTTTCCAACATGATTTCTTATATGTCGATTGGCAAAAAAACTTCCTGCATTACCTTCTGTATAATTGATTTTCAATGCTTCTTTTCTGTGTTCTATTTGAACATTATAAAATCTGTTAACTTTTTCTTTTCCTATATAATCTGCTTTTAATACAATTTCTTTTACAAAATACTTTGTTTTTATTTTATTTGCTTGTTTTAAAAAACTATCCCTAATACCAAAAAAATTATCATCTGGAATTAGCTCTATAAAATTTCCAGTTTCAAAATCATAAACAACTATTTTTTTTACAAAATCTGAGAACTGTTTTGAGTAATCTTTACAAATTACATTTGGATAGCTTGAATTCCCAACAACTCCTCCTCCCACAACACCTGGTATACCTGTTAATGGTGAAAAATCATATCCCATCTCTTTTGTGTAGTTAACAAGTGCACTTACTGTAAGATTAGATGTTACAAGAAATTCTTCTGTTTCTGGTTTAAATTTTATTTTTGAATTTTTTATATTTACATCAATAAATAAACCATCATATCCATTAGATGTTATATATAAATTTGTATGTAAACCGTACATTCTAAAAGGCATATCGTTTTTATACATTTTATGCAATACTTTTAAATCTTCATCTAAACTTTCATCAAAAGCTAATTGGTAATATCCTTTTGCTTTTCCAGCTTTTTTCTTATAAAGATGTTTATTTCGTAAGTCATAATCATATTCAACTTTACGAGAAAAACTATCTAATAATTCTTTCATTTAATCCTCCTGAAATAGTAAATTTACAAGTATTTTAACATCAATATATATCAAAACACAGCTGATATGTGATTTTTTGTTGTATTTATACACTAATTATAACAAAATTTTTTCATATTTACTTAATGGAGCTTATAGGCGGAATCGAACCGCCGACCTACAGGTTACGAATCTGTTGCTCTACCAACTGAGCTATATAAGCATAAAAATATTATATCTATTAAAAAGAAAAAAATCAAGAAAAATATCTTGCCATTAAAAATTGTCCTAATACTTTATATTATAGGAATTTCACAACAATTTCCTATAATATAATAATAACCACTTCATAAATTTGAAATGGTTATTATTATAATTGCAAATACGCCTTATTAAATTTAGTCTATGAAATTTCTAAATTTGCTATCTGCTTTAATTTCTGCAACTGTTTCAAGAATGTCTTTCATTTCTTCACTTCTTTTATCACTCTTTGGTTTTTCAGTTTCCTTATACTCAAATCTTAATCCTTTAAATGCTTCTGCAAACAGTTCTAAAAAAAACTCATCAGATGGTACTGGTATTTTTATCGCCTCCTATTAAGATACCAATAAACTCCCTTTTAAAAATCCATTCACCTGTATTATTAGACTCAACAAATTTAAATTTAAGCTCGTCAAAATAGTTTTTAACTATTTCTATCTCAAATTCTTTTTCTACTCTTTCTACTGATTTAACTGTAATAGTTACCAAACTACTTAAAGCATATTTTGGATTTTGTATATCATATGTGAATTTTCCATCACGCATAATATTCTTAACTCGTTTGCATTCTTTTAGTAACTGATTTTTTCTTTCATTTCTAAGGTTTGCTAACCTTTTTCTAAACTCATGTAATTGTTTTGAAGCTGGTGTATTACTATCTTCTGAAATACTTAACTGAAGCATGGTATGATCCATAAAAGATGTTTTAAATCCAAGCTCTTTTGCACTTTGAATAAAAATATTATCTATAGGCTCTTTTACATTCATTATATGTTTACCATCATAATCTTGCCAGTTGTCTAGTTGTTTTCTTAAATACGTTTCAAAATCATTAGAAATTATTCGTTTAATTCTTTCAATTTCTAATTTTTCTTTTCGTTTTTCTTGTCTTATTCTGGCTTCTTCTCTCCGCTTAATTTCAGTTTCAATAATTTCGTAAAACTCTTTACTCATTTTTGTCCTCCTTATTTTTGTTATTAATCTTCTTGTAAAAATGAAGACTTCTAATTTATAGTGTATCAATTATACTTCAATTTACATAAATAGTCAATCGTGTTATACAGAACCGTGTGCAATATTTCCCAAAGGTTTTCTATAATAGGAATTGCGGAGCAGTTTCCTATTATAATAAAAATAAGTAGTTATAATTAACTACTTATTTTTATTATAATTTTTTTATTGAGCTGTATTTGATTCTTCAGGAGTTACATTATTTTCTGTATCTGGTGTTTCACTTTCTGGATTTTCATTTTCTTGTCCATCTGTGTTTACATTTTCTGCTGTATCTTCAGTATCATTAATACTGTTATAATATTCTTCATAATTTAATGTATAAATTTTCTTTTCTTCTCCACTTGCATCTGATTTTACAAGATTTATAAAACCTGAATTATCATCACTATCCATATACATTACCCAATCACCAACTAAATTAATATATCCTGAGTATGATGATAATGTTTTAATATTTTGAGCTTGTTCGTCTGAACCATCTGCTTTTATTCTATATAAGCAAACTGTATAATCTTCATTTTCGACGTCTGCATAATTTAAGAAATATAAGTAATTATCTTTTAAATTTAAGTTATATGCTGTAGTATCTAAAATTAATTCTTGTTCACCTGAGTCTATTTCTGTTTTATATATTTGTTTTTCAGCATTAGTATAGTATATATAATTTTCTGAAACATCAACACTATATAATCTTTCATTTTCAATTATAGCTCTAGAATTTGAGCCATCTATATTCATAATATGTGTTATATAATTATCTCCAGCTTCATTTTGAACATTATAAATAATATATTTATTTGTAATTCCAATATATCCTGTACCGTTTTCAGAAACTAATTCTCTATTTGTTCCATCTAAGTTCATTTTGTATATATTTTGATCAACACCAATATAGTAAATTGAATTATTTAAAGCATATATTTCGTAACATTCATTATTAAACTCATTATCATTAATAACTTCTAAGTCAGAACCATCTTTTTTCATTTTATAAATTTTATTATCTATTTCATCTGTCTCACTATAAGAACTAGAACCAATTCCTATAAAATAAATATAGTTTTTATATGAGTTTATAGAAACTATATCCATATCATCCATTAATAATTCTTGTTTTTCATCACCATTATTTTTAACTTTCGAAATTCCTACTTTTGTACTATCTTCATTTGGAGATAAATAATAAATCCATTTTCCGTCAGAAGCTCCGTATCCATAATTTCTAATATTTCCTATAGAATTTCCTATATTAGAAGAATTTCCTAATACTTTTATAACACATAAAACTATAACTGCTAATATAACTACAGCTATGGCTATTACAAGCTTTAATTTACTATTTTTTTCAGTTTTATCTGATGAAACCTCAAATTTTTTCTCACAATCTTCACAGACTGTTTTTTCACCTTCTGGTATCTCTTTTCCACATTTAGTACAATTCATTAAATCTTCCTCCTTTTTATTTGTGTGAAAATTAACAAAGTTATAAAACTCAATCCATTCACAAACATTTTATATAAAATTATTATATAAACAATATAGTAGGACAATTTAATAACTCTTAACTTTAAAATTATAAATTGTCCTTTCTTTTTATTTTAAACTTTTAATATTAATTATTCAAAGTGAAATAATTATAACCTTGTATATAATTTAATAAATAAACAACGTCTGATATATTAAAATCACTATTATTTTTTACACATGCTGCTACTTTATAATCTTCTTCAACTTTAGTAGTACCTTTTAATATGTTAAGCATTCGAACTGCATCTGTTATAGACACATTTCCATCTCCATTAACATCACCTCTTTTTATAATTGAATGTGTTTTACCATTAATTGTAACTTTATATCCTGTTCCTACACTTCCTGAAGTGATTTCTTTACCAGAAGCATCTGTAACTATTACCTCATTATATTTTGTTTTCAAGTCTTCATAAGTTATATCTGGTAAAGTTTTTAAATACTTTTCTTCAAGAACTATATCTGTTTCTAAATTTTTGTCTGGCTTTGGTGGTTTTGGTTTTGATGGTGTTTCTGGAACTGAAGGTATCTCTGGTTCTACTGGTGGATCATAAGGTGTATTAGATGAAGTTCCACTTGAGCTTCCTGTTGTTCCTGTTGAAGCTATACAAACATCACCGCCTACTATTCTAGCTGCATATCCATAAGTTCCGTCTTTACTTGAAACAATTAAGTCCCAATAATATCCACCTACTTGTGTTGTAGCTCTTTGCAATATTTTAATAGGCTCATTATTATTTAAAGCACCTATTGCTGTACCATTAGCAGAAGCTCTAACTTTTAAAGATTTAGTAACATTTTGTACAACACCGTTTTCATATGAAATGTTATTTACTTGTGTAACATTTGGCCTACCACAAGCTGTTCTAGGCATGTTTTCATATACTGGTATAATAAATACATGATTATTTGTATTTAAATTACTATAATAAGCTTTAAAACTTGATCCTTGACTTTGTGCTGCCATTATATTTTGTTGATATTGATGAGATGCCAATGTAGATTTTCCTGATACATTAAATTTTTGATAATATAAAGTATCTTGTCTATATTCATTTATATATGTATTTTTTACTTCTGCTACTCCTCCTAATATAGAGGCTCTAATAGAAGTCCATCCATGACTTTGTGCATAAGCTAATCCATTATTTATTATTGTTGCTTTTCCATTACCATATGCTCCAATATTAAAATAATTATAGCATCCTACATATTTTCCATTATATCCATTTCCATTACTTAAAGCTGATCCATTTTTACTATGTTCGTTGATTATTTTTGATACCAAAAAATATCCATTTATATTATACTGATTACTTGCATCAACAATTGCTTGAATTGCTTCATGATTATTTAAGAAAGTGCCGCAACCAGATACTACTCTTGCAATATCATTATAAGTAACATCGGCGCCTTCTATAGTTTTAAACTGAAATACATCAGAATCATTAATAGAATTTCTTGGATCCATCATATATGCAATTGCATCTAAAGATGCACAACGCCAAGAACCATTATCATACTGACCATTTCCGCATAATGGGCACATCCATTTTCCGTTATATTTATCTCCTACTTGAAATAAATTTTTAGGAGATTTTCCATGACCTTGATATTCAGCAACTAATGCTTCATTCCAATCCAGTCCTGTATAGTAAAGTTTGAATGTGTAATTAGAATGTTTCGATTTCATGTTTTGTATTAATGCTTTATATCCTGGATATAAATTTTCATCTATTCCATTTATATCATTAGTAAAAGTGCCTGCCGGTACTTTTGCTGCATAAACTTTGTTACAAGTTATAGGTATAAATGACATTAATAAGTATGAAATTACTATTATTGTTAGAGTAACTATTACTACTTTTTTATATTTCAATTTATCTCACCTCTTATGTATAATTTTCCCATTTTCAATTTGATTATATAAATAAATGTTACAAAAGTCAACATTTCCAATATTACATTTACATTTCAAAAAGCCTGCTAAAGCTAAACTTTAGCAGGCAATAATACTTACATTTTATGTTTTAACAATAATTTGGTTATATTTTTATAGTTTTAATAAATTAAAATACTAATTTATTAAAATTTTCACTATTAGTGCATTTTAATTATTTGTTCCCATGGTAAATCTTTTTTTCCAAAATGTCCATAATTAGTAGTCTTTTTATAAATTGGTCTTCGTAAATCTAAACTATTAATAATTCCTCTTGGAGTAAGTTTAAATGTATTTCTAATTTTCTTTACAATTTCATCATCAGAAATTTTACCTGTTCCAAAAGTATCTACATATATAGAAATTGGTTGTGCAACACCTATTGCATAAGATAATTGTATTTCACATTTTTTTGCCAACCCATTTGCAACAATATTTTTAGCAATAAATCTTGACATATATGCAGCTGATCTATCAACTTTTGTTGGATCTTTTCCTGAAAATGCTCCTCCTCCATGACGGCTATATCCACCATAAGTATCTACTATAATTTTTCTTCCTGTTAGTCCGCTATCTCCTAAAGGTCCTCCTATAACAAATCTTCCTGTAGGGTTTATGTAATATTTTGTATTTTCATCTAATAATTCTTCTGGTACTACTGGTTTTATTACATATTCTTTTATATCTTCTTTTAATTTTTCTAAATTAGCATCACTATTATGTTGTGTAGATACAACAATAGTATCTATTCTTGAAGGTTTGTCCTTCTCATATTCTACTGTAACTTGTACTTTTCCATCTGGTCTTATGTAATCAATTATTTTCTCTTTTCTAACTTTGCTTAATCTTTTAGCTAATTTATGTGCTAAATATATTGGCATTGGCATAAAATCTTCAGTTTCATCTGTAGCAAATCCAAACATCATCCCTTGGTCTCCTGCCCCTTCAGATTCTTCTTTTTTACCTTGTTTATTTTCTAAAGATTTGTCAACACCTAATGCTATATCTTCTGATTGTTTCGAAATATTTAGTAAGACCTTACATGTTTTATAATCAATATCAGTCTCACTATTATCGAATCCAACTTCTTTAATAGTATCTCTTACTATTTTTTCAATATCAACTTCTGCACTTGAAGTTATTTCTCCTGTAACTAAAATTTGACCTTTTCCTGCAACTGTTTCACATGCTACTCTTGAATAAGGATCTTTTTCAAAATATGCATCTAATATACTGTCTGATATATAATCACATAATTTGTCTGGATGTCCTTCTGTAACACTTTCTGATGTAAATAATCTTCTCATAATTTTTCTCCTTTCATTTCTTTAGCTTTATTCAAATTAGTATTTCAAAAATTATTATATAATTCTCAAAACTATAACAATGATAAAAGCTTAATTTTACACACAAAAAGAACTCTATGCCCAAATAGAGTTCTTGAATAATTTAATTATTGGCATAATCATCATTCAAAGCATCTTTTTGCGCTCTGTCGGTGTTAGCACCTAAATTAATAGGTTGCTGTGGAGTCTAAAAGCCGATTCTCTCGTCCACTCTTGATAATATTTTATTTACGACATTTATTTTACTATATAATTTATAGTTTGTCAACAATTATGTTAAGCTACTTAAAAATTTATTTCTTAATACAACAAAATTAGACAATATTTTGTCATTTTTTCCTCATTACAGGAATAAAGTTTTCTGCAAATTTATATTCTTCTTTATTTTTTATATAAAGCAAACCTATTATTGAAAAAGTAATTGCACCTATAAAATTTACTATTAAATCTTTCATTGTGTCATGAATACCTATGTCTAGGTAGCCTCCTTCTATCAATGTTTGAATTTTATTTCCATTTTCATCAATAGATTCGATTACTGTATTCGTTATGTTTTTTAATGTTACTGGAACATTTTTTCCATTAGGTTCTAAATTAACTGTTGATATTGTAGTAAGCACTGTATCTTTTTGCATATCTTTTAAAAATACTGTATCCATACCATACTCAAAAAATTCCCACAATACTCCTATTGTCATTGAAAAACAAAATGCGACTAAAGCAACAAATAATGCTGACATTGTAGCATGAAAGAATTCTTTACGATTTAATATATCAATTAGAGAAAATCCTATTGCAGCACACAAAAATCCATTTAATGTATGTAGTATAGTATCCCAATGTTTAATAACTAAATAAAACTCATTTATTTCTCCTAATATTTCAGCAGAATATATAAATAATAAAATTATAATCTGTAAAGCATCTGGAAGTTGTATATTAAATTTCTTATCTATTAATACTGGTACTAAAAATAACCCTAAAGTTAAAACACATAAAAATACATTATTCCAATTTCCTAAAAACACTTGTCTTATTAAAGTTATAACTACTAATATTCTCAATATTAAATATACTGTAACATTTCGTTTTGAATAATTTTCAAATAAGTCTTCTTTTTTTCTTTTTTTCATACTTATCTCCTTCTATGACCAATTGGGGACGTTAGTTTTTGGACATTTTTGTCCAATTAGGGACATATGTTATTTTAATTTCCTAACATACGTATAAAAAAGGTCATTAATGTCCAAAAACTAACGTCCCCAATTGGTCATTCTTATTTATTTAGTCTGGTACCAAGACTCTCCTTCTTCAACATCTACTGTTAATGGAACCGAAAGATTACAACTGCTTTCCATACATTCTTGTAATATTTTCTTTACTTCTTCTTTTTCCTCTAATACTGTTTCTACTAAAAGTTCATCATGTATTTGTAAAATTATTTTTGATTTTAAATTTCTATTTTTAAATTCGTTATAAACTTTAATCATAGCAATTTTCATTATATCTGCTGCAGTTCCTTGAATAGGTGTATTCATAGCTGCTCTATCGCCAAATTTTCTAATCATATAATTTTTAGAATTTAATTCTGGTATATATCTTCTTCTTCCAAATAAAGTAGATACATATCCTTTCTTCTTAGCTTCTTCAACAATATTATCTGTGTATTCTCTTATTCCATGATATGTTTCTAAATATTGTTCAATATATGTTTTGGCTTCACTTCTTTTTATATCAATCTGTTCTGCTAATCCAAAATCGCTTATTCCATAGACTATTCCAAAATTAACTGCTTTAGCTCTGCTTCTTAATTCCTTTGATACATTCTCAATAGGAACATTAAATACTTGAGATGCACATATTGTATGAATATCTGCATCAGAATTAAAAGCTTTTATCATTGTTTCATCATTAGACATATGTGCCATTACTCTTAATTCAACTTGTGAATAATCTGCATCTATAAAGATTTTTCCTTCTTCTGGTTTAAAAACCTTTCTTAAATTTTTACCTAAATCACTTCTAGTAGGTATATTTTGCAAATTAGGTTCTGTACTACTTAATCTACCTGTTGCTGTAACTGTCTGATGAAAAAAAGTATGAATTCTCTTAGTTTTAGGATTTATAAATGGAATTAGTCCTTCAACATAAGTAGAATTTAGTTTCATAATTTGTCTATATTCTAATATTTTTTCAACTATTGGATGCTCATTTTTGACTTTGTCTAAAGCATCTACATCAGTTGAATATCCGCTTTTTGTCTTTTTACATGGTTTTAATTCTAATTTTTCAAATAATATAGTTCCTAATTGTTTAGGAGAATTAATATTGAATTCTTCTCCTGCCATTTCATATATTTCTACTTTTAATTCTTCAATATGCTTTTTTAAACACTCTCCATATTGTATTAATTCTTTTTCATCTATATACATACCTTCATATTGCATATCAGCTAGAACTTCTACAATTGGCATTTCTATGTTATTAAATAATTGAATAGAATCAATTTTTTCTAATTCTTGTAATATTTTATTTCTAGTTTTTCCTATTACATATGCATATATAGCATATATAAAATCTGCTGTATCTATAGAATCTTTTTCTGCTAATTTATCAAATAAACTAGTTTGTATATTTGATGTTTCTTCTTTATTTTCATAATCTGCTATATCTAATTCTAAAAAATGTCTTGATATATCTTCAATAGAATATGCGTTAGATACAGAGTTTAAAATATAAGTTGCAATTTTAGCATCATACATCATATTTTTTGAATTAATATTATTTTGTTTTAATAATATATAATCTTCTTTTAAATTATGACCACATTTTAAAATTTCTTCATTTTCAAATATATCTTTTATTTTTTCTTTCGAAAATTCTATATTATATACTTTATTTTCTTTTTCTTCATAAATATTTATATATTTAATTTCTTTTTTTATTATTAATCCATTATCATTTGTATTATTTTTTTCAAAATAGTAATAAAGAATTTTTTTCTGTTCAATCTTCGAAATAAGTTCTTTAATTTCATTATCATCTTTTAATTCAACATACTCAAATAGTTTTTTTATATCTTTTTCTTCTTGAATATTGTTTTGATTTTGCTCTAAATGAAATCTTTCAATATATCTATTAAATCTTAAATTTCTAAATATTTCTAGAACTTTTTCATTATCCCATTCTCTTACTTTAAATTCTTCAAGTTCTTTTTCTATTGGAGCATTTATATCTATTCTTCCTAATTCACGAGAAAGTAATGCCATATCTTTATTATTTTCTAGATTTTCTTTTAATTTTCCTTTAACAATTGGTTCGCCTAGTTCTAACTTTTCATAAATTGTATCAATAGAGTGAAATTCTTTTATTAAATTTAATGCTGTTTTTTCTCCCACTCCTGGTACGCCTGGAATATTGTCAGATTTATCTCCCATTAAACCTTTTACTTCAATTAATTCCTGAGGTTCAATCCCATATACATCTAATATTTTATTTCTATCAAAATTTTCTGTTTCTGTTTTTCCATTTTTAGTTCTAGGAATTCTTATTGTAATTTTATCAGATGCTAATTGAAAAGAATCTCTATCTCCTGTAAGTAATGTTACATCAACATTTTCTTTTTCTACTGATTTAGCAAGAGTTCCTAAAATATCATCAGCTTCATATCCTGCAAGTTCAATTACTTTTATATTCATCGCAGATAAAACTTCTTTTATAATAGGCATTTGAGCAGCAAGCTCATCTGGCATTCCATGCCTTGTTCCTTTATATTCTGCATACATTTCATGCCTTTTAGTTGGATGTTTTACATCAAATGCAACTACTAAGTAATCTGGTGTTACATCTTCTATTAATTTAAACATAATAGCTAAAAAACCATATACAGCATTTGTATATGTTCCATCTGCTGTTTGAAGCATTTTACTACTCATTATTCCATAAAATGCTCTATTTAAAATACTATTTCCATCTATAACTACTAATTTTTCCAATATTACCTCCTAATTATATCTTGTATTATAAACTATATTTCGATAACTTATTAGATAATTATTTACTTTATATATTATAAATATTTAACTATTTTTTAAAATTTATGTATTCAAATATTTATGATATTTGGTATATTATAAATTCAAATTTAACACGTTTTTAATACAAAATATTAAAGGTATTATATCATATTTAATATTTTTTTCTACATAATAATTAAATTATCTTAAATTTAATATGTAGGTTAGTCAATCATATGTCACACTTTTTTGAAATTTATATACTTTGAGCGC